>NZ_JBFTMR010000002.1:0-348072 GCF_056397065.1 Arthrobacter sp. 05N428_2 | reverse complement strand
TGCCTGGCGCGAACGCCACCACCCGGTCAGCAYCGAGGAACGCCATGCCACGAGCGCCGAGGACCGGCGGGTCGAATACGCCCCGGACCGGGACGGGATGGCCTGGCTCTCCGCCTACCTCCCGGCGGCCACGGCCGCGGGAATCTGGGACCGGACCACCGCCGCCGCCCGGACCCTGCAAGGCCCGGACGAGCCCAGGACCGTGTCCCAGCTCCGCGCCGACATCGCCGCAGGCTGGCTCCTCAGGAACGGGATGCCCGACAGCCTGACCGGCGTGGCCGGTGGTGCGGGTGGGGGCGTGGCGGGTGGAGTTCCGTCGCCGCGGGCGCAGGTCCTGATCATGGTCCCGGCCCTGTCGCTGCTGGGTGCCACGGAGGAACCGGCGGTACTGGACGGGTATGGTCCGATTCCGCCGTCGATGGCCCGCCGCCTGGTCGCGGACGGCGCCGACTCGTTCTACCGGGTGTTGACCGACCCGCGGGACGGGGCTCCGCTGGAGATCGGACGGACCAGCTACCGGGTCCCGAAGGCCCTGCGGCACTGGCTCCGGCTCCGGGACGGCAAGTGCCCGTTCCCGGGCTGCAACAACACCTCTCTGGATAACGAGGCGGACCACCTGCTGGCGTGGGCCGACGGCGGCACCACCGGAATTTCAAACCTGGGCCAGCCATGCCGCAAACACCACGGCCTCAAACACAGCACCGCCTGGACACCCACCGGAGCGAGTAAAGACCACCCGCCGGGCTGGACCTCACCGGCCGGCCGGCACTACGCCAGCGAACACCAGGACTGGGAACCACCCCACTGGCCCAATGTCTTAATGACGGCGGACGCCGGCCCGGACCCCGGTCCGGACCAAGAACCCGAACCCGACCAGGACCTCGAACTGAAGCTGCTGCCCGAGGACCCCTTCCCGGACTGGTACCTCTTCACGGCAGAGCACCCGCTGTCCGCCGCGGACCCGGACGATCCTGGCTGGCCAGTGACCCTCAAGGACCCCGTCCCGGAGTGTTTCCTGTTCCAACAGGTGTGACCCCTGGAGGTGGGATGTACCGTTTGCCGTCAGCTTGTCGCAATAACTGCCCTAGTAGGCTCATCACACGCGATGAACAGGAGCTGACGTGGGGCAGACGGCGGTAACGGGGACGACGGGAACAGGAACGACGGTCGCCGAGGTGTTGGCCGAACTGGCTGCCCTCGAGGACCCAAAGACCCGCGCGGTGAACGAGAGACACGGCGACGATCACGGCGTGAACCTCGGCAAACTGCGCGCGCTTGCCAAGCAGTTAAAGACCCAGCAGGAACTCGCACTCCAACTCTGGGAGGCGGATACCACCGCGGCGAGACTGCTGGCCATCCTGATCTGCCGGCCCAAGGCGTTCGAAAGCGCTGAGTTGGACACCCTGTTGCGCCAGGCGGACACCCCCAAGGTGCACGACTGGCTGGTGAACTACGTAGTGAAGAAGAGCCCGCACACCGAGGAGCTGCGCCTGGCCTGGTTCGCCGATCCGGAGCCGGCGGTCGCCAGTGCCGGCTGGGCGCTCACCACCGAGCGCGTGGCGAACAAGCCCGAGGGCCTCGACCTCGCCGGACTGCTCGACGTCATCGACGCAGAGATGAAGGACGCCCCGGATCGCCTGCAGTGGGCGATGAACCACTGCCTGGCTCAGATCGGCATTGAGCATCCCGAGCATAGAGCTCGGGCCATCGGCATCGGTGAACGCTTGCAGGTACTCAAGGACTACCCGACGCCGCCGAACTGCACCTCCCCGTTCGCGCCCATCTGGATCACCGAGATGGTGCGCCGCCAGCAGGACACGTAGGCCGGCCCCTCGGAACCGCCGGACTGCGCCGAATCTCTTGCCCTCCGCGGCCGCTGCGGGTATGAGGGAGGCATGGGTTCGCAACGAGACGTCCTCCGCGGCCGCGTGGCGGTCGTGACTGGTTCGACACGCGGTCTGGGATTCGCCATGGCACGGCGGCTGGGACATCAAGGAGCGGCGGTGGTTCTGGCGTCCAGGTCCGACGACGACGTCGCGGCCGCCGTCGAGCGGCTGCTCGCGGAAGGGATTGCTGCGTCCGGACGCCGCTGCGACACCGGCGAGTTGGCCGACGTCGAGGCCCTGCGCGACGAGGCCCTCAGCCGCGGAACGCTCGACATCTGGGTCAACAACGCCGGCACCTCGGGCGTCTTCGGGCCGACGGCATCCACTCCGATCGACGACTTCACGCGCGTGGTGCGCACGAACATCCTCGGCACCTTCCACGGCTCGCGGATCGCGCTGCCAGTGTTCCTCGGCCAAGGCCACGGCGACCTCGTCAACGTCTACGGCCAAGGCGACCGCGGGCCGGTGGCGCTGCAGAACGCCTATGCGTCGAGCAAGCGATGGGTCCGCCAATTCACCGAGACGTTGCGGCGGGAGACGCAAGGCACCGGGGTGCGGGTGCACGGCCTGAACCCGGGTCTGGTAACCACGGACTTGCTGGGGCACGTCAGGTCCCAAGCCGGGTACGAGCGTCGGCTGGGCGGTCTGCAGGTCGTCGTCGGGCTCTGGGGCCAGACCCCCGACGCCGCCGCGCGTCCGCTCCTGGACCTGGTAACCACGGACGCAGCGGAATTCCGCTATCTGACCAAAACGACCATGGTGTCCAGCGGAGTGCGCAACGTGCTGGCCGGGCGCCTGCGCCGCGCCAACCGTATGCCCCTGGACGTCACCGTTCTCGACACGGACCGCTCAGACTGACCGGGACGCGACTTTCTTACGGGGCGCAGACCCATCCTTCCGCGGGTCGAAGGACCGTTCAGCCCGACCGGGGCGTGAACTGGCTGGCAGTGAACTCCGCTCCTTGGGGGTCCCGGATCAGTGCCGTCCGCGTCCACTCAGTGTCGCTTTGGCTCAGGACCTGGGCGCCGGGGCGCGTGGCCTCCACCACCGTCCGGTCCCGGTCGGCAACGGTGAACGAGACGTGCCGGCGCTGCAGCAGCAGGGCGCCGGGCAGGGCTGATTGGCTCGTCTCCGGCTCCGATCTCGGTTAGAGTAGAGGTGCGTAGGGGAGTATTCCGAAGCGCTGCATACGTCAACACGTCGGGCACCGAAGCCTGGCCGGGTGCAGCGGCCAGCCGGACGGCGGGCGGAGAGACTTACGAGGCTCACTGCTACCCTCCCTACGAAAGCAGGCACCCGTTGACTGTTTCTCCCCTGATCTGGGGCATCACGATTGTGGCCATTCTGGCCCTTCTGGCCTTTGACTACTTCTTCCATATCCGCAAGGCCCACGTTCCCACGTTGAAGGAAGCGGCCATCTGGTCCGGCCTCTATGTGGGCCTCGCCCTCATCTTCGGCGTCCTCGTCCTGATCTTCGGCGGCTCCGCCATGGGTTCGGAGTATTTCGCCGGGTACATCACCGAGAAGGCCCTGTCGGTAGACAACCTGTTTGTCTTCCTGATCATCATCGCCAGCTTCCGCGTTCCCCGCGAGGACCAGCAGAAGGTGCTGCTGTTCGGTATCGTGTTTTCGCTGATTGCCCGCACCGGCTTCATCTTCCTCGGCGCGGCACTGATCAACTCTTTCGCGTGGGTCTTCTACGCCTTCGGCCTCATCCTGCTGATCACGGCGGGCAACCTGCTCAAGCCCGAACCGGAGCACGGCGGCGAAGCGGACAACTTCATCATCCGCCTGGCCCGCAAGTTCTTCCACACCTCCGATCACTACGACGGCGACAGGCTGTTCACCATGGAGAACGGCAAAAAGGTTCTGACCCCGATGCTGCTGGTTATGGTGGCCATCGGCGGAACCGACCTCTTGTTCGCCCTGGACTCGATTCCCGCCATCTTCGGCTTAACCCAGAACGTCTACGTTGTCTTCACCGCCACGGCGTTCTCGCTGATGGGCCTGCGCCAGCTGTACTTCCTGATCGACGGCCTGCTTGACCGGCTGATCTACCTCTCCTACGGTCTGGCGGCGATCCTGGCCTTCATCGGCGTCAAACTGATCCTGCATGCCCTGCACGAGAACAACCTGCCGTTCATCCACGCCGGCCAGCCCGTTCCGGTCTTTGAGATCACCACCGGCCTGTCCCTGACCGTCATCATCGGCGCGCTGTTCATCACCGTGCTGGCGTCGCTGCTGAGCAAGGCAGGCAAGGCACAAACATCCATCAACAACGCCCGCCGGCATGCGGTCAGCTACCTGGACCTGGAATACACCGCGGATCCCGCCGAGCGCGAGCGCATCTACGGCGCATTGCTGGAAGAGGTCCGGCAAATCGAACAGATGGACCCGAAGTATCGCAACAAGGCCAAGGATGTAGACACCATCCGCGCCGAGGTGGCCGAAGCACACCGGCAGCACGAGCAGTACCTCGCCCGGTAGCCTGGCCGGATGCGGCGGCGCAGCTTGCGCCGCCGCCGGATCGTGTCGAGCTCGACGACGACGGCGGGTGCCTTACCGCAGCTCAGGCCCGAGTCGCCGGGTCGGCTGCGGCCGCTTCAGCCGATGCGCTCCGCCAGCGAGACGATGATGCCCTCCGGACCGCGCACGTAGGCCGTCCGCCAACTGTGCTCGTACTCGCCGACACCTCCGACCAGCCCGTAGCCCTCCGAGGTCAATGGTGATGCCGATATGGTCAAAAGGCCGTACCGGTGACATTGGGGTCTCCCATCCTGGACGTGGATCGTAGTGCTCAGCCGTTGCCGCCCGCTGAAGCTCGGCCGTTGGCCAATCACACCTTTTCAGCGTCTCGGTCGTGTGGCTAGGCTTCGAAGAAAACGCGGTGAACTAGCCGCACACGGAAGGAACGCTCGTGCTGGATTCCAGTGTCGACAGAGTGGCACGCTCCTATATTGAGGCCGTTGGCTCCCACGACATGGCGGCCGTCGGCAACCTGCTCGATGACGATCTCGCGGCCACTTTCGCCGGCGCCACATTCGGCAAGGAAGGCTGGACCACGGCGCTCAAGCGCCTTCTCCCGGTGCTGGTTAGAAACGAGGTCCGGGAGGTCTTCACCTCGGAGGACCGTGCCTGCGTCGTCTACGACTTTGTCACCGACACGGCTGCTGGCGCTGTCCGGTGCATCGAACTGTTGACCATCGAGGCTGGCAAGATCCGCGACGTCGAACTTCTCCTGGACAGGGTCGCTTTCGCTCCCGTCAATGAGACGCTGAAAACCGCCAACGCCCGGCGCGGTCAGATCCGGCCCTGAGGGCGTTCAGTATTCACCCTTGATCACGAAGTAGGAGCCGCGGATAACGCCCGCCAGCTTCGATTTTTGGCGGGCAAACTTGAACTTGGATTCCAACTCCTCCGGAACATCCATGCCGTCCGCGAGTTTGAATCCCACAGCGCGTTTCCCGCCGTCCTCGATGCTGTACATGACATTGATCGACAGCCCTGACTCGTAGAAAACGTAGTCCATCCGCAGGCCGTCAACTTCGAAGGAGGTTGCTTCGAGCGGGCGGGAGCCGATGACGATGTCGCGCTCGTCCCGGAGGACTCGGCTGACCCGTTCGACCGTTTCTGGGACCTCGCCGGCGGGGCTCACCGTAAAGGCGTGGTCGTACTTGTTTCGGTAATAGCGGGCCTCGTTGGCACGCAACCCGGCGAGGGCCTCGGCGACCGGCGACGATTCCACGCCGACAGTAGAGACGTCCTTGAAGTCAACGGTGTACGGCATGCATCCTCCTGGTAAGACCTGTTTGGGACCAATGCTAACGCGACGACGGGTTAGTGCCGCGCCGGCCCGAACCATCTGGCCAGCGCGTCCTCCAGCCCCCGCGGGGTCCCGTCTCCCGTCCATGCCACATGCCCGTCCGGCCGGATCAGCACGGCCGCAGGTCCGCTGACTGAACCGATCACCGGAAGCTCCCACCCGCCGTCGTACGTGGCGTCCACCAACTGAACCCGATCTGCCCACAGCCCCGGGCCGATGCTGCCCGGCGCGCCGAGGTTGAGCAGCACAGCCCGGGCGTCGTGCAGGAGGGTGAATACGCGCAGCGTGCCGTTCGCGGCGACGACGTCGAGATCGGGCATCCGGCGCCCGAGCAGCGGGTGCCCCTCACCGAGGTCATACCGGACGTCCAGGCCGGAGATGAGCCCGGCCAGCTGCTTCCGGGCCGCATCGATTGTCAGCAGGCCGGCTACGGTATCGGCCAGCGCGCCGATCCGAGGGTCGGCGCGCTGCATGACCGACTGAGCCATGGTGTGCTTCAGGGCCCGCGCCCCGGCGGGGTGCCGCTCGGCGTGGTAGGTGTCCAGCAGGCTGTCCGGCGCAGTGCCCTTGACCACCTCGGCGAGCTTCCAGCCGAGGTTCACCGCGTCCTGGATGCCCAGCCCGATCCCCTGCCCGCCCGACGGGGCATGGATGTGCGCGGCGTCCCCGGCCAGCAGCACCCGGCCGCTGCGGTAGGCCGCGGCCTGCCGCGTCGCGTCGGTGAACCGTGAGATCCACGTCGGATTGTGGATCCCGAAGTCGGTGCCGTAGATGTCGGTCAAGGCCTTGCCGAGATCAGCCAGGCTGGGCTCGACTGCCGGTCCAAGCCGCTTCTCGGTCACCACCACCCGCATGGTGCGGCCGTCCTCCATCAGGTGCAGCCCATGGATTCCCACCTCGTCGATGCGGGCGCCCGCCGGCGTCTCCTCGGTCACCTCCACTTCGGCGATCAGGCTGCTACGCGTCGCGTCCCAGCCGGGGAATTCGATGCCGGCTGCCTTGCGGACAGCACTTCGCCCGCCGTCGGCGCCGACCAGGTAGAGCGCACGCATCGTCCCGCCGTCGGCGAGGTGTACGTCGATCCCACCGTTGTCCTGGGCAAAGCCCGCCACCTCGGTCCCCCGGCAGACCGGCACACCCAGCTCCTCGATCCAGCCGGCCAGGATCCGCTCAATATGGTTCTGCCACAGACCAAGGGTATAGGGGTGCCGGGTAGGAAAGTCGCTCACATCCAGCGTCGTGTTCCCGAAGAATGCCGCCTGGACGGGTTTGCCCTCGGCGAGGAACCGGTCGGCAATTCCGCGCTGATCGAGGATTTCGATGGTCCGCGAGTGGAATCCTCCCGCACGCGAGCCCACCAGCTCCGGCGTCGGGCGACGCTCCAGAATCGCCGTGTCTACCCCGGCCAAAGCCAGCTCGCCGGCCAGCATCATCCCAGTCGGACCGCCTCCGGCAACGATCACATCCACCATCACAACCCCGGCCTCTCCATGCCGTGTCCCTTCGCCCCTTCCGGGCACGTCTGAGCCAGTGTGCGGCATGACGGGGGCCTTGCCGCAAGCCCCCTTGCGCGGGATAGATTGGAAGTAGAGGGGACAGGAAGCGCTATCGTGGTGCCATGCCGAGCCAACTAACTTCTCTTGCCATCGACGCGATCCGGCCCAGGGTGGTCGCCGACTTCTGGTGCGCCGTCCTCGACTGGCAGGTTGTCGACGAGGATACAGACATCATCAGCATCGCGCCGCGGGATGAAACCAGCCCTTCCATTGATGTGATCGCCGTACCCGAGGGCAAGACCGTCAAGAACCGGCTGCATTTCGACCTGCGGGCCGACGGCGTGTCCACCGGCGAGGAGTTGGAGCGCCTGCTCGCCCTGGGCGCGGTCCGGACGGATATTGGCCAAGGGCCGGATGTCAGCTGGGTGGTCCTGGCCGACCCGGAGGGCAACGAGTTCTGCCTGCTGTCCCGGTCCGTCCAGGACCTTGAGCGAGAACAGGGCCTTCAACCCTAAGGTTTCCCCTACTCCCCTGTGCCCTCCCCTCGGAGCGGAATCAGTATTTGTAGAAGCCCTCGCCCGTGGCGACGCCGAGCTTGCCCTTATCGATGTAGTTGGTCTTCAGGTACTGCGCGAAGGCCTGCGACCCGGCGTTCGGGGAGGACGAGGCGATGTTGTACGCGGTGGTCAGGCCGACGACGTCGTAGATCTGAAACGGTCCGCTGGGCGCTCCGGTGGCAATCCGCCACGTTTTGTCGATTGTCTCCGGGCTGGCGACCCCCTGTAGCAGCAGCCCGGCGGCCGCATTCAGCAGTGGTACCAGCAGCGAGTTGAGGACGTAGCCGGCTTTCTCCTTCTTGATCTCGATCGGCTCCAGCCCGCTGTTTCGGGCGAACTCGACGACGGCGTCAAACACTTCCGTGTCGGTCTCAGCCGTCCCCATCACCTCGGCGATGTTCTGCGCCCAGATGTTGTTGGCGTAGTGGATGGCGAGGAAGCGGTCCGGGCGGCCGGTGGAATCTTTGAGGTCGCTGGGCAGCAGAGTCGACGAGTTCGTCGCGAAGATGGTCCTGGCCGGGGCGAGGCCCGCGAGCTTGCGGTAGACGTCCCGCTTGAGTTCGAGCAGTTCGGGGACCGCCTCGATCACGAGGTCTGCGTCGGCGACGGCGTCCGCCAGGTCGGCGGTGAGGCGGAGGTTTTCCAGGGCTGCCTCGGCGTTGCCCTCCGAGGCGCCGGCTACCTTCGCCTGGTAGATGCCGGCGAGCCGGGCGAAGCGCGCCCGCGCCTTCTCGAGGGCGTCGTCGTCAATGTCGTAGGCGGTGACCGCGAATCCGTGGAAGGCGGCCTGGTAGGCGATCTGGGAACCGAGCACTCCGGTGCCGAGCACGGTCAAAGTTTTGATGTGGGGCATTCGAGTTCTTCCTTTCGACGCGGACGTTACCGGCGCCCGGGATTGACGGAACCGTAGATGCTGCGGATCCAGATGGTTGACAACACGTCCAGGGCGCTGGACTCCTCGATCGCGGGACTCTCCCGGTTGAGGACCGCAGTGATCACCCGTTCGTTCATCAGGTTGAGGCTTACCGCCAGGTCGTGGGGGTCGGTGCCTTCCGGCGCAGCGCCGCGCGCTTGCTCGGACCGGATCACGTCGCTCGAGAAGTCGACCCAGGACTGCATCGACTTGGACCAAAGCGCCCGGACCTCCTCGTTGCGGGCCCTCGCTGCGATTGCCGCGGTGGCGACGCCGCGGTGGGCCACGAACACCTCGACGAACATGCCGATCGAACGCGTCCAGGCTCCTACGGGGTCGCTCGCGAAGTCCCGCGGCAAGTCGCCGACGCGGTGTTCCACCTCGGTGATAACGCGATCCAGAAGGGCCAGCAGCACATCGTCTTTGGACGAGAAGTAGAAATAGAACGTCGGACGGGAGATGCCCGCGCCCTTGGCCAGCTCCTCGATCGAGATCTCGTCGAAGGCCCGCTCGCCAATGAGCGCCTCGGCGGTGATAAGGATCGCGTCCTGGCGCTCATCCCCCGAAACCCTTGCAGTACGTCTGCCTCGTTGAGCCATGGGCCTATCCTAGCGCGGCCTATCAACACACTGTTGACTCTCTCGACTTTGAGTCGATAACGTGGCCTGATGAGCGAGCACGTGGATGTGTTGATTGTCGGAGCAGGGTTGAGCGGCATCGGTTTTGCCAGCAGGCTGAAGCGCGAAATGCCGGGGAAGAGTTTCGCCATCCTCGAGTCGCGGGGTGCGGTGGGAGGAACCTGGGACCTCTTCCGGTATCCGGGCGTCCGCTCCGATAGCGACATGTACACCCTCGGTTACTCCTTTCGGCCTTGGGCCGGGGCCAAAGCGATCGCCGACGGCGATTCGATCCGCGAGTACATCGAGGCCACCGTTGCGGACGAGGGCCTCGCATCCCAGATCCGGCTGAATCACCGGGTCGTGTCGGCGGAGTGGTCAAGCGAAACCGCACTGTGGACCGTCACCGCGGTCCAGACGTCGGCCGGCGAATACCGACCGGACGACGCCGAATCCGGTGCCGGCGAGCCGGTCACGTTCACCTGCTCGTTCCTGTCCGTGTGCTCCGGCTATTACCGCTATGACGAGGGGTTCACCCCGGCCATCGAGGGGGCGGAGACCTTCGCCGGCTCGATCGTGCACCCGCAGCACTGGCCGGCGGACTTCGATTACGCGGGGAAGAAGGTGGTTATCATCGGCAGCGGAGCCACCGCCGTGACGCTGGTGCCGTCGATGGCGAAGTCTGCCGCCAAGGTGACCATGCTGCAGCGCTCCCCCACCTACATCGCCCCCGTGCCGTCGCGGGATCACCTGGCCGACCGCCTCCGGGGCAAGCTGCCGGCGCAACTGGCGTACGACGTCGTACGGGTCAAGAACATTCTGTTTTCGATGTTCACGTACCAGCTCAGCCGACGGCGGCCGGAAACGATGAAGGCAATCCTCCGCAAGTCGGCCATCGCCAAGCTGCCGGAAGGGTTTGCGGTGGACACGCACTTGGCGCCGTCGTATCAGCCCTGGGACCAGCGGCTCTGCGCGATCCCCAACGGCGATCTCTACCGTGCGATCAGCGCAGGCACCGCCGACATCGTGACCGACCAGATCTCGCGGATCACCCCGGACGGGATTGCCCTTGCTTCGGGTGATTCGATACCGGCCGACGTGATTGTCACCGCGACCGGACTGAACCTCCTGGTGATCGGCGGCATGACGCTCACCGTCGACGGCGAGCCCGTGGACACCGGGACGACCTTGACCTACAAGGGCATGATGCTGGAGGGCGTTCCGAATTTTGCGCTCACCATCGGCTACACCAACGCTTCCTGGACCCTGAAAGCGGACCTGGTGGCAGGCTACATCTGCCGGCTGCTGAAGTATCTCGACCGTCAGAACCTGCAGTGGGTGGCGCCCAAGGCACCCACGAGCGTCGCAAACGGCGTCCTGAGTTCGCTGATCGATTTGAAGGCCGGCTACATCCTGCGCGGCGCGGGCGAGCTGCCAAGGCAGGGCTCACGCTCACCCTGGCGGCTGCACCAGAACTATCTGCGCGACTTCGCCCTGCTCAGGGCCGGCAGGCTGACGGACCACGTTCGGTTCGGCCGGCGCGGGCAACGGGTGCAGGCTTCCGGACCGCTAGCCCCGGCAGCGGCCCGGGATCCCCTCGAACTTCCCGGAACAGGACACATCGACGTCGACGGCGCACGGCTGCGCTACCGGAAGACCGGCAGCGGGGACCCCGTGCTGCTGTTGCACGGCATCGGCCAGAGCCTCGAAGACTGGACCGAGCAGCACGAGCGCCTCGCGGCACGGCACACCGTCTACAGCGTTGACCTGCCCGGCTTCGGGTACTCCGACCGGCCTTCCGGGCGGGCCACCCTGGCGAGCCTCGCGGGCGCTCTCCCGGGTTTCCTTGACGCTCTGGGGGTGCACGGACCGCTGCCCGTGATGGGCAACTCGCTCGGCGGGGCCGTCGCCATGAAGCTGGCTGCCGACCACCCCGACCGCGTCTCCGCCCTGGTGCTGGCGAACAGCGCCGGGTTCGGCAAGGAGGTCGCGCTGGTGCTGCGCCTGCTCGCGGTCCGGCCGCTCGCGACAGTGCTCATGCGCCCCGATAAGAAAGCATCACTGCGCACCGTCCAGTCCCTCTTCTACGACAAAGCGCTGGTAACCGACGCCCGCGTTGGCCATGCATTCGCCTTGTCGCAACAGTCCGCGCACCGCCAAACGCTCCTCGACATCGCCCGCGATCTGGGGACCATCTCCGGGGTTCGGGCCGAATGGCGGTCGGCACTCATTGACACCCTGGCGAAGTCGGACGTTCCGACGCTGGTGGTGTGGGGCGACCGGGACCACATCCTTCCGTTCGGCCACCTTGAGGCAGCTGTCACGGCGTTGCCCCGCGCCGAGCAGCACGTCTTTTCGAACACGGGACACATGCCGCAGATTGAACGGCCCGACGAGTTCGCCGCCGTGGTTGAAGAGTTCCTGTCGCGGGTCCCCGCGATCCTGTCCGGAAGCGGTAGCTCTCGCTAGACTGACCTTGCGCCACAAAAGACGCAGGCTTCGACAATTTCACAACCGGCACCGCGCACTCCCGGGGGCGCCCGCCGTCGACAGAGGGAGACCCGCTGTGGAGAGTCCTACACCGGCGAATGCGGACAACGTACAGCGGCAGTTGGCGATCTTCGATGTTGTCAAACGGGCTCCCGGGAAGTCCCTGTCGGAGATCAAAGCAATGCTCTCCAAGGCATTCGCCGAGCGCGGGCTGAGCCGGCAGCCGGGACCATGGCTGGACGCAGTGGCGTCGGATGCGGCATTCGGAAAGACGTACATTGTGGACCTTCCCGCCGCAGTTGCCGCCGACAGCATAGAGACAGTTCCCGACCAGCACCTCGAGGCCGCACTCCAGGAGCGGCGTGTCCTCAGGTCCGAGGGCATCACCGAAAGCCAGAAATACGAGGGGCTACTGCCGGCCGGGGATCAGGATCGAAGCGACGGCAAAGTTGCGCGCCCGGCTTGGACTTCGGATACGGCTCGGCGTCGGCAGCTGGCTCTATTCGCCGGCGCCCTGGCACTGGCTCTGGCGGCTGTCGCCCTCGGCACGGTGCGTCGCCGCGGATAAGTCACCACCGGATCATGACGTCGGAAGCGGACGGCGGCGGCGGAGCAACTCGGTTGCCCCATATCCCGCGGCCAGCACAAGAACGCTTCCCAGCCATCCAACCGCCAGGAAAAACTGCACCATCTTGTCCCTGTCCTCGTAGGGGGTGAGGGACTGCCCGGCGACGACGACCTTGCCCGCCGCCGGCCGCGCGACAACCGCCATCCGCAGGCCCGGCTCCGGCTCCCACGTCACAGCATCGGAACCGATGTCCCGGGCGGACTGCAGCACGCCCGGGGGCAGGACGGGAAGCGTTCCATGAAGATTGACCGTCCCGGACACCGGCTGGTTGTCCGCGCCGTACACGATGACAAAGACCCCGGTGTCCGGTGTCAGCTCCAGCCGCGGCGCGGTGAGCGTCTCCGAACCGAGCTGCTGAACCTCTGCCGAGGCCGCCGCCGCAGGCGCCGCATTGGCTGAGCGGCGGCCCAGCTGCTGGAGCGAACCATAGACGCTTCCAAAGATGAGCGTGACGATGATTGCCGCCGTCAGCCAACCAATAACCCTTCGCATGACTCCATCATCGGGCATTGGGCGCCAGGTGCTTGAAAACGGCTGAAGAAGCTTCCTGAGGGATCGACTGCTGGTCATCCAGTCCCGGGCCGCCTCACGAGTTAGCCTCGCGATGCCCCGTCACCCTGGCGCTGCGGCGGCTTGGCGGCGATTGATTGAGCCGTATAGGAGTTGAGGGGCCGCCCGGTGCCCCCGTAGGCGAGATCCAGCACGACCAGTCCTTTGCGCTCAAGGGCGCTGAGGTAGCGGGCGGCTGTAGGCCGGCTGACGCCGAGTTGGTCGGCTATGTCCGCCGCGCCAATTGGGTTTGGCGAGCTCCGGACGGCGTCGAAGACTTTTTGCATGGTCGGTTGAAGCCGGTGCTGCGGAGCCGCCGCAGGCTCGACAGCGGCCCGGCGCAGGTTGAAGAGGGTGTCAACCGTGGACTGATCTCCGCGTACAGCGGATTCCAGTTCGTGGCGCCAGCGCCGGTAGGCATCGAGCTGGAGGCGCAGTTGGTCGAAGCTGAAGGGTTTGACCAGATAGTAGACGGCTCCGCTGCTCATGGCTGATCGGACCGTGTTCAGATCACGTGCGGCGGTGATGATGATCGAATCAATCTGGGTGCCGGCAACTTGAAGTGAGCGCAGCAGGGAAATCCCGTTTTCGTCGGGCAGATGGACGTCCAGCAGGAGTAGCTCCGGCTGCAGACGTTCGATCGCTTCGCGGGCGGCCGCGGCAGTGTAAACCTCCCCTACGCACTCGAAGCCATCCACCCGTGCCAGACGTGAGGCGTGAATGCGTGCCACCCGGAAGTCGTCGTCGACTACCAGCGTTCTAATCATTGAACTTCCTCGTCGTTCGGTCCGGGGGCCCGCGGATCGGCTGGGAGCCATACTTCAAAGTGTCCTCCCGGGCCGGGAAACACATCCAGGGTGCCGGCTGCTCGGCGGACGATCCGGCTTACCAGGGCCAGTCCGATCCCGCGCCGCATGCCGGGCCGGGCTTCCTTGGTCGTGTAACCGTCAACCAGGACCTGGTCAATAGTATGGGCAGGAACTCCGGCGCCGTTGTCGCGAACCGCAATAAAGACGCCGTCCGCGTCATCCAGTTGGATGGTCACGAGTCGGGGCATCGGAGTGTTGGCGAGCGCGTCCACTGCGTTGTCAAGAAGGTTGCCCACAATTGTCAGCAGCGAATGGGGGCTAACAGTTGTCTGATGCAGCCGGGAATCCTCCGTCACGCTAATGAGCACGTCCTGCTCTGCTGCCACGGTGATCTTGGCCAGCAGCATGGCTGCGAGCTCCGGCGGCGCAATTCGTCCGCGCAACCCCTCCCCGAGCGACCTCGACGTGTCGGAGATCTGGGAAACGTAGTTCCTGGCCTTCGAATGCTCACCCATTTCAAGCAACCCCGCCACGACGTGCAACCGGTTGGCATATTCGTGCTCCAAGGCACGCATCGCGTCCATCAGTCCGTGCACGGAGTGAAGGTCCCGGATCAGGGCTTCTGTCTCAGTGCGGTCCCTAATGGTCACTACCGAGCCTATGCTCCTGCCGGCGAGCACCACCGGCATTCGGTTGACGACAAGAAGGGAATCCGCCGTCAACGCAACCTGGTCTGCGCCCGGCAAAGCCCCGGTCAGTAAGTCCCTCAGCCGGCCCGGAGGGACCAGATCGGTCACCGGTTTACCCACGACGGCGGCCTCAACTTTGAGCAGTCGACGTGCCTCCTCGTTGATCAGTGTCACCAACCCGTCGTCGTCCAGCCCGACGACGGCCTCCCGGATTCCGTGCAACAACGCCTCGCGTTCCTGCAGCAGCGAAGCAATTTCCGCAGGCTCCAAATCAAATGTGACGCGTTTGATTCTGCGGGCCAGCAGGAGCGAACCCAGAACGCCCAGCGCCAGGACCGCGGCCGAGAATCCGACGATGAGCCAGGCCTCCTGGATCTGGTCGCCTTGCTCCGTTGTGACGAGGATGCCAACAGAAACCTGACCGATGATTGACCCGTCACCGGATCGAACGGGCACCTTCGCATTCGCGGACGTGCCCAGGCTTCCGGCATTCACCCCCAAGTGCGTTTGTCCGTCAAGGACTGCCACCGGCTCTTCGAGCTGCTGTCCGATCAGGGCCGGATTCGGGTGCGAAAATCGGACGCCGGAACTATCAGTGACGACGACGTAGGCCGGCTGGGCGGCATCGACCACGCCTGCCGCCAGCCACTGGATCGTGTGTTGCGGATCCCCGGCCTGCAGCGCCGCACGTACCTGGGGCATTTGCGAGACGCTGGCCGCAATGCCCAGGGCCCGCAGTTGGTACTGGCGGTCCAGGGACTGGTTGCTGATCAGGGTGAACACCATGCCGCCCATGGTCACGGTGAGGACCAGGATGGACAGCATCCAGACCAGGATCTGCGCGGTCAACGTCCGAGTGCGTCCGTGGCGGACAAGGGACGCCCAGGCGCCGCTCCAGCTCACCCGAGCCCGCAGGCGGGGACACCGGGGCCACCGGTCCGGGGCGACGTCGTCGTCGTGCACAAAATGCACGAAACGTGCAACATCGCGGCTTTGTTGCACAAGTTACTCAAGCGTTTCTTCACCGGTCATCTCTTTCTAAGGTCGACAAAGCTTATGTGATCCACTTCACGCAAGCCAACGAAGACGAAGAGAGGATTCGAGTGACGACGGTGTCCGAATCACGAACGAACGGCCGGACGGCGGCAGCTGCCACGTCCCCGGCAATAGAAATGACGGCAGCAACAAAGAGATTCCGTACCCCGGACGGTTCCAGCTATACCGCCTTGAACAACCTTGATCTGCGCGTGGAACGCGGAGAGTTTTGCGCGATTGTGGGGCCGACGGGGTGCGGCAAGTCAACATCGTTGACCTTGGCCGCGGGAATGGAAAAAGCATCCGAAGGGTCGGTGCGCGTCTTCGGGAAGGAGGTTGACGGGATCACCCCCAACGCAGGATTCATGTTCCAGACGGACGCGATCCTGCCGTGGCAGTCCGTCCTGGAAAACGTGGCAGCAGGCCCCCGGTACCGGGGCGTGCAGAAGAATTCTGCCTACCGGGATGCCCGGGACTGGATTCGCAGAGTCGGGCTTGCCGGCTTCGAGAACAACTACCCCCACCAGCTCTCGGGGGGCATGCGCAAGCGCGTGGCTCTTGCCCAGAACCTCATCAACGAGCCCGAGCTCTTGTTGATGGATGAACCATTCAGCGCCCTCGACGTGCAGACCCGCGCCAAGATGAGCACCGAGCTGCTCACCCTGTGGGAGCAAAGCAAACCTGCCGTCGTATTTGTCACGCATGACCTCGAGGAGGCTATCGCGCTGGCCGACAAGGTGGTTGTCATGACGGCCGGACCGGCTGCCGGTGTGAAGGCAACCTTCCACATTGACTTGCCGCGGCCGCGCGTTGTGCAGGAAATCCGCTTCGACAAGAAGTTCATCGACATCTACCAGAACATCTGGGAAGCCCTGCGTGAGGAAGTGGATATTGCCTATGCCCAGACAACCCGGAGCGCCAAGCCGGACAGAACGGACGCCGAATGACCATGACAAGCCTGGACAAAACTGCCACCGCGCCGGAGGAAAAGCCCCGGGCCGCCCCGCAAGGTTCCGGGGGACGAAATAGATTTGCCTCCCGACGCCGGCTCACTGTGCTGGGGGTCCAGTTCGGCATCGTCATACTGCTCCTGGGCAGCTGGGAGCTGCTGGTCCGGGCCGGAGCCCTGGACGCCCTGCTCTACGGGCAGCCGAGTCTCATTGTGAAGCAGCTCTACATCTGGGTCACCGAGGGGACCGACAACGGATCCCTGGGCCAGCAGATCACGGTAACCATTGAAGAGGCCCTCATCGGCTTCTTCATCGGCACGGCTCTCGGCATAGTTTTCGGGGTCGCGATGGGACGGATCCAGTTCCTGTCCGAGGTGATCGGCCCCTTCCTCAAAGTCATCAATGCCGTTCCGCGCATCGTGCTTGGTTCCTCCTTCGTCGTCATGTTCGGCCTGGGCCTGATGTCCAAGGTCATGTTGGTCATCGTCCTCGTATTCTTTGGCGTCTTCTTCAATGCCTTTCAAGGCACAAGGGAAGTCGACAAGAACTTCATTGCAAACGCGGAGATCCTCGGAGCCAGCAAGTGGCAAGTGACGCGCCAGGTGGTCATCCCCTCTGCGTTCTCGTGGATCATCGCCAGCCTCCATGTGGCATTCGGCTTTGCCCTCATCGGGGCCATCGTCGGAGAGTTCCTGGGCTCGCAGGAGGGACTTGGCAACCTGATCCGGCAGGCCCAGGGCAACCTGAACCAGAACGGCATCTGGGCCGCCATGGTCATCATGGCCGTCGTCGCGCTCATTGCCGAGTGGCTAATTACCAAACTGGAAAACCGGCTGCTGCGCTGGCGCCCGCCCCAG
This sequence comes from Arthrobacter sp. 05N428_2, assembly GCF_056397065.1. Classification (NCBI taxonomy): domain Bacteria; kingdom Bacillati; phylum Actinomycetota; class Actinomycetes; order Micrococcales; family Micrococcaceae; genus Arthrobacter; species Arthrobacter sp. 05N428_2. The sequence goes on along the minus strand of NZ_JBFTMR010000002.1, from coordinate 330,773 downwards.
CACAGTGCGGCAGCAGAAGCCTGACCGCATCACCTTCCATACACCGTCCTTTAATACATCGTCGCGGACCTGTTAGTCCGCGGCACCAACATCTCAAAGAGGAGAACAATGTCTACGAAAAAGTGGATCGCCGGAGCCGGCGTCGCCGCAGCCCTGCTGGCAGCGATGACGGGCTGTGCCAACACAGCCAGCACGGCCGGGCAGGCACCGCAACAGGCCGGAGACGCCAACGGCCAGCAGGTCAAGATCATGGTGGGCGGCTTGAACAAACAGATCTATCTTCCCTTCAAGCTCGCCGACCAGCTGGGCTACTACAAGGATGCCGGCCTGAACATCCAGCTCTCCGACGAACCGGCCGGGGTTGACGCGGAGACAAACATGATCTCCGGCCAAGTCGACGGTGTGGGCGGATTCTACGACCACAACCAGGTCCTGCAAGCCAAGGGAAAATCCACTGAGGCCGTCGTGACGATGCTCCAGGTCCCCGGCGAAGTCGAACTTTGCCGGACCGACCTCAAGGACCAGATCAAATCAGCAGCGGACTGGAAGGGCCGCAACCTCGGCATTACCGACCTCGGATCCTCCACGGATTACCTGACCCAGTACATCGGCCAGAAAAACGGCGTCGCCCCTTCGGAGACCCACCGCATCGGCGTCCAGTCCGGCGGCACCCTCATTGCCGCGATGGACCACAAGAACATCGACTGCGCTATGACAACGGAACCCACAGTTTCGCAGCTGGTCAGCACCAACAAGGCCTTCATCCTCTACGACTCCCGGACACTGGCCGGTGCGCAGCAGACCTTCGGCGGGGCCTACCCGGCGACGTCGTTGTACATGACCAGCGACTACGTGGCGGCGCACAAGGATGTCGTTCAGAAGCTGGCCAACGTCTACGTCAAAACCCTCAAGTTCATCCAGGACCACACAGCTGCTGAAATCACTGACAAGGTTCCCGCCGACTACTACGCGGGTGTCGGCAAGGATGCCTACATCAAGGCACTGGACGCAGAAAAGGGCATCTACAGCCCCACCGGCCTCATGCCCACCGACGGTCCGAAGATCGTCAACGACGTGCTGCAGACCAACGCCGAGGTCAAGGGCAAGACAATTGACCTGGAAAAAACGTTCACGAACGAATTCGTGCAGGCCGCCAAGTAAGGAACAGTAAACCGCCAGTCAGCGTCTGGCACGACGGCGGCCACGTCCCTGGACGTGGCCGCCGTTCTGCAGCAGTTCGTGCTGGTGAATTGTGCCCCGGTTAGACCTTCTCGTCGACACGGTCACCGACGGGTTCTTTGGTGGGGCGTTCGCTGCGACGGCGCGGGAAGGGCCAGAACAGCATGCCTTGCCTCTGCGTCCGAAGCTCCGAGCGGTCCTCCGGTTTCGCCTCGCTGTGGGTTTCAGTCTTCCGGGCGGTTTCCTTCTCGTAGCTGCGCCCGAAGTCCTTGTTGGATGAATAGCACATCGTGTACCTCCTTTAGCGGCTGCCCTTTAATCGTCCTCCCAAGATGCTCGTGAGTCGACACCCTGCCCGGAGGCAATTGCCCGGGGTCCTCGGCTGGCCGTTGAACGGCCGTCGGCGTATTCTGGGCACAGGTTTTGAGCGCACTAGCTGGTCAGAAAATGGCGCCGAAGAAACGACTCGGATCTCGTTTGGCCGCGACCCTTTGGAGGGTCATCGGGCTCTGGATAGTGAGTGCGATCTGCGGTGTCCTGGCGGCCAGTCTGGCCATCCCCGGCGTCGCTGCCGCCGGCCTCGCTGTCAGTGGGTCGATCACCTTCTTCAACAATCTCCCGTCCGCACTGGAGGTTGATGCGCCGTCGCAGGCGACCAGGGTACTGACCGCGGACGGGAAGCCGATCGCAACGTTCTTCGCCGAAAACCGCGTGAAGGTGGGGCTGGACCAGATGTCGCCGTACATCAGGGATGCCATTGTCGCGATCGAAGACAGCCGCTTTTACCAGCACGCCGGCGTCGACCCGCAAGGAGTTCTCCGCGCTCTCGCATTCAACCTGATCAACGGGGGCAGGCAAGGCGCCTCCACGCTGACCCAGCAGTACGTCACCAACGTCATCAATGAGTCGCTGTTGTCCGCGGACAAGACCGATCAAGTCATCCTCAGCGGGCAGAAGAGCATCGGCGACAAGGTGCGCGAGATGAAGCTGGCCATCGCGCTGGAAAAGAAGTACACCAAGGACCAGATCCTGGAGGGCTATCTCAACATCGTGTTCTTCAACCGGGACGCCTACGGCATAGAGGCCGCAGCCCGGCATTTCTTCAGCACCACCGCCAAGGACCTCACGCTGCCGCAGGCCGCCCTGCTGGCCGGCCTGGTCAACAGCCCCAGCTACTATGATCCCGCCACCAATCCGGGAAACTCCCTCAAGCGGCGCAACCAGGTTCTGGACAAGATGCTGGGCGAGGGGAAGATCTCCCGCGCCGATCACGACGCCGCCGTCGCCGCGGGCGTGGGGCTGAAGCTCGAACCCGCAAGGCAGGGCTGTTCAGCGGCCGACACGGCACCGTACTTCTGCGACTACATCGCCCACCTGATCCTCAACAACCCGGCCTACGGCGTCGACGCGACGGATCGGGAGAAGAAGCTGTACCGCGGCGGCCTGACCATCACCACCACGCTGGACAGCAGGCTGCAGGGCGCCGCGCAGGCGCAGGTCGATGCCACGGCCGGGGCCAATCCGGATAAGTGGGGTGCGTCCCTGGTCTCCGTCGAACCGGGCAGCGGCAAGATCCTTGCCATGGCGCAGAACACTGTGTTCCTTCCCGAGCCGGGGAAGTTTGATACGCAGCTGAACTTCAATGTCGACGCCAAGGACGCCAACGGGAATGACCTCAATGGCGCTGGCGGATTCCAGCCAGGATCCACGATGAAGCCGTTTACCTTTGCGGAGTGGCTCAATGAAGGTAAGTCCATGGTGGCCGTGGTGGACGCCTCCCGGCGGACCTATCCGCTGGACTTTCCCTGGCGGTCCAGCTGCGGAAAGGTCCTTGGGGCTTATGACACGGCGCAGAGTGCCCTCGGCGCCGCGGACGACCTGCAGAACAATGACGAGGGCTACTACCGCAGGATGCCCGTCAATTACGGGCTCTACAACTCCATCAACACGGCGACCTTCGCGGAAGCCACCCAATTGGACTTTTGCGGCATCCAGAAGATGGTGGATACCGTGGGGCTGCACAGCGGCGTGGATAACGCCCAGGTGAACATGCACCAGCTGGGCAACCTGCTGGGCGCCATCGGCGTCGCCCCGCTGCACCTGGCCAATGCGTTTGCCACGTTTGCCGCTGACGGCAAGTACTGCGCCCCGATCGCCGTCGCCGCCGTAAAGGATGCAGCGGGACGGGACCTCCCGGCACAAGTCAGCGAGTGTCGCAGCGCGGTCAAACCCGAGGTCGCCCGCGGCGTGAACTCGGTACTGCAGGACGTGCTGAAACGGGGGTCCGGAATCTACATCGAACCCAAGGTCCAGGACCATGTGCCGGCTGCGGCCAAGACCGGCACCTCCAACACCAACGGCGCCACCTGGGTGGTCGGCTACACGTCCGGGCTCGCCACTGCCTCCTTCTTCGGGGACACCTTGGCAGGCCAGAAACGGCCGGGCCAAAATGTCACCATCAACGGCAAGTTCTACAAGGCCATTGACGGCTACATGCTCGCCGGTCCGCAGTGGGCGAACTACATGCTGGAAGTGGCAGGACTCTACCCGGCCGCGCCGTTTCCTCCGCCGCCCGAGTCCATGACCAAGCCCTAAGCTGATGCCGTGAACAAGAACCGCCTGGAGGCCTTCAGCGATGGTGTACTGGCCATCATCATCACGATCATGGTCCTGGAACTGAGGGCGCCGGGGGAACCGACCTGGGCTGGCTTGGCCGCTATCCTGCCGACCTTCCTCAGCTACCTGCTCAGCTTCGTCTACGTGGGGATCTACTGGAACAACCACCACCACATGATCCACCTGGCCGACACGGTCAACGGATCAGTCCTGTGGGCCAACCTGCACCTGCTGTTCTGGCTGTCGCTGTTCCCGTTCAGTACCCGCTGGATGGACGAGTCGGGGTTCGTCGAGGTACCGGTGCTGGTCTATGGAATCAACCTGCTCTGCGCAGCCGTCGCCTACTTCGTGCTGCAGCAGACGCTGATCCGCCGGCAGGGCCGGGACGGCGCGCTTTCACGCGCGATCGGCCGGGACTGGAAAGGCAAAGCGTCGCCGCTGATCTACCTCGCCGGTATCGCTGTGGCGTCCGTGCAGCCGCTGCTGGGGCTCGCGATGTACACCGCGGTGGCCCTGATCTGGCTGGTGCCGGACCGCAGGGTTGAACACTTCGTCACGCAAGCGGCCCGCGGCGGTAACGGTGACCGGAGTCCGCGGGCCTAGGTCAGGGTCCAGGAGCGCTTTGACAGGCCGAACCAGAACCCGTCGATCGCGGTCTTGGCGTGCAGGTCGCCGGATTCGTAGGCTGCCCCGAGCGCCACGTACAGCGGCGCCCAGTGTTCGCTGCGAGGGTGCGCTTCGCGGGCTGCCGGGGCCTTGTGCAGGAAGTCCAGGATGGAGTCGACGTCGCCGCGCGCCATGGCTTCCTCTGCCCAGTGGTCGAACTCACGGGAGACCGACGGCGGGGTGCTGTCGGGTCCGCCGGCGGGGTTAAACCAGCGCAGGTTGTGCGTGGTGAAGCCGGACCCGACGATCAGCGTGCCGCGGTCGCGCAGCGGCGCCAGCGACTTGCCAAGATTGAACAGGCCCTGCGGATCGAGGGTGGGCATGGACATTTGCACCACCGGAACGTCGGCGTCCGGGAACATCTCCTTGAGCGGGACGTAGGCGCCGTGGTCCAGGCCGCGGCTCTCATCGCGCTCGACGTGGTGGCCGTGGCCGGCCACGAGCTTCTCCACCTCGGCGGCCAGGACGGGAGCCTGCGGAGCGTCGTAGGTGACGTCGTAGTACTTCTGCGGGAAACCGCCGAAGTCGTAGACCAGTCCCGGGTTCCGCCCGGTGGCGCTGAGCGTGACCGGGGCGTTTTCCCAGTGGGCGGACACCATGAGGATGTCTTTGGGCTTGTCGAAGGTCCCGGACCAGTCGTTGAGTTGGCGGGTCCAGGTGGCGTCGTCCGCCAGCGGGGGCGCACCATGGCTGAGGAAGAGTACCGGCGGGCGATCGAGTGTCTGTGTCATGACATCAGCGTAACTGATTTTACTTGAAGCTTCAAGCTCTTTTCTTTGATTCCTCGCGCCCGGCGACGACGAAGCGCACCGCGGACCGACTCCGGCCCGCGGTGCGTGTGCATCGCTTCATTCCGGGGACGTCAAGGGCCTCGTCGACCTGGATCGATGCGCCCGGCATCATCAGGTGAGGGTGGCCCACCATGAGACCGACGGTCTGGTCGATAGTCTCGGCATCGATGATGGAGTACCCACCCGCCCATCCCCGAGCCCGCCGCGGATGTCCCCGACGGCGTGGTGTCGTGCCCGATTCCCAGGGGGTTCCCATATCGGTGAGGTGCTCCCCGGTCCGAGCCGCCGCCGGGGTGTCAGCCGCGCTCCGAGCCGCGCAGCGGCGCAGTGGCGAATTCCCGCATGCCGTCGTCGAACCCGATCATGGCTGACCAGCCCAGCTCGCCCCTGATCCGCTCCGATGACGCGGTGATGTGCCGGATGTCGCCGGCACGGTAGCGGCCGGTGACCACCGGAGCCGGACCGCCGCTGAACGCGCTGAGGGCAGCGGCTACCTGGCCGATGGTGTGAACGGCATCAGCGCCGACGTTATAGGCCCGGAAGTGCCAGCGGTCCGAGCGGGATTGGGTGCCGGATTGAGGGCCGAGGGCTTCGGCGGCGAGGATGTTGGCGGCAGCCACGTCCCTGACGTGGACGAAGCTGCGGCGCTGGGCGCCGTCCTCGAAGACCTGCGGCGCCTCGCCCCGGGCCAGGGCAGAGCGGAACAGTGATGCCACCCCGGCATACGGGGTGTCACGCGGCATCCGGGGCCCATAGACGTTGTGGTACCGCAGTGCGATCGCCACGCCTCCAACCTCCCGCGCCCAGGCAGACGCAAGGTGCTCCTGGCTCAACTTGGAGGCGGCATAGACGCTGCGCGGATCCAGCCGGGCCTCCTCGGTGAGGAGCGCCGGGGTCAGGATCGATCCGGTGTCCGGGCTGCGCGGGTCAAAGACGCCCCCGCGCAGGTCCTTCTCGGTCCGCGGGCCGGGCCGGACCGGCAGTCCGGAATCCGGGTCCGTGTAGGCGCCCTCGCCGTAGACCACCATCGAGGAGGCCAGCACGAAGCGGAGGATCCGATGCTCTTCCATGGCCGCAAGCAGAACCGCCGTCGCGTAGTCGTTGTTGCGGACGTAGTCCGGCGCGTCGACAAAACTGACCCCCAGCCCCACCTTCGCGCTCTGGTGGCTGACGACGTCGATTCGATCCAAGGCGGCGCGCATGATCACAGGATCCGCGACGTCGCCGGTGAGAAGCTCCACCCGTGGGTCAAATCTGGGCGGAACCGGGTGCGTGCTGGGATCCAGGGAGTCCAGGACCCGCACCCGCCAGCCCTTCGCCAGGGCGGCATCAACGATGTGCGAGCCGATGAAGCCTGCCCCGCCGGTGACGAGGAGCCTCACCGTTGCTCCCGCGCACCTGCAGCAGGATAAGCCATGATCCGGTTCACCGCGGCAGGGTCCATCAGCCGGGCCGGAGTGTAGTCGTCCCCAATTGTCCCGACTGCTGCTGCCAGCACTGCCAGAATGGCTGGTTGGGCGTTTTTGAGCCGGTCAAATACGGCGTCGGCGGTGACCGGGTCCGAGCCGTCGTGGCCGGTGTCCGAATCGGTGATGTAGGCCAGGGTGGCGTAACCCATGTTCAGTTCGGCGGCCAGGACTGGCTCCGGGTATTGGGTCATGTTGATGATGTCGGCGCCGGCGGCCGCATAGCTGGCGGATTCCGCCCGGGTCGAGAAACGCGGCCCGTTGATGACCACCACCGTCCCTGCCGGTGCGTGCGCCAGCTGCAGGTCCGCGAGCGCCGCGGACAAGCGTCTGCGCAGTCCGGAGCAGAAGGGCTCCGACGCCGGCAAGTGCTGCACTCCTGCCGGTTCGGCGCCTGCGGGCGCCGTGCCGTCGAAGAACGTGTCAGCCCGTCCCCACGTCCGGTCGATCAGCTGGTCGGGCACCACGAACGTCTCCGGCCGGTACCCGGCCCGCAGCCCGCCCACCGCCGATGAGGAAATAACCGCCTCCACGCCGAGGCTTTTGAGCGCCCACAGGTTGGCGCGGTAGTTGATCGTCTGTGGCGGGAGCGAATGACCGGCGCCGTGCCGGGGCAGGAACGCGACGGCGCGCCCGGCTACCTCGGCCAGCGTGACGGGCCCTGAGGTGGCCCCGTAGGGGGTCCGGATAACGACATGCGCCCGGACGGCGGCTCGCGGGAGCCGGTAGGTTCCCGAACCGCCGATGATTCCGATGCGGGCCCGGGATCCTGCAAGGCCTGTTGCTTCCATAGCGCCCATGATGCCACCCGCCCGGCCCGTCATGTCAGGAGCCCGGTGGCGGCGGAGTCCGGCTGCGGCGTACCGGCAACGGCGTACCGGCTCCGGCGCCGCTGCCAGGCGCCCGCGGCCACGGCAAGCGCGGCGGCAACCAGGGCACCTCGTTCCAGGTTCGCCCCGAACGGCGGGACCGTGGGCACCATGTAAAGGACGTCGAGGGCAACGACCACCGTGATGTACTCCCAGCGGCGGCCCAGGACGACGAAAGGGAGCAGCATCAGCGCGTACCAGGGGTAGCCCGGGCTGACGATCAGCAGCGTCAGCCCGATCAGGGTGGCCTGGCGCTGCCAGAGGTTTCCCAAGCTCGTCGAGCGCCAGGTCCACACCCCGACGGCGGCAAGGGCGGCGCCACTGAGCAGCACCGGCCACGGACCTGCCGAGACGAACTGGGCGAGCCCGAACCTGGCGCCACCGCCCTGGCTGTAGCCTTCCTCCTTCAAATACCCGGGCAGGAACCCGAAGACCCCTGCTCCGGCGGCCAGCACATACGGCACGTACACAAGGGCAAAGCTTCCGGCTGCAGACACGACGAAGGCCACCGGGCGCCGGAACAGCAGCGCGGGGGCTGCAATCAGGGGAATGAGCTTCGTGGCTACGGCCGCTCCGAACGCCGCACCGGAACGTAAAGGCTTGCCCCTGACCAGCAGCATGGCCGCCGCCAGCATCAGCGCGCAGGCCAGCACGTCTACGTGCGCATTGTTCACCGCTTCCAGCTGCACCAGGGGACTCCAAGACCAGGCCGCGGCCAGATGCAGGGGTCCCCTGCTCTTGGCCAGGATCGTGAGCAGCATCAGGGTGACGGCCGTGCTGATCAGCCAGCCTCCGAGCTGGAACGGCAGGTAACCGGCTGTGTCCGGGACGGCGGCCCGCACCGCCAGGAAGTAGATCTCGGCCGCGGGAGGGTAGATGGTCGGCACCTGCGGCCGGTTGATCGCCGTACAGAGTGGTTCTCCAGATGGGTAACCGGCAGACGCCACGGATCCCGTGCCGAAGAGGTCCGCCGGGCAGACTGTCTTCCCGTCGTCGCCGGCCGTTCCGGGCCGAAAGAGCCACGCGGGCCGCAGACCGGCGAGGCTTTCATCGGCGGGCACATAGGCGTACGGGGAAATCGCAGCCTTCTGCACGATGCCGTCCCAGGCATACCGCGCCGAGTCGTTGCTAGTCCGCGGCGGTCCGCTCACCGCGGCCACACCCAGCAGCACAGAGCCGGCCAGGATGACGACGACGATCCGCCGGCTCGGCACGTGCCGCAGGGACCTAACGGCCGCGACCAGAACAAGCCAGTAGATGCAGGAACCCACGAGCGGCGCGGGCGCGAAGGAGTTCCCCCGCTCAACCATCCACCACGTCAACGCCGCACACGCAAGCAACAGCAACGCGGCCACCGCATACGGTTTGGCTTTGCAGACTGACGGCTTCGCACGGTACAGGCTCACGTCTTGATCCTGCCCCAGTTCCGCCGCGGGAATCCCTTCCGCTCGATGGATTTCCGCGGTTCGTAAGATCCTGGGCGGGCTGGGCGCGGGAAACGGTGCTGTGCTTAGAGCATGAAAGGGCCCGACCCGCAAAGAATCACCGAAGCGCTGGCTGCCAGGTTTGCCTCCCCGACCCGGAGCACCCGCTTGACCGTGGTCCTCGGACGTTGGCTGGCCGTGACTTTTACCGTCTGCTTCCTCACCGGGTTGTTCAGCCACGGCCTGCAGAACCCGCCGTCGTGGATGTTTTTCCCTACCAGCCCGGCCTGGATCTACCAGCTCAGCCAGGCGCTGCATGTGACCGCCGGCATCGCCTCCATCCCGCTGCTGCTGGCGAAACTCTGGTCCGTGTACCCGGAGCTGCTCAAATGGCCGCCCGTCAAGTCCGTAGCCCATGCCCTGGAGCGGGCCTCCGTAGCTCTCTTCATCGCCTCCTCGCTGCTGCAGCTGACCACCGGGTTGATCAATACCTACAAGTGGTACCCGTGGCCCTTCCCGTTCCGCGAAACCCATTACTGGCTGGCGTGGGTCATCGTGGGATCGCTGCTCCTCCACATCGCGGTGAAGCTTCCCGCCATCCAGGCCAACTGGAACGGCCGCGCCGTCCGCCGGAGTGAACTCCACGGCCCCGAGCGCAGTACTGCCCCCGGTCACTGGTCCAGGCGGGCCTTCCTCACCGGGGTCGGCGTGTCCACAGGCGTGGTGGTTCTCACCACGGCCGGGCAATCATTTTCCTGGCTGGGCCCACTGAACCTCTTCGCCCCCCGTACCATGGGCACGGGCCCGCAGTCCGTTCCGGTGAACCGGACCTCGGAAGACGCGAAGGTCGGTGCTCTTGCCACGTCCGGCGGGTGGTCGCTGGCTGTCACGTACAAGGGGACGACTACCCCATTCAATCTGGCCGAGCTCCGGGCACTCCCCCAGCATCAAGAGGAGCTGCCGATCGCCTGTGTCGAGGGGTGGAATCAGACCGCACACTGGCGGGGTGTGCGAATCCGCGATCTGATCGGCGCCGTCGGCGCACCGCCGGATTCGGCTCTGCGTGTCACGAGCATGGAACCCGAAGGCCCGTACCGGTTGATGTCCATGCCGGCGGAATATGTTCAGGACCAGCGCACGCTCGTGGCGCTGGAACTCAACGGGGCTGTCCTGGACCTGGAGCATGGCTACCCCGCCAGGATTATTGCGCCCGGGCGCCCGGGAGTCCTGCAGACCAAATGGCTGCAGCAGGTGGAGGTCCTGTGAAACCGCTGAACGCCCGTCGCCCCCGCAGACCGGCCCCAGGCCGGCTGCTCCGGATTTTCCTCGCGCTTGCGGGCATCGCACTCATTGGAAACGGGCTGCTGGGCCTGCCCACCCAACTGGGCCCTCCGCAACTGGTGGGCCTCCTTACCTGGCTTGCCGCCGCGGTGCTGCTCCACGACGGCGTGATCGTACCGCTGTCGACGCTGGCGGGGGCGGGGCTGGCACGAACAGGATCCCGGCTGCGGCCGGTCTCCGCTGCCATCCTGCGCGGGACCCTGATGACCGGCGCAGCAGTCAGCCTGGTCACCGGGATCCTGATCAAGGCGCAGTCGGAAGCACGCAACATCAGTGCCCTCGAGGGCGACTATGCCGGACGCCTCCTCTGGTTCTGGACGGCCCTCATCATCGTGGCCGCAGTGGCGATCTACGCGTTCGAACGGGCCGGGCGTCCCCGCGCCGGCGCGGGCGTTCGATCCGCCGACGGCACCCGGTCAGGTAGAGGCGACAACCGGCAAAATACCCGTCCTTGAACCTGGTCTGTCGCCGTCAGGGTCCAGCCCGCGGCCTCGGCCCGGGACGCCAGAGCCGCCCTGCCTGTCCTCGCCCATGCGAACGGCTCGCTCAGGTTGCCGTCGTCGTCCTCAAGCACCGCCTGGTAGGCCACGTCCATGCCTTCGTCCGGGTCCGTCTCCACGAGCAATGTTCCCTGCGGTGCGATCAGCTGCCGGCACCTGCGCAACAAGCGCGCGACGTTCCCCCCAATGCCAATGTTTCCGTCCAGCAGAACCGCAGACCGCCAGTTCCCGGACTGCGGAACCGGTGAAAAAACCGACTGCAGCAGCGCGCTGGCCCCCCGGCTGCAGGCCTGGCTGACAGCCTCCGCACTGATGTCAATGCCCAGCGCGATCAGGCCCAAGGACCGGGCAGCGGCCAGCAGCCGGCCCGGCCCGCAGCCAATATCAAGGACAGGTCCCCTCAGGCCCTGAAGCAGGTTCCGCTCCAGGACGCTCGCCTCCGAGCACCAGCCGAGAACCTCGAACCGCACTTCGCCGGGGCCGGGGGCGACGCCGGCCCCGGGGGTATACGGCCGCAGCGTCAGAGTCCCTCCCCCCACCCGCAGGGCCCGGGCATAAGGTTCCCGCATGCCTTGGCCGAAGGCCGGTGCAGGCGCCGGCACCGGGACGCCGGTTAGCCCCGTCACCGCGGGTCTCCTGCCCCATGCGGCACCGCCGGCTCTGGCGCTTGCAGCCGTGCGTGCCCGGCCAGCCGTGCGGAAACGGCGAAGACCGCGGACGCGAAAGCCGTGCCCGGGATCGCACCGGCGATCTCGATTGCATCGGCGAAGAAGTCCATGTCCCTGAGTACGGGCAGCAGGCCGGTGGAGAGCCCGTGTTGGGTCAGCCGGGCCAACTGCCGGGCCCCGGTCCTGTCCGTGGACATCGGAACGCCGCGGATGAGAGCTCCGCGGGGCCGGAGGAGGGCGATGGCCCAGAACCCGCCGTCGTCCGCCGGTCCCAGCCAGGCATCGTGTGCCGGCCGCTCGGCGGACCAATCACTAAGGAGTGCAGCAAGGTGAAGCGGGGATACCTGGGGCGTGTCCATGCCGAGTATCACTAACGGGTCTTCGGCGAAGTCGCAGATCTCGGCGAGCCGTTCGTCCAGCGTCCCCGCGCTTTGGCCGGTCACTGTGAACCCTTGTGAGTCGCGGTTTCGCGGCGTGCCGTCCATGACCAGGAGCCGGCGGCGGACAGGCAAACGCCGTACCGTATCCAGCGTTCGGGTCAGGCTCAGTTGAGCGAGGTCCGCGGCCTGCGCCGTGGTCAGCGGAGGGGAAAGGCGGGTTTTCACCCGCCCGGGCATGCATTGCTTGGCGATGACCGCCACCGTCAGGTCCATTGCGTGCCCCTAGTTCGAGTCCCGCAGCCGCAGCTCCGGACCGGGCAGGGGCGGCGCAGCTCCGGTCCGACGCTGTCCGGGCACGGCCGTGAGCTGGACGGCCATGTCGCGGACCGCCGTCAACGTTCCCTTGACCGTCCCGGTTATCTTGGACCGGCCGGTGCGCGGCGCGTAATCGACCGGGACCTGGATAACCCGCCAATGGCGCCGGCTGGCCTCCAGGAACATCTCCAGCGGATAGCCGCTGCGGCGGTCTTGGAGCCCCAGCGACAAGAGCTCGGTCCGTCGCCCTGCGCGCATCGGTCCAAGATCGGTGACGGCCTCACCTGTCAGCCTGCGCAGCAGCCACGCAAGTACGGCGTTGGCAATCCGGGCGTGGACCGGCCATGACCCGCGCCGCGGCCGGCGGTTGCCCAGCACCAGATCTGCGGCGCCGGCCATGACCGGAGCCAGAAGGGCGGGCAGACGTGCCGGATCCAGCGAACCGTCGCAATCGCAGAAGGCGACATAGTCAGCCGTCGCCGCGACAAGTCCGGCGTGGGCGGCGGCCCCGAAGCCGCGCATCTCCTCCCGGACCACGACGGCGCCCAGTTCCAGCGCCAGTTCCCCCGAACCGTCCGTTGAGCCGTTGTCCACCACGATCGCCCGGTAGCCGGGAGGCATCCGGGACATCACCCACGGCAACGCGCCGCGCTCGTCAAGGCACGGCAGGACCACGTCGACAACGAACTGAGTCTCTAGCCTCATTCCTCCACGCTAGGGACGTTGGCCGCAAAATTCGCCCGCTATTCCTTACGGTGCGCGGACATCGGCGTCCTCAGGCGGTGCGGGCGCCGAAACGCGGGAGCGTGATGTCGAATTGGCATCCGCCGGGTACATTGCGGACGGAGACTCCACCGGCGTGGGCTTCGACGATGCCGGCGACGATGGCAAGGCCAAGGCCGGCTCCCGCGGACATGTCCAATGTTGCCGAGGGTGTCCGGGACGGAGTTCCGCGCCAGCCGGCGTCGAAGATCTTCCCGAGGTCTTCTTCCGGAATTCCGCCGCCGGCGTCCACCACGCTCAGGGCGACGTGTTCATTGCCGGTCTCACGGGCGGAGATGAGGATTTCGCTATTCGCGGGGGAATGCTCGATCGCGTTCATGAGGAGGTTTCCGATCACCCGGGATAGTTCGCGCGCGTCACCGTAGAGGGTGAGGTTCCCGGTCCGGGACTCTTTGAGGGTGATTGACCGGGATGCGGCGACCGGGTGTAAGTCAGCGACGGCGTCGCTGACGAGGTCGAACAGGGAGACGGGCTCCATGTGAAGCCTGAGCGTGCCTGACTGGATTTTCGAAAGTTCAAACAGGTCATCAACCATGCTGGCGAGAGTCTCTGCCTGAACGCGGATCTGCCGGTGGTAGCGGTCTGGTTCCTCGACGACGCCGTCCTCGAGGGACTCCGCCATCGCACGCAGTGCCGCGAGCGGGGTGCGCAGGTCATGGGAGATCCATGCGACGAGGCGTCGCCGGGACTGCTCCAGCGTGGCGACTTCCTCCCGGGAGCGGGCGAGCCGCTGTGAGGTTTCGGCCAGTTCACGGGCCAGGGTGGCGAATTCGAGTCCGGTGTAGTCCTCCGGGACGACAATTTGGCCGTCGCCGATCGCCCGGGCCGTGGACCGGAGCCGGACGCCCGTCCGGCTGATGCCGACTCCCATCAACGCAGCGACAATCAGGCTGATGGCGGCACCGACGCCGATCACCCAGCACAGCACCACCAGATCGTGATCCGAGATATACATCTGGGCAGCAATCGCGATGGTGGCCGCCGCGATGGAAGCCACTGTGGCCGCGACAACGATCAGCAGCCGCAACAGCATTGACTTGTGCCGTGCGAATCGCAGGGCAATTCCTGCGCAGGCGGCCACCAGGCCTGCCGCCACCGCCGCGGTGAGGAGGATGACGCCAAAGTCCGCCAGTGCGATCATGATTCACCGCGGCCCTGGACGCTGAGCCGGTATCCGATGCCCCACTCGGTGGTCAGCAACCGTGGTTTCGCCGGGTCGTCTTCGATTTTTTCTCGGACCCGGCGGACATGAACGGTGACCGTGGATAGGTCCCCGAAGTTCCACTGCCACACCGCCTTCAGGAGCTGCGCCCGGCTGAAAACCTGGTCGGGGTGTTTGAGGAGGAAGGCGAGCAGGTCGAATTCGCGCACCGAAAGGCCGAGCAAGCGCCCGTCCTGGAAGATCTTGCGGTTGGACGCATCCACCCGGAAACAGCCCAGGTCGAAGGGGGCTTCGGGGGTGATGTCGGTGATGCTGCGGCGAAGGATCGACTGCACCCGAAGGACGAGTTCACGCGGGGAAAACGGTTTGGCGAGGTAGTCGTCTGCGCCTGCTTCAAGGCCCTCTATACGATCCTCGGTGGAACCCAGGGCCGTGAGCATGATGATCGGCGTCGACGCGTTGTCGCGGATTCGCCGGCAGACTTCAGCCCCGCTGATCCCGGGAAGCATCCGGTCCAGCACGATCAAGTCCGGCCTGGTGTGTTCCGCGGCCTTCAGTGCGCTGAATCCGTCAGCGGCGTGGTCAACAATGAAGCCTGCGGAGCGCAGGTAGTCGCAGGCGACTTCCCTCACGGTCGGATCATCCTCGACGACGAGAACCCGTCGGTCACGCAAATCGTCACCGAGGCGCACGGGGCCGTGGGTTCGGGCCATGTTCTCACCATAGGCCGCGGCTGTCCCGGTTGCGAGCGTTCCGGACACCGCCGGGGTGACTGTGTGTGATTCGTAAGACTTTCCGCGTTCGACGGCGGTCTACGCTTCTTTGGCCGGCCCGTCTCGCCCTCACGCTCCGGGCAAACGGCAAGGCGCGCCGCCTCGGATGGGAGGGGGCGCGCCTGGCTGCTGCGGGTCTTGCGCTAGACGGCCGTGTATCCGCCGTCGATCGGAATGGTCGCACCGGTGATGAATTTCGCCTTGTCGCTCGCGAGGAAGGTGATGAGGTCAGCGACTTCCTGGGCCTCTCCAACGCGGCCGGCCGGGTGCAGGTTTGCGTACTGCTCGAGGGTCGGTTCGTCGATCAGCGGGGTACGGATGACGCCCGGGGCTACCGCGTTCACGCGGATGCCTTCCTTGGCGTACATCGTGCCGGCGGCGCGGGTCATGTTCACGACGCCGCCCTTCGAGGCCGAGTAGGCGATGTTGTTCGAGATGGCCACCAGGCCGAACATCGAAGCGAGGTTGACGACGACACCGCCGTCGCCCTGCTTGAGGAGCTGCTCGATGACGTACTTGTTGGTGTAGAACACGCCGGAGTAGTCGATGCCGTTGGTGCGCTCCCAGTTGTCGACCGTCGAGGTGACGACGTCGCCCTCGCCGCCGACGCCGGCCGAGGCGACGGCAATGTCGAGCTTGCCAAATTCCTCGACGGTCTTCGCGACGGCGGCCTCAACGCTCTCGGCCTTCGAGACATCGCCCTGGACGAACTTCGCGCCGATTTCGTCGGCGACTTCCTGCGACTTGGGGTTGTAGTCGAAGATCATGACATTCGCGCCTTCGGCGATGAAGGTCTTTGCGGTCGCGAGGCCGAGCCCCGATCCGCCGCCGGTGATGAATGCGACCTTGTTCTCGAGTTGCATGAGTCAGTCCAATCTCTAAGCGATGTCGCGGTCACGGTCATGGTGGCCGGCTTCCGCGGTACGCGTTTTATATGCGTATGCATCTATTCTCTCACCAATACTTGTAAAGTCAATGAATGTGGGACGTCTCACAGCTCCCGCAGCCATGGGGAGCCGATGCCTGCCAGAGGCGTTTAGGGCAGACTGATGGCGTGAACGGAATCCCGTGGGTCCTGCACGTCGATCTCGACCAGTTCATCGCAGCGGTCGAGGTGCTGCGGCGGCCGGAGCTTGCCGGCAAGCCGATCATTGTCGGCGGGCGGGGCGACCCGACCGAACGGGCTGTGGTGTCCACGGCCTCCTACGAAGCCCGGGCCTTCGGTGTGGGCTCGGGCATGCCGTTGCGCATCGCGGCCCGGAAAGTGCCCGACGCGGTGATCCTGCCCGTCGACCAGGAGGCGTACCTCGCGGCGTCGGAAGTTGTGATGGCTACCCTGCGCGCCCAGCCCGGGGCCACGGTGCAGGTGCTGGGGTGGGATGAAGCCTTTGTAGGCATTGAGGCAGAGGATCCGGAGGCCTATGCCCGGCAGGTGCAGGCTGCTGTCCTGGAGCAAACGCGGCTGCATTGCAGCGTGGGCATCGGCGACACCCTGGTCCGGGCCAAGGTCGCCACCGGTTTCGGCAAGCCGGCCGGCGTCTTCCGACTAACCGCCGGGAACTGGCTCGAAGTCCTGGGCAGCCGGCCCACCAAGGACCTGTGGGGCGTCGGCACCAAAGTGTCGGGCCGGCTGGCCAAACTTGGCATCACAACAGTCGCCGAGCTGGCCGCCTCCGACCCCCAAAATCTGGTCCCTGAATTCGGCCCCAGAATGGGTCCCTGGTACGCGGAACTCGGACGCGGGGACGGCGCCAGCATCGTGGACGGCACCCCCTGGGTTGCCCGCGGGCATAGCCGGGAGACCACCTTCCAGCAGGACCTGACCGAGCCCGGCCAGGTGGACGACGCCGTGCGGGAGCTGACGGCGCATGTCCTCGAAGATGTGGTGGCCGAAGGACGGCCGGTGATTGGGCTGACCCTCAAGGTCCGGTATGCGCCGTTTCTCACCAAGACCCACGCGCGAAAGATCCCCGAAACCTTCGACCGGAACGACATCCTGGCCCGGGCGTTGGACCTCGCCGCCGAGATTGAGGCGGACCGTCCCATCCGGCTCCTTGGGCTGCGGGCAGAAATGGCGATGCCCGAGGATGCGCGTAAGGGACACACGCCGACGCGCGGCGGCTGGTGACGACGTCGTGCGGTAATGCGGTTAAGCGGCGGCGCCGCTGATGACCCGGTCACGTCCGGCAAGCAGACCCGTCGCGGCGAGAACCGCCATGATGCCCGCGGTGACGAGGAGCGGAAGCGTCCAGTCTCCGCTCACGTCGCGAAGGCCGCCGAACATCACCGGGCCCACCGCTGCCAGACCGTAGCCGACAGATTGCGCCATTCCGGACAAGGACGCTGCCTGCGGGTAATTCACGGTCCGGAGGCTGAACAGCGAGAGGGCGATGACGATGAGGCCTCCACATCCGATGGCCCCCAGGACGATCCACAGCAGGACGAGGTCCGGAGCAAGCGCCAGCCCGAGGAACGTCACGAACGTGAGCGCCCCGCTGGTGCAGGAGACCAGCCGTTGGTCCGAACCCCGGTGCAGGATTCCGCCGGTGGCAAGGCTTGCGAACACGCTGATCAGCAGGAATACGGAGAGATGGACGCCCGCCGTCGTCGCGGGCACTCCGCGGCTTTGTTCGATGGTGGGCAGCCATGCCATCAGGACGTAGAAGGCGATCGACTGCAGTCCCATGAAGATCGTCACCTGCCAGCCCAAGGCCGAGGTCCAGGGCGACCGGTAGGCAACCTCGGGCGTGGTACCGTGCGCGGTACCTAGCCTGTGCCGCCGCAGCCACGGCAGGAGCACCGCCATGGCAATGAGGGCCAGTCCCACCCAGATTCCGAGGGCAAGCCGCCACCCCGCCGGGGACGTTTGTGCCACGGGAACGACGACGGCGGCACCGATCGCCGCGAAGGCGGCCTGTACGGCGGTGTAACTTCCGGTGACCTGGCTGACCCGCAGCGGAAAGTCCCGCTTGACGAGGGACGGCACCAGGACGTTAAGGAACGCGATCGCCAAGCCGATCAGTGCGGTGCCGGCCCAGATGAAGCCGGGCAGCGGCAACGAGCGAAGCACGATGCCGGCAGCGAGGATCAGCAGGGACATCCACAGTGCCCGGTCGAGACCCAGCCGGTTGGCGAAGCCGGGCGCCACGGGTGAGAAGACGGCGAAAGCTATGAGCGGAAGGCCCGTAAGGAACCCTGCTGCGGCACTGGATAGCTCCAAGTCGCCGCTGATGTTTGCGAGAACCGGTCCGACGCTGACAAAGGACACCCGAAGGTTTACTGCGATGAGCAGGACGCCGATGAAGGCTAGGCCGAACCTGGCAGTACGGTCCGGCGCGGTCCGGGTGGCAGCGGGCATCGTGAGGTGTTCCGTCCTTCAGGCAATGTGGCCGACAAACTTACCCTTGTAAACCTAGCCTGTTGATAAGCGGCTCCGCTGCAATGCACCCGCGCACCACCCACGGGCCCGCGGAACCTAATGCTCGGCTGCCGCGGCAGCGCCGCCGCCGGCCGGGCGTCCCATCCGTTGTTTCGCCGTATGGCTCCCGGGACCGATGGGTACCTGCGTCGTGGCCTTGGCCAAGCCAAAGAGCGGCATGCCGTTGTAAACGGTCTCAATCCCGCTGGCCGGCACTTGGTACGTCTCATGCCAAACGCCCACATCGCCGCTTCCTGACAGCTCCTTCATGAAGCGCCGCCAAGGCTCGAGGTGGGGAGATTCCCGGTCGGCAGCGAATTTTCGGAGATGCTCGGGGCTCTCCCAATAGCTGAGCAGAACGGTCGTGCGGCCGAACCATTGCTCGACACCCAGCATCCCGGACGCTGGGTTGTTGGCAAGATGCCCGAGCATCCTGGGCATCGCCGCGGCCACTTTGGCGACGCTGCCAACCTTCCACCACCGATTGGCACGCATGCCGATCAGGAACACTGTCAGCGATTCGCGCCCGGGATCGGCGGTGAAGCGTCCCGGGAAGATCTCTGGTGCCATGACGACTCCCTTCGGAAGATGCATTGTGTAACAATGTTATGAAACAACGTTATGGAACAATGGACCGCATGGCAAGACCTATTGTGCATACTGAATCCCTCAGGCAAGAACTACTCGCCGCCACCGCCGAACTCGTTGACCGCGAAGGCCCGGCGCGGGTCACCCTGAGGGATGTCGCGGCCGCCGCGCGGACTTCGACGACGGCCGTCTACTCGCTCTTCGGGGGAAAATCACAGTTACTGACCGCCGTCGTGGATGATGGGTTCCGCTCGTTCCACCAATCCCAACTGGCAGCGGCGGCCGGCGGGCTGCACGCACTGGGCATGGCCTACAGAGCGTGGGCAATGCAGCACCAAGCCCTGTATCGGCTCATGTTCGGCGGCGCCCTGGCCGAGTACGTGGAATGTGATCCCAGCCCCGACACGGCAGCAGCCGCGATGACCCCCTTAATCGAGGCCGTGGCTTCCGCCCAAAGCGCCGGCACCATGCGGCCGGCCAGCGTGGACATCGTGGCCACCGCCATCTGGGGTCAGGTCCACGGACTCGTGAGCCTGGAACTGGCGCATTTGGGCTCACCCGAAACCAACTGGGAGTCGCTCTACTCTTCCGCCTTGGACGCCATGGCCCGCGGCTGGGCTGCCTGACGCGCCCACAGCCCGGTCACGCCCCTGCTTCAGGGCTCGACGTGCATTTTCGCGGCTTCCTCAAGTTCGATTGCCTGACTCCGGGCCAGGCTCATCTCAGCGGTCGTGTCGATGTGGCGGGTCAGCACCCAGTAGAGGACCGCTGCCACCGGCAGGCCGATAAACAAGGAGATGTCAGCGCCGCCCATCGCTTCGGCCACCGGCCCCACGAAGAGTTTTCCGGCGGAGAAGAAAGGAATCATGACCGCGAAGCCCACGAGGTACGCGGCGATTCCGGGCCAGCCCCAGCGTCCATAAATCCCGTGCGGGTGGAAGATTTCCGCGATGGCATAGTGGCCTTTGCGGACGATGAAGTAGTCGGTGAGGTTGACCGCCGTCCACGGGATGAAGAAGTACAGCACCAGAAGCAGGAAGTCGTTGAAGTTGGCGAGGAAGTCGGCGGATGCGACGTTGGCGAAGGCAAGTGAGATGGCCGCTGTGATCACGATGGTGACGACCCGGATTCTCACTGTGGGCCGAATGCGGCGCAGGCTGTCGATGGAGGAGATCAGCGTCAGCGATCCGCCGTACATGTTCAGCGCCGTGACGGACAGAAGTCCGAGGGCGGCGATGAACAGTGCGATTGATCCGAAGCCGGGGAACAGTTTGCCGGCGGTGTCCTGGATCGAGCTGATGGTGTCGAAGTCCGGGCCGGCTGCCGCGGCGATGAAAGAGCCCAGGAACATGACCCAGATACCGCCGAGGGCACTCCCCCAGAACGTCCACTTGAACGTCCCGCGGCCTGATTCCGGAGGGAGATAGCGGGAATAGTCCGAGACGTAGATGGCCCAGGAAATCTGGTAGCCGGCCGCGACGCCCAGCTGTCCCAGGAACGGAACGAGATGGAAATCGGCCAGATTGAACGCCCCGCCGGGCAGCTCCAGGTGGGTGAGCACCGCAACCGTCAGGAGGGCCAGCATGATGATGGTCAGGTATGTCAGGTACCGTTCAAGGCTGTGGATTAGGTCGTAGCCGAAGAGCGCGACGGCCGCAGCGATAATCGTGATGACCCAGAACCAGAAGGTTTCGTTGCCGATGCGAAGGGACCCGGCCACCGCCTCGCCGGCCAGCACAGTGTTAAAAACATTGAATCCGGCGTACTGCAGGTAGGCGAAAAGCCAGACAAGCAGGGCTCCCACGTATCCGAACTGCGGCCGGGACTGGATCATTTGAGGCAACCCCAGCTGCGGGCCCTGCGAGGAGTGCGCAGCCATGAACAACGTACCCACCAGCACGCCGATCGCGATCGCAATCAGCGACCAGATCAGGTTCCCGCCGGTCGTGATGCTGATCAGCCCCACCGCGAGCGTGGCTATTTGGGCGTTGCTCATGAACCAAAGCGGCCCAATGTGGGAGACCTTTCCGTGCCTCTCATTGAGAGGAACGTAGTCAATCGACCGGACTTCCAGTCCGCGGCCCGACGCCGGCCCTGCAGCTGTACTCATGACATGTCTCCCAGAAGGCTAGAAGGTGGGCTGCCGCCGGCATCGGTGCGGAATCGAAGTCGACAACGACCGGAACCCCTGGCCGATGCCGAAGATTCCTGACGCACATCACATGGAGGTCGTGGACAAGACGAGACTCGAGCCATGACCACGCTCTTCTTTGAATGACAAAATCATGGGCCTCATCGTGTGCGGATGTCCATAGGCCGGGTAACGGTCGCTTCGGCTCAACGGCGGGCGTCAGCGGGTCACCCCATCCATCACAGTTACTCCACAGGTCCCCCCTTTTGGCGCTGCCTCATCCCACAGGCTGACAGCAGGTCGTAGTGGAAGCCGAAGACGTTCACCGGGCGGTGTCCACACACAGGGCCGCTACGGTCCGGGAGTGCTTCCCAAACCTAGACGCGCCATACGATTGCGGAAGGGACGGGACTGCTGAAGGTTTAGTTGACAGCTGGGGTTGGTAATTTCTTACGCGGCTGAGGCCGCGTTTTTTATTGTCTCAAACTCGATTGGTGTCAGCCGTCCGAGGGCGCGTTGACGGCGTTTGCGGTGGTATCTGCGCTCGATCCAGGTCGTGATGGCCAGCCGGAGCTCGGCCCGGGTTTCCCATCATTTCCGGTTCAGGACGTTCTTTTGAAGCAGAGAGAAGAACGATTCCATCGCGGCATTGTCACCGCAGGCCCCGACTCGGCCCATCGATCCGTTCAGGCCGTAGGTGTTCAGGGCCAGGACGAACTTTCTGGATCTGAACTGGGACCCGCGATCGCGCCGGCCGCGGCCGCCGACGCGATTGACGGTGTGTATTTCGAAGCGGCTTTCCCAAGACTCTTGCGTTTACTCTGCCATATCGGATGGGCTGTAATTTCACATTGACATGTGTCGCGGCCGTGGGCTCGGAAACTTTCTTGCGGGGTGGTGGTCAGGGGGCCCAAGCCGTTCCCACATAGCCGTGAATAGGAGCGTCTCTTCCCTTCGCGATCCTTATAGGAAATCCGTGCCGAAGTGTCCGCCGAGGACAGCCTGACCGTCGGCCATCACTCCCTCTCCGCCATTGGAGGAGGCGACTTAGAGATCGACGCGAAGGACGCGCGCCACCTGCAGAAGTGCGCCAGGCGAGGCCACCACGAGGCGCGTCCCGTTCCAATTCCGCCCTGTGACAAGCCACCACCAGTCCGGCCCGACGCGGCCGCGCCAAACCGCGACGCGCCGCCGTCAGCGAGGAGGAGGCGCGGACCGACGGCTATGGGATCACGATGCATGCGTCTCCGCCCCCCTTGACCGCCAATGGGTTGTCACTGTAAGACAGCTGAAGGATCCGTTGCACGACGGCGGGTTCGCCGGCCGGTTGGGTAAGCGATGGGAGGGAATCGGATGCCATGGTTGTACGGAAAGTTGTGTCATGACGACTTCTCGAAAAGTGTTTCCCGGTTTCTGCAAGTCTTGCCTCACCGCTCGCCGACGGCCTGTAACGGAATGGACGACATACGGCGAGGTGCCTGCGCGGAGTGGAAAAAAGCATCAAACCGAGTACTGAGTTCCCCAACGGCACTTCGCCCACTCGAAGTAACTCCCCCCCACGGAGTTCTAGATCGTAACGATATTCGCGCTATCCCGGTAAACCCGACCGGAACCTTCGAGTACCTAGTTATTTGGTTTATTTATATTAAGGCGCCTGACGATCCTGACGATTACCGCGTACTGTACATAACCTGTTCGGACGAGGAGTACCGCCGCGGGCACAGGCCAAGCCTTCCTAGGGAGGCTTGGGAACAAGCTGACAGTCGCGCCAACGAGACCGAAGATTGGGATGACTCGCTCAACTGGGTCGAGCCGTCCTAACTGATATGGATCATTGAGTCTGTGCGGGGACTCAGATCCAGGATGGGCCGTAGCCTAGCTAGGTCAACCGCCTCACCGCCAACCTCCGCCCCGGCCCACATTGCGCCGTCGCATTTCAAGCCTTCCCACTCAGGCGCGTAAAATGTCGCATTCGAAAAATCTGCGCCCCAAGCGGTAGCCCTGCGAAAGCTTGTATTGCTCGCCTGGAGCTGCCGAAATGACGTGCCCACGAGGAGCACATCATCGAGCCTCACATCGACGAAGGTAGCGCCATCAAAATTTGCCCCGCTGAGCTTGATATTACGCAGATCAACATTGGTCAGCTTAATTTCGGGAAAGCATAACCGGCTAAGATCAATCCTACGGGCCTCCATATAAGGTCGGTTTCGCCGTTTACCTAGCAGGACAAGGGCGGCTGCGATGTCCGGAGCTATAACAGCATCGTGCTGCGGCGTCTGTTTGCCGTTTCGTACAAACCCCCCTTGGCTTGCGCGGTAGCCGATAAGCCGTACTAATTGCCTGTCTGTCTTCGACCAATAGGATGGATTGTCATTTATCCAGTCGCTCAAGGAATCAATATGGACGAGGCGCGTTGCCAGGTGCTCTGAGAATAATCCCGTCATCAACGCGTCGTACCTACGTTCTTGGTGCCGTCTCTCGTCTCTCCTGTAGCTACTCGCCGCATAAAACAAAGTCCCTACAACGAGCGCAGCACTCAAATACTGGATGACCGCGCCGAACAAAATAGACACAGTCTGCATTCGTACATCATTCGATTGACTGGAGACCACCAGTCCGAGACACCATGTTAACCCCACGGGTACGATGAGGGCGGCAACGAATAACAGTAGAAACTTAAGCCATCCCGGAGTATTCTCGTACCGTCGTCGAATTTTCGATTGCATCATGAGTGCACGGCGCGTCCGTCGTGTGAGGACAGCGTCTCGATGGTGGTGGTGGACTGTTCGAGGATGCGAACCTCGGCCAAGATATCTGACTGCAGGTCTGGTACCCACTCTGTGGGCTTACTCAGGAATTCCCAAAATGCAGCTGCACACGCAGCACGCGCCCGAGTGTCGTCGGATAGTGGCCTCCACGTCAGACGCGGAGTTTGAACGAAGTCCGGACGCCTGTGATTGGTGTAGTCCCCTCCGACATCGAAGCCCTTTTGGTAGAGCTCTGCCGTCTCATATTGATCCCTATTGCTGAGCGTCTCCTCAACAAAGATGACCACCTGGGCTGGATCGACTACCAATACCAAATCTGAGACTGCCTTGCGCAGACTCTCACCCGCAGATCTAAATAAATCTTTGACTTCCGCAGGCAAGTCCCCACTTTGGTTGAGTTCTTCAAGCTCCCGCCGTCGTTGCTTCTTGGTGAAGCTAGGCAGACGTAGCTTTTTCAATATCGCTGCCGGGGTTGCAACTGTTTCCACACACCCGCGGTGAGGATATCCGGAGCTGCACTCCGAACCGTTGAAGTCCACAATGACGTGCCCGATTTCGCCGGCTGCGTCATTCGCGCCTTCTGTGAGCTCACCGTGGCTAATGATTCCTGCGCCTACTCCTATTCCCGATACAAGGATTGTAACTATGTCAACTTCACCGCTTCTAATGTGTTCTCCGCGCGCCAACGCGTTGACATCATTCTCAACCACGACGCGTAAGCCCTTTCCCGTTTGCGCCTGAATTGATTGCTCCAGCAATCTCCTGAGCGGTACGTCTCGCCAGTTATGGCGTGCGGAGTTTAAGGCCGGCGCTTGCCGTACGAGGCCGTTATTGTGGTCAACCACTCCAGCGATACTCACGCCTATCCCGAGAACTGGCTGCGGGCTCTCGGCGACTAGCTCCTCAACCAGGGAGGTGCAGGCATCCACCACATTTTGGATACTTGGATCACTTGGCAAGGATTTCAGGGCGGTTCCTTGCGTGTTATCTCCATCGAGTCCGAGTAGGACGGCGTAGACGCTGTCTTCATGAACGGACAAGCCGACAATGTTGGCGTTATCGGCAGCGAAGGTGTAGCTCCTGTCGGCCTCTTGTTTGACCAGTTCGTGCTTCGCAAGTGATTCCAAGGTCTTGGAAGCCCAAGATTTGTCATGCTCGCCGAGCTGCGGGGTGGACCCGAGCAAGCCGCGCGGACCTGCCAGCTTGCCCCCCCGCCTAGCCGGCACTGCCAGCTCTTTCAGAATCTCGGAGGCAATCTCATTGAGACCCGTCACCGGGATCATGTGGGTCCCCGCTCCGGTATCGGAGTTAGTCACCTGGTCCGCCCATTCAATGTTTAAACCCAAAGCCCACCCATACCGGAGGAGCGTCCCAAGGGTGGGAGCGCTTTGTCCCGATTCCAGTTCAGACACGGCCGATTGGGTGGTACCCATCGCTGAGGCAACCTGCTTCTGAGTCAGGCCTTGGCGAACGCGTGCTTGATAGGCCATTACTAGCAAATCCGCAGCCGACGTGCGGTCCTCAGGTGCGACTCCGCTGTGGCTTGCGCCAGGCCGCGTCTGCTCGTCACTCGAAGGGCCGGTGTGTGACATGCACACTTCTTCAGTCGACTCATTCTTGCGCATCAAAGACGTCCTTTCAGAGGATCTTTCACTAGCTGTTGTGCGAGGAACACATCCCATATCGGCTAGTACCGATATCATTGCAACCTACTGCGAGGTTGTCAATGGCCCGCCTGGAGATACGCCCGGGACTGCCCCTTGTTTGCTTGACTCCTGACTTGTGAGGATTCGGTCCTTGCAGCAAGGATGTTCAACATGCCTAAGCCTTTCCCCGTTGAGTTCCGCCGTGACGTGGTCGCCGTGGCGCGGAAGCACGAGGCCCCGATCTCCCAGATCGCTAAAGACTTCGGGATTTCCGAAGCGACCCCGCACAACTGGCTGAAGAAGGCCGACAGCGAGGACGGTGCCCGTCCCGGTGTGACGGAGAAGGAAGCCGCCGAGCTCAGGGATGCCAGGAAGCGGATCCGGCTGCTCGAGCAGGAGAACGAGATCTGCGCCGGGCAGCGGCGTTCTTCGCCCGGGAGCTGCCCCCAAAATGAAGTTTCCGCTGGTTCTTGATCAAGACGGCGACGGGATTCCCGTCGCCGTGGCCTGTCCGTGACGATCCGGCACGGACGGATCAGCGGAGCCCGGACATCCACCTTTTCGCGGGCGTCCGGGTCAAAGAACTGGGGCCAGGGCAGATCACGTTGATGCATCTCCCACCGATTTTTCGGCTCATCGGGCATATCGCCGCGAGGCCGGGGCGTCATGCACTGAGCGATCATGAACGCCAGATCCGCCCCACGGATCTTTACCGCCAGTGCCGTCCCGCCTACGCATCTGGTGGCTTTGTCGATGATCCAGGCGAAGTCCGGGCGTCGCACCTTGCCGTCGGGAAAGATGACCAGGATGTCCAGTTTTGTGGAATCCTCCTGCATCTCGGAGCCCGGCAGCAGGGCGGGGCGGGACTTCAGTACGCGCTCGGGCACTGCAGCGGCGGACCTCCGGTTGGAGGCGTTGCCCGTCAGGTACACGCCTTTGGCCAACTCATCGAGGACCTTGCGCAGGCGCCCGTTGCCCGGCACCTTGAACTCGTGGGCCGGGTACTGCTTTGCGATTCTGGACCGAACCATGGCGAGCCGCTGGGACTTGCTGATATTCGACTTGGGAATCAACTCGCGGTTGACCTGCTCACAGACCTCCAGCACCTCCGGAGGCACCAAGTCGGTGACCCGATGCGTTCTCGTCATGCGCCTGTCGATCAGGGCAGCCGGGCCGTCCGTCTCGTAGGCCCGCGCCTTGCGAAAGAGCGTGCTCTGTGACAACGCCAGCTTCCGGGCAAGCCCCGGTTCCCGGGTCTTCAGCTGATCAGCCAGGGCACGCAACTCCGATTCTTTCAGCCCGGCCCGACTCCAGCGGGAGCTTCCGTGCCCGTAGCCCGGCTTGAATTCCGTGGCGCCCTCAGCCCTGCCGAACGCGACCTCCTGCACATCGGGGGCTAAACGGTCCACCGCCGCGAGGACGCCGTCCCGCTGCCCGGCCCCTTTCACCTGTGTTTCCAAAGTCTCTGCGAGGCTCAAGGCCGCAGTCCCCCTCCCAAGGCGGTCCTCCAGCGGGCATTCCTCACTCACCCGGAAAAGGGACGCCGTGAGCCTCTCCCCGTTCTCCAGATCGATGAGCCCCAGAAGATTCCCCGAAATGTCCGTGATCTCCCAGTCCCGCTCCGAGTAGTGAATTCGATCGCCAATCCAGAAGCAGTTCATGGCTGTACTCCTCCTTGGGCCGCCACCACCAGCAGTCCCGGGTGGTAGGGGCCCGGCTCTGCCGGCATTACGCGGCGGTGAAACATCAGATTGAATAGTTGGCCGTACCCGATCCCGGACTCTGTGCGGGCGTCCAGGTGCAGGGCGGCGTCCGCTATCGTGTGCGGGATGGCAAGAAAACTGGCAAGATCATCCGCTTGCTCGACGGACGGGGCGAACCCGCCATACCGGAAGGCGCAAATCCACTCAAGGTTGTCTGCCGCCCATCCGGTGCACCCGTGCATCGCCCGGTAGCCCCACCCCTGTGCGCGGCAGACACTTTCAGTGAGGGCTGCGGCATGAACAAAACTCTCGCTGCTCGCGTGCTCCGCCGGCTTCACATCAACCACCAGCTTCCCGCCGCCGCTCGCTAGCACTGCCGCGAAGTCGGGGTAATGAGCGGTGCCGTCCGGGAACTTCAGGCAAAACGGTTGATCCACGATTGCGGTGACTTCCCCGCCATGATCAAGCTCCATCAGGCACGTCAGCTCGAGCAGGGATTCGAATCCCACGAGCACCTGGGCGGCCCCGAAGGGGTACTTGCCGCAGTAGTGCCGCCGTTGCTCGTAGTTTGGACTAGCCCGGCAAGGTCCGAAACGAGTCGGGTCAAGGTCGCTCAGCCGGCGGTCCAGAACCCGGGAAACCATTGAACCATCGGGCTTAAGGGCCAAGAAGAGCGGGTGCAGCAGGTTGCTGTGCACGTCCTTGAACGGATCATTCTTCAGACGGCCCATGGCCGCCACCTCGTTTTGTGGTTGGAGCCCTTAGTGAGTTAATTTTACGCCGATTTAAACGAGTATCAGCCGGCCGATAACGACATTTTTCTGCCGCGAACGTCCTCACCCTGGCAAACGCGGGTTATCTTTCATACATGGAGGAGCCACGGCCCGCACGACCCCGGACAGGTCCCCGTTACCAGCCCCGAGCCTTTCTTATTAACTCTCAGGAGTTCGGGCGCACCCGTTTGGCTGCCTTCGTTGAAGAGACCCCGGAGAACAAGGTGCAACGTGCAGGCTCTCTCGCCCAGCATCTTCTCGTCGAACGAATCCGTGCCGCCTTAAGCCCGCGGAACTTGAGCATCATCGATCTCGCCGAACTGAGCGGGGTCAAGTACCAGAGACTCGCTCGGCTCATGCGGGGCGCCGCGCCCATGTACTTAGAAGACATCGGGCTCATCGCTAACGTAGTTCCGGAGGCATTCGATTTTCTCCTGGGTGACGCCGACGGCCGATTCATTCCCGCTGCAATGGGTCGCCACATGCACTTCCTTGAGCAGGTGAGGGCGGCGCTCCAGGAGTACGACGCCGGTGGGAAAACAGAGACGGCGCCTGCCGACTCACGGGAGCATGATCCAGATTCAATTTTCACGAGGACCCCGCCACACCCTGCCAAAGAACAGGCCGTAAGAGCTGGCCAAAACCGTAAGGAAGTCGAAACGCGTCGACGAACTCGTTAGCCGTCGCTGGGCTAGCTGTCGGGCGGGGAGCGGTTGCCGCCGTTGCTGCACGTTGTCAAAGATCAAATGCGACCCCGGATTGCGAGAAACAGACAGATGACGCGCCTAATCTTCCAGTACTTGTCTCAATGGATTGAGGCAGCTTCTCCTGCTTCCAGTGCGGAGCTAGACACGACATCCTGGTGAGAAGGCCACCGCAACTGGAGGCGGGAGCGGCATCTCCCGCCTTGGGTCTGCCGAGCGCTTCGAACGGGCGCCCCGAGAAGTCTGGGTTGCGTAGCCGCAACGAGTCCCCCAGGGTCAACTGCGACCAGCTGCCGGGCCCGGGAACAAGGGTTAATGCACGATGTCGTGACGGCAAAAAATTCAATGGCAACTTGGAATGAGGTCTTGGAGGGTCGACAAGGGACCATCCAAGCCGGGTCAACTTGAACATAGGGGTCCCCAGCGGGCTCCCAGCCAACGTAGATGGACTCACCACGCCGAGAACATCAACCGCGGTATCCATGGACGTCAGTAGTCGCGGGCTAGACTCGCCCCGTGACACAGAAGCTCTATCGAAGGCGTCATTACCGCGAGGGAAGATGACCTCCGTATTTGCTGCGCCTGAGTATCACGTGCGACATCCGCTTCATGAAATACCGAGTCCAGTTCCACCTCGAAGCAGGGACCCCCAACTAATACACCGCCGAAGGACTAACCATGACGTCGTTGCCCCTTCCTTCCCATTTGATTACCTGGCTCGCCACAAGAAGTCGAGAGGAATCAATCCTCAACCACCGCATTCTCGTAAACCTCGACTGGTGGAACCAGCAGCCCGAAACAGATGGGCATCCCGTGACGGGTACGACTGATCAGGGCGCCCCGACCGCCGAAGGTCGAGCCTGGATCAGCCGCAGAGAGTTGTTCCAGCTTGCCCTCACATCGGTGCCCGACCCGCTAGCCCTTCTGTGGCCGGTCGTGGCTTGGGGAACCGGAACGAGGCACCGACTCAACCTTAAGCGACTCCACTCCATCCACGAGGACTCGCAGCGGGCAATCGAAGTTCTTCAGACCGCGACGCGGTACGCCGCTGTGTCAGCATCAGACGGGTTCACCTTAATGCTCGGGCCGGTCCGCGGAAATGCCTTCAAGTACTTGGGGCCCGCCTTCTTCACCAAATTCCTCTACTTCTCAGGTGCTGGGCGCCCCGACCATCCATGCCTGATTGTCGACCAATACGTCCTCGCCACCCTCGACGCGGCCGCGCGCGCGGCTAATGAAGACGATGACAGGTTCACCTACAAACCCGACTACTCCGCCAAAGCGTACGTTGCCGCCGTCACACAAATGCACGAGTGGGCGAGGCTAGCCTCCGACAAACTCGGACGGGAAGTTGCTGGGGACGAAGTGGAGCGATGGGCGTTTAGTGCCGACGGGGTGCCGGGCTGACGGGCACGCGGAGACGAGTCCGCCAGGCCCGGCGATAGATGGGGTGCTGCGCACCACACGGAATCGCCCATAAACGATCTGCCGGCAACGGTGCGCAGGCCGCCACGGTCATAGTCGCAGGACCACCCCGCCCGTGCGAAAGAATTTTGGCCGCCCCTTGGCCCGTTCGTCGGCTCTCACACGTTCTGAGCTGCACAGCCCTCAGTCAGCCGTGGGTACGCATCAATCATTGAAGATGGAAGCGACAACTTCGGAAGCGTTGATGTCGGTTTGTTCGCCGACCGTCTCCAAGTCCTGCCGCATGGCAATAACGACGCTGGCGACTATCTGTTTGAGTCGTGCGCCCTGACCGGCGGTGAGCAAAACTTGTCCGTTGCCATCAGTGGTGCCAGCACTGATGATTCGTCCGATCTCGTGCTGCCAACTGCCGAGCTCCCTGATCACCTCGGGGCCGGCCCAAACGGCTGCGCGTGCGCGCAGCTCAGAATCACGGGCCATGTCGTACTTCCCGGAGAGAAAACGAGCGATCATTATGCTGACAATCTGCTCGTATTCCTTCTCCCGATGGGAATAGCCAGAACGCTCCCGCTCCCTGAAACGTTGTTCGTCCCAAGTGACGATGCCCTTTGTCGTGACAAGTCCTGCAAGTGCAGCGGCCAGCAGCGCGGCACCGGGGGCAAAAAGGTTGAATCCCCAGCCAGTTCCCCAAACTGCACCGAGAGCCACGAGCAGAACGACTGCACCAGCACCTGCCATAACCCAGCAAAGGCGGGTGATCGTGCCCAGTCGCTCAGTCTCGAATCGGTCAGCGCGCGTGTCAGTTCCAGCCATCGCATCAGTATAGGGAGACCTGCCGACTTGACTTGGTATTGGCATAGAAGCGCCCAGCCTGAAGAAACAGATATGCCCCGTTCAGGACCAGCGACGAAAATCGTTGCAACCAAGGGTGAATACCGTTACCTGCGCCTGCCTTGCTACTGATCCGCTCCCCCGTACAAGTGCAGCGTCTTCAAGCTGAAGGTGGTCAACACGTGCGTTGTCAGCCATCAGTCACCTTGTTGGAAGGGTCGAGCCCAAACGAACTTGCGGGACTGGCCAATCGCCCGCAAGGTCCACACCTGCAAATCGGAGTACTTTATGCTGTTTGCATGTCTGGTACCCAACCCACGGCCGTATTTGGTGACTGGCATGGTGATTCCGGGTGGGCCTTGACAGCAATCAGGTCGGCCGCTCGGGAAGGTGTCCGCACGGCGGTCCATGTCGGCGATTTTGGCCTGGACTGGCCGGGAGCAAAGCGGGGCCGGTACGAGGCCAAGCTGAACAAGTACCTGGTGGACCTAGGACTCACGCTTGTAGTCTCCGGAGGCAACCACGATAACTGGGACACCTTGGCGAAGCTGGACGTCGAGGCTGATGGGTTGGCCACCGTCCGTTCGAACATCCGAATTCTCCCCAGGGGAGGCCGCGCCGTCATTGATGGGCTCACGGTGGGCGGCCTGGGAGGAGCTTTCAGCGTCGACTACCAAGACCGGGTCGAAGGCAAAGACTGGTGGCGAAACGAAGAACCAACACTGGAAGAAGCCGCCGCACTCATAGCCGGCGGCCCCCTTGACATCCTCATCACCCACGACGCGCCTGCAGGGGTTCCGCTCAAGGGCGATTTCCACCTCACCGACGAACTCACCCGGAAGGCCGACAAGACCCGCACCCTCCTTAGAGAGGTGGTTGATTCGATGACCGTTCCTCAAGTGTTTTGCGGACACTGGCATCAGCGCCGCACACACGAACTAGGTCATCCGGACGGGACCATCACCCGCTTGGACGTGCTAGACATGGAAAACTCCCGTCACGGAAACGGCGTCCTCGTCTGGCCTGATCAGTTTCCCCTGCGCATCGATCCACTGGGGATCCGGGGAGCATAGAAAAATGTTCCAGGACAGATAGGAACCCCCGGAAGCTTTGTACCGCAGGGCCTACGGTCCTATTCGTCGTCTTCGGCAGCCAAACGTAGGACCCACTCGGGCGTTTGCAGGGCCAATCTTTTATCAAGAGCTCTCTGTGCCCGTGCAGCGGCCCGTTGGACGTTCCTTCTCTTYCTGCCCTCGTCGTCTAGTTCCCGCTTAGTCTCGCGTCCAGGGCAGCGGCATGGGCAGTGCTTGCGCGCTTCCCTGTGCAGGCGGGCGATAGCTTCTTCAACCCAACCTGGACCCAAGATCGGTTCGCCCTGCTCCTGCGCTAGATCCACCACCCAATCCGGTGTGGGATCTCGTTGCAGACGGCGGTCAGTGACGAGTCGCAGACCCGCCGCCGCCCGCTGCACACGCCGGTAGGCCTTGGCATCCTTCGCCAGTTCACCAGGGGACATGGTCCGCGGATCCCTACGGCCACAGGGACACAGGTCGTGGCAGCAACGCGGTGCTTCATCTATAACGGGCGCCTCCTGGGCGGCATGCCGACCAGCCATCACAAGGTCCCCGTCGACCGCATCGCAGAGAGACAAACGGGCCCGCAACGCCGCAAGGTATGCGGCGCAGGGAGTCGGGGAATTCCGTGGCCCGCGGCTCAGCGATGCCCTTCATGAATCGATTCTAGGCTCACCCGGCATTTCGGTCTCCGTGTAATGCAACGCGATCCTGCTCAATCTGGGCCAGCACACTGTCCCAGGCTGCCACTAAGCTCGCGCTATGACACACGAGCTGCGGAATGGCGACGTGGGCTGCTACGTCGTGAACACGGCTACCGGCAGCCAATACCTACTCGATCTGACGGCGAGAACAGTGAGGCGCTGTATGGCCGCGTCCCCACCCATCGTCGATTACTTGGAGGCAGGCTTCTCTCAGTTGCGCCGCGACGGTGAAACGCTGGAGCTTCTCATACTCGAATCGTGCACGGTCGGCACCTCCGCCCGCTACTGGATCCAGGTCCGGGACGACCACATTCCAACTCTAAGAACGACCTCACCTGTCGTGCGGATCGAGCACGTGAAGACGCCCGATTCGCCAGCGTAGTAGCCGAATTGGGCACCCAACCCCGTTCTGCGCGCTAACTTCACCATTCGACCGTAGCCTTCTGGCGTCCCTTGTCCACGAGGTCAGCGTCATCCAGGTGATCCACCGGGCGATCGCCATCAAAATAGCGGGACGGGGAAACCAGCCAAAAGACCAGATCCTCCTGGTCCCAGCCCAAGTCTTCGGCCATATGGAGCAGCTCGGGTATCACTGGGAGGATCTTGCCTGCTGTTCGGGCAAACTGGAATACGGGGTAGAGGATCCTATTGGCTCGCCTGATGCCGATCAACTTGCCGGCGGCCCGCCGGCCCGAGGCAAGGCTGCGGCCGGAATTCCGTGACCCGATGAGCCGAACCACCTCCGTGCTGGTCAACATCCCGTATTCGGTCTCGACACCTCTCCATACGTTCTCTGTCGCCTTCATTGCCCGGGTAAGCTGCAGCGAGTTCGCTCCCACAAATGCGGCTCGTTCGGCATCTGGGACAGCGCCGAGGGTCGTCGCGGAAGCAACGCCCGTCCAACGGTGTATGTTGGCGTAGTCCGGGCTAGGCAAGTCTTGGCCGGATGAGCGACCT
Source organism: Arthrobacter sp. 05N428_2 (assembly GCF_056397065.1). Classification (NCBI taxonomy): domain Bacteria; kingdom Bacillati; phylum Actinomycetota; class Actinomycetes; order Micrococcales; family Micrococcaceae; genus Arthrobacter; species Arthrobacter sp. 05N428_2. The sequence continues at coordinate 297,119 of NZ_JBFTMR010000002.1, read as the reverse complement.
TGGCGGGGTGACTCCCTTCCTCCCTCCCCTACGGCACCGGACCCGTTCTTCCGACCTCCACAAGCTCCATGGTGATCCTCAGAAACCCGATATGTCATCCTCTGGCCGCAGCGACTGCCCATGCCAGCTGATTCGGCGGCCTCGGCGCGCCACGGGCGTAACTACTCCTGAGCATTCCGGCTGCCAGAATAGTGCCAACCATGGACAAGCAGTCACGGCGGGCTCCGAACGCGGAATGGGTGTTGATGTACCGGCACGGCCTGAGCCGGAAACGCATCGCCGCGCTCGTGTGCACCGCTCCGGCCACCGTCGGCTACCACCTGGGCATCGCCCGCCGGCAGGACCCTGGCCTCAAGGCCGCCCACCAGGCCGCCGCCGGCACCGCCCTGTCCCCGGACGCGACGACCCGAATGGAAGAAATCACCGGCCGGATAAGCGCCGAGGGGCCGAGGGACGGCTCCCCCGCAGCCACTCCCAAAACGTCGCAGAACGATCGATGGCAGGGTGGCTCGCGCAGCGCCGGCGCGAAGCAACCACCGGCAGGCTTCACCCGACCTACCGGGAAGGTCTCTCCCGGGTACCCGGCTGGGACGGCAATGGCAGGGCAGCAGCCGACGAGGCCGGTGGCATGAGCGGCTAGCCGAGCGTGCACTTCCGCGCAGAAGGCAACAACTGGCCCCGCCACCACCACTACGCCTCAGACCGGGAACACACCCTCGGGGTATGGATCCACGCTCAACGGCAAAAACACCGTAACGGCGTTCTCGATGTTGAAAGGAGCCAGCTACTGAATGACGCTGTTCCCGGCTGGCAGACAGGGCGGACCCGGGGCCGACCACCTGGTCGATAAAGGCGCCGGGGGTCCGAGCTCCCCCGTCGCTACTCTCGGTCCCTCTGGAGGCGAGCCCCGAAGACCAACTGCCCGGGCTCGCCGCCTTCTTGACCGCGCATGTTCCGGCTTCGGTTACATCTTCCCTGCCCCGTGCTGGAAGACTCCAGTGCGGTCATCCAGTGGTTTTCCGGATTCGGCGATCAAGTTCCCTCGCAGGTAGGTCTGGACCACTTCGCCGGAGACCTTTCTTCCATCGAAGGGGGTCCAACCAGCCTTTGAAATGACGTTTTCATTGCTTAGTGTTCGTTGGGCTCGGGGGTCGACGAGGATCACGTCAGCGTCGGATCCCTCGGCAAGTCGTCCCTTGCGGGGCCAGAGACCGTACGTTTTTGCGGGCGCTTCGCTGTAGACGCGGGTTACGTCTTCGTAGGAGAGGTGGCCGCGGGCGGCGGCATCCAGCAGGATTGCCATGGTGCTGTCCAACCCCGGGAGTCCGAAATGCACGTTCCAGATGTCCCCGTCGGCCTTCTGTTCCAGTGTGGAGGGAGCATGATCGCTGGACATGTGGGTCAGGACGCCGGAGCGCAGCAGGCGCCACATCTGTGCTTCATCGTCGTCGGTGCGGGACCGTGCCGGGGGTGTGAACTTCCGGAGGGTACCGTGCGCGTGGACTTCTGCCTCACGCAGGAGGAAATATTGGGGGCAGGCCTCTGCAGCGAGCCGGGCGCCTTTGGATCGCTCGGCCGCGATGTAAGAGGCAACTTCCTGATTGCTGACGTGGGCGGCGGTGGCGCGTGCACCGCTGCGCCTAACAAGAAGCGCGGCAACGGCCGCGGCGACGAGTTCCGCATCCAGGCTGCGCCATTCCGGGAGGACTCCAGGGTCATTGCGCCCTTGCCCTTGAAGGAGGGCTTCGGCGCTCTCGGTGAGGGACTCATCTTCGCAGTGCAGGAGGCTCACGGCGTCCAGAAGGGCAGTCGTGTCTAAGTGGGCTTTCAACGTTGCGGCGTTGTGTCCCGGAACACCGTGGGTTGTGCAGGTGAATACCTTGAAGAACGCGATGCCCGCCGCCCACAGGTCCGGGAGGACTTCGGTCTCCCCCGGCCATGCGTGGGCGGCAAGTCCGAAGTCGACGTTAGAGCGATCCTTCAGGTAGTGCAGTTTTTCTTTCAGGTCGGCCACGGTGCGGACCGGCCTGCCGTGGGTGTGCTCGATGATGGTGGTGACTCCGGAGGCGGCAGCTGCCTTGGTTCCGGTGGGAAAGTCTTCCCGGTCGGGGCTTCCGGGGTCCATGAGATGGATGTGGGTGTCCACGCCTCCGGGCATGACAAGCAGCCCGTCAGCATCCACGGTACGCGCAGCCGATGGCCGTTGCTGGCTGATGGAGTGAATCCTGCCGTCTTTGATCCCCAGGTGCGCGGTTCTGCGCCCTTGGGGTGTGACAACAGTGCCGCCGGCGATGAGCAGATCTACTTCGGTCATGATGGCTCCTAGGAGTAGCGCATGTCTTCGACGCTGGCGAACCAGTCGAAGGGCGATGCCGACGAGTTGATGATAAGACTTTGCTGATGGGTATAGGCGCGGTAGGCATCCAACCCGTTTTCGGATCCTAAACCGCTGTCTTTGAAGCCTCCCCATGGAGAGGCGGGATCGATTCTGTGGTGGTCGTTCACCCAGACGATGCCGCACTCAAGTGCTTTCGCTACCCGAAGAGAACGACCTACGTCCCGGGTCCATATGGAAGCAGCCAATCCGAACTGCGAGTCGTTGGCCTGCCGGATAGCGTCAGCTTCGTCCTCAAAGGATGCAACCAGTGTCACCGGTCCGAATACCTCTTCGTACCAAAGGTCGTTCTCGGGCTTTACGTTGCCTACAACGGTCGGTTCATAAAACCATCCCTTGTCGTATTCTGTGCCGGCGGGGATCCGGCCGCCGCAGAGAACGGTCGCGCCTTGTTCGCGAGCCCTTTCTACGGCGTCTGATGTTTTGTTGCGCTGGGCCTCGGAAACCAGGGGGCCCACCTGGGTCTGAGAGTGTAAGGGGTCACCGATGCGTAACGCATTGGTTCGCTCGACCAGTGCTTGAACGACACGGTCGTAAACAGTCCGTTGGACGAGGATCCGTGCACCCTGGACGCATGTCTGTCCGGTCGCCACGAAGGCTGCAAAGAGGGCGCCGGCTACAGCCTGGTCAATATCGGAATCCTCGAAGATCACGACGGGCGCTTTTCCTCCGAGCTCGGCTGTGATCGGGATCAGTGAACGGCCGGCGTTCGAGGCAATGACCCTGCCGGTTTCAGTTCCGCCCGTCACGTCCAGCTTTGACAATCCTGGGTGCTCGGAGAGAGCCTTGCCGGTGGTCCGGCCAAGGCCGGGGACGATGTTGACGACGCCGGCCGGCACGCCCGCTTCTTCGAGCAAACCTACGAGTGCCATCGGAACAGCCGGTCCAAGTTCGCTGGGTTTGATGACCAGCGAGTTTCCAGCTGCGAGGGCAACAGAGACTTTCTTCATCGTGATGAGTAAGGGGTGATTCCACGGTGTAATGAGCCCGACGACTCCCAGCGGGACACGACGAACGACGTTGAGGTGGTCCGGGCCGAAGTTCGGTCCGGTGTCTTCGCTCGTTTGGGCGACCGCCCCGAAGTATTCAAGCCATTCGGGAAGGCGACGCAGTTGAGCTCGCATTTCACGAAGCGTGCGACCGATTTGAGCGGTTTCCATCTGGGCGTATTCGTCGATGCGGTCTGCCAGCAGCGACGCGGCACGATTTAGAATGCGTGCTCGCTCCCTTGCCGGGATGCCGTGCCAGCGGCCGTCTTCGAACGCTTCCTTACCCGCGTTGACCGCAGCATCTACGTCTTCCTTGGTGCCATGGGCGACTTCGTAAAGTTTCTGTCCGGTCGTAGGGCTGAGTACGTCAAAAACGGCTCCATCGCTGGCATCGAGGTCTTTGCCGTCAATATGGAGGAAGAGTTTTTCAGTCATGTTCAACATTTCCGTTCAGGGTAAAGAGGCGCTCGGCGTTGCCATGGGCGATCGCGGACATCTCGTCCTTCGTTCCAGTGAAGGCTCCCAGTTGCTCCTCCAGTCCGGGACCGCCCATGTCGAAGGGCATGTCTGTGCCGAAAAGAACCCGGTCGGCGCCGACTTGTTCGATGAGGTTCCGGGTGGACTCCGGGCGGTGGGTCAGCGTGTCGTAGTGGAACCTTTGCAGGTACCGGCTCGGAGCATGTTGGGGACGGGACGCCTCGGGCCGCACCCGGTAACCGTGGTCCAGCCGGCCGATCTGGAATGGAAGGTGGCCGCCTCCGTGCACAAGCACGAGGTTCAGATCCGGTAGTTCGTCCAGAACACCGGAGAGAATCAGCCTGGACGCGCATACCGCTGTCTGCCACGGGTTGCCTTGGAGGTTGGTCAAGTAGAACTCGTCCAGTTCCGGTGAGGAACCCACATAGTACGGATGGATCACCAAAGGCACGCCCAGCTCAGAGGCCGCCTCAAGCACGGGTCGAAGGGAAGCGTTATCCAACGGTGTCCCCTCGATGTGAGGGCCGATCTGCGCTCCTTTGAGGCCAAGCTCGGTCACTGCACGTCGCAGTTCCTCCACCGCTGCTTCGGGGTCCTGCATCGGCAAGGTCGCGAGTCCTGCGAACCGGTCCGGTGCCATAGCCACCATCTCTGCGATCGCGTCATTGATGGAACGCGCGGCCGTGCGGGCGTCTTGTTCCTCGATCCAGTAGAGGAACAGCGGGGGTGCGATCGAGAGCACGGCGACGTCGATGTTCTCCGCGTCCATTGCCGCGAGGCGGGCCGGAACGTTGTGGAAGGAATCGAGCAGCGGGTACCGGTAGCCCTGCCGGTGCACGACCCACGGGGCGCCGTCCTGATCTTCGATACGTATCCCGTCCGGGGCGTTGCCTTCACGCATGGCCGTGACGAGTCCGGGTGGTATTACGTGTGCGTGTACGTCAATAGCTTTCACAGCGCTGCCAGCGCCTCGTCGCTGTTACAGGCCCATCCGAAGGCCTTTCGGATGATGTTCAGCGCCGGCTCGTGGAGGGAAGGGTCCATAGTGTCCACGCAGTCTTCGATGACGATGACTTTGTAATCGCGGGCGTTGCCTGCCACGGTGGTGGCCAGGACGCAGCTGTTGGTGTTGACTCCTGTGAGCAGCAGCGTGTCGATGCCCCGGGAGCGGAGGACGTGGTCAAGCTCGGTGGCTGTGAATGAGTCGTACCGTTTTTTTGTGTCCACAACGACGTCGTAGTCGGTGTCCAGGAGTTCCGGCATGATGGCAAGCCCCGGGCTGCCAGGGAGCTGATGGTTCAGGACGTTCGCACGTGTGGCGTCGGAACCTGCCACGTTCGACCACCAGGGGTTTGACGCGATCTCCTCAACTGAATGGTAGGAGGTCAGAACGTGAATCACCGGCAGCTTGAGTTCCCGGGCTGAAGCCAGAAGGGCAGCGTTGGCTCCGGTGACCCTGGCTGCGCTGGCGGCGTCCAGGGGCATGGTGGCGACCTCTGGGTCAAGATGCCCGCGGTGAAGGTCGATAGTTACGACCGCGGTGCGTTGTGCGTCGATCTTCGGCAGTGCGGGGGTCATACAGTTGCTCCTTCGATGAGTGAGGTTTCCTGGGTAAGCGCTTCTTTCGGGTGGGGCCGGCGCTCGATCTGCCCTGTGGGGAGAACGTAATCCACGTAGTCTTCGGCGGGGACGTCGTTGACACGGTCGAGGAGCCAATCCGCCGAATATGTGAGCCAGTTTGGTCCGGATGCCACGGAAGGAGTGGGCAGCGACAGCGCGTGCCGGCCCTGCTGGTAGACCAGCATCGGGGAGGGAGAAGGGCTTCGACGGGCCAGGTCGTAGCTGTGCTCCATGGGGGAGAGTTCGTCTTCGTCCCCTGCAATCACGAGCCACGGAATCTGCATCCCCGGCATCATCGGACGCAGATCGATTTTCTCGGCCATGGCGTCGAAGGCTTCTTCGTCGTGCTCGAGCCCTGACATCCACATGTATCGGGCCTTGAAGCTTGGGGAGGCCATTTGAAAGATCATGTGTCCGCCGGGTTCGTGGCAGACGAGACCGACCGCCGCGCCTTTGAGGGTCGGCTGGGTGGCAGCGATTTGCGACATCCAGTACGAGCCGAAAGAGAGCCCGAATCCCACGATCCGGTCGTTGTCGACTTCTTTCCGGTCCCGGCACCACTGCATAATCGCCTCGCCGGCTTCGACCCACGCGGTGGGCGTGAATTTTACGCCGCGAATCGGTGCTTCGCCCTGTCCTGGGCCGTCAAAGGAAAGGACGCCGAAGCCGCGTTGAAGGAGCTTGTCCCCATAGAGATTTACGTTGAGCTCTTTGGCCGCGTCCATTCCGCCACAGGCGATGACCGTGGGAATCGGCCCACCCTGATAATCGGGAGGCAAGTGGTACCAGGCCGGGATGTAGGAGTCCTGGAAGGGGATTTCCACTCTTTCCACATGATGGTCGGCGAGACGCGCGTACGAGCTGAAGCACTCGTTCTTCTTGTCATCCAATGCCACCAAGGCCGGGGTGGTTTCCCAGATCGGCCACTCGGCGGTGGAGTAGAGCAGAGCCGCGTGGAAGTAATGTTCCCGGGCCGAGACTCCGCGGCCGGATGCTTCTGCTTCCCGCGCAAGCTTCTCCCTGCGTTCGGCCAGGGCCTTGAATACCGGGGTGATGTCGGCGAACTTCGAAATGGAGGATTTAGCCACCGCGAAATCCGGGTTGGCGTCAACGCCCATGGGGCGAAGCGTGTACGCAACCCGCGGCTGGTCCCATTCCAGTCCGTCGGTGCGGAGCACTGAGTCGATCACCCAGCGCTGTTCATGCCAGCGGCGTGGTCCGGTTGTCATAGTCATTGAGTTCCTTTTTCTCGGAGTCGGAGATCTATCGGGAGTTAGTGGCTTAGGGGTGCCGGTGAGTTGGAGAACCGGCGCGTGTCCACGAAGAGCATCGCGATCACGCCTACGAGGGGAAGGATGGTGAGCTGCCAGAAACCGGCCCCGCCCCAGTTGTCTTTGCCGACCAGGGCTGTGAACACGTAGCCCGCAATGGAGGACGGGATGTAAAAAGAGGTGATGAATATGCCCGACGCGCGACCGATCATGTGCGGCCGAACGGAGCGCTGAAGTCCGGCATAGATTCCGACAAAGCAGAAGCCGCTGGCCACCGCTCCCTCGCAGAAAGCAAGGACGTCCTGGGCCCCTGTCCCGGTCGGTCCGTTGAAGATCAGGTAACCAACAACCGATCCGGCCAGGAGCGCCCCGATGAGGACGTAGCGCTGGTTGATTTTGTCGCTGAGGTAGCCGGCGGGGAGGCCGACCATCGCTCCCAGGCCAAACATGCTGGCCGCTGTGCCGGCGTCGGAAAGGCTGAAATGAAGGCTCGTCTGCAGGAACGTGGGGTAAAGGCCAATGAAGCCGTACATGGCCAGCCCGACAACGGCCGCGGTGATGCCAAGGAGGATAACGTTCCGGTTGAGCAGCTTCTCCGGGACATGTTCAAAGGACACGTCGCGCTGTTCATCAGCGGCGCCCTCGACTTTTTCCGTGAAGCGCTTGCTGATGAACACGCCGATAGCGATGACGAACACGAGTCCGAGGGCGCCGAAAACGTAGAACGGCACCCTCCAGCTTCCCGCAGAGACGGCGAAGCCTGCTCCCAGCAACGGCCCCAGGAACCCGCCCAGGCCATAGGCGAAGTTGAGTCCGCCAATAGCCATGGCGCGATTTGCGTAGAAGTAGGCGCCTACAGCGGAGAACAGCGCGGCGTTTTGCATCGCTTCACCGACCCCAGTGAGGGCGCGGTACGCGAACATATCGCCGAACCCGGAGGCCAGAGCGGTGAGGATGGTGAAGATCGAGTAGACACCGATCCCGAGAAGCATCACAGACTTCCGCGACAGGCGGTCCAGGAGGAATCCTGTCGGAACTCCTGCCACGCCGATCCCGAGGGTGAAGATGGTGGCCAGCAGGCCGCCTTCCGCCAACGAATACCCCAGCGAGCTTCGTATCTGGGGCAGAAGAACCGGGAAAACCTGCCGGTCCATCGCGTTGATCACATACGACAGGGCCACCACGACGAAGCTGACCAATGCGACCGACCTGGTTAGCCGAGCAGTCCCGTCCTTCTGCAAATGCCCTTGTGAAGCTTCCTGAACACCGCTCATTTTCCCACCTCATTGTTGGAACGTTACGTATGAGGTAATCTACATCTTATAAAATGTAGGATGCAAGGGTTTTCACACTGGCTTGTACGGACAAGGGAGAACGTATGGCAAAGCCGAAGATCGCGGTCGGTACCCTCGGGGGCACAATCACCATGGTTTCGAACGACAGCGGGTCAGGGATCGCGCCCTCGCTGGACGCCGTCTCGCTCCTCGCCGGGATCCCAGCTCTGCGCGAAATCGCAGAAGTCACCGCAGAAACTCTGCTTAGGGCGCCCGGCGCGTCCCTCACTTTCGACCAGTTAGCGGCAGCATTGAGCTGGGCCAGGAATATGGTCGCTCAAGGCAGCGACGGTGTCGTACTCGTTCAAGGCACGGACACCCTCGAAGAGAGCGCATATTATTTTGATCTATTTTGGGATCAGGCAGAACCACTTGTACTAACCGGGGCCATGCGTTCGCCCGAGCAGGTCGCTTCCGACGGCCCCGCTAACCTCGTCGCCGCAGTCGCTGTTGCCGGTCACCCTGGTTCGCGGGGCCGCGGAGTATTGGTAGTGATGAACGACGAGGTGCACGCCGCCACCCGGGTCAAAAAAATACGCGCCTCAGGACTGGCTGCATTCCGCTCATCCTCCTTCGGTCCTCTCGGGTGCTTTGAGGAGGGGAATGTTGTTTACGTGAACCGGGCCGACCGCCCTGAGCCTCTAACTCTCCTGCGGACCCCGATCAGCACCCGCATTGCCCTGATCGAAACACACCTGGGCGACGAAGGGCTTCTCCTGCGTACGGCTGCGGACAGCGGCTTTGACGGCATAGTGCTGGCCGGTTTCGGTGTCGGACACGTCTCCGCATCCCTTGCCGACGCCGTCAGCGAGGTGGCACGAGCACTTCCCGTTGTCCTGACCTCCCGGACCGGAACCGGGACGACATTCCAAAGTACCTACGGATTCAAGGGATCCGAAATGGACCTTCTTCAGCGCGGCGCGATACCCGGGGGCTGGCTGGACAGTCGTAAGGCCTGCGTACTCCTGACATGCTTAACCGCCGCCGGCGTGGGTGCGGATCAAATACGCACAGTATTCGCCGCCCGCGGTCAACTCCAAAGGGAGGTAGACATACTTGTCAAGTAACCTAGAGACCGGAGCCAGGTCAAACAGTGCAGGGAGGAAGACCGGAATGTTGCTCAATCCGCAGAGCGAACGTCCCGCCCGCACCCGCACGGCTCACGCGTACGTTCTCAAAACACTGCGGGAGGCCATCCTGGACGGACGCTTGGCCGGCGGCACACACTTGGTCCAGTCGGATCTGGCAACCGAGCTTGGCGTCAGCGTCACCCCCGTCCGTGAGGCACTCCGCGACCTCGCTGCCGAAGGACTCGTCGAAGTCGACCCCCACCGGGGCGCGCTCGTCAGGACCCTCGACCTCGCAGAAGTCCAAGAACTCTACGAATTGCGGATGACGCTCGAGCCGCTAATGGTGCGCCGATCGATGGCAAGCATTTCTGCGGAACAAATCGAGCGTGCCGGTTCGCTTCACCGCAAAATGCAGCTAACCGAAAACATCGGCGAATGGGTGGAACTCAATCGGCAGTTCCATGAAACATTCGCCGAGACCAAAGAAAGCCGGCTCTCAAACATCCTGGCGGGGCTGCGCGCAAGCGCCTCCTCATACGTAGGACTGTCCCTAGCTGCCAGCCCTTCAAGGATTAGCCAATCCAACGAAGAACACGCTGAACTGATCGGACTCTACAAAGCCGGCGACGTGGAACGCATCATTCAGCTGACCGTACAACACCTGCAGACGACCTTGGCCACCATCGAAGAAGCTCATCAGCAAGGGATTATCTGACCGCGATGCAACGGTTTCGCCTGGCCATTAACTCGATCACCGGAGGAACCAAAGTACGATGGCACCCCTCAAAGCATTTCTTGCGAAGGCATTCCGCGCCGCGCTCGGCGAGTCGGCTGCATGTGCCGATACCGACTACTGGTGGCTCATGCCACAAGTTACGCCTTGGCCGCCGCCTCCCGAACCGGCAACTCCGGATGAGAAAAGTTACTTAGCGCCGGAACTGCCCACGGCTGCCGCGCGCCAGGCGGACTAACCAACCGGCGCCGAGAACCGGCGAGGACATGACCTTCAGCGGGAAAGGCAGGCGTTTTGGGGGTTGTCGGGCACTCGGCAGCGCAATAGATTTAGCCTTCCACTAGAGAATGTCAGCTTCAGGGACATAGTTGAGTGCTTCTGGAATGCTGAGGCGCTGAGCCACTCGGGCGCGTATGGTGGCAACCCGCAACCGGTCTGAGATGGCTTCAAGGCGCTCCTGCCAGGGGACGCTGTCGAATATGGAGCTGAGAAAGGTTACTGCACCGAATAGCTCGAGGACCAAGAATGGCGTTTGCGGTACGGCGCCCCGAGGCTCCCCCAGGTGCTCCCACGTGTTCGGGTCCAGATACACGGCGGCAGACTCCCACATCGGGTGCGACTGCCCTGTCTCCGTGAGATAGGCGATCACAGTGTCAGGAGTGCTGTAGTTTTTCGCCTGATGCATGAACCTTTTTAGATAGTCGTTCGATTTGTCACCGCCGGCAGCGCTCTTGATCACCGCTTCGAACTCGTCGAGATCAACAGAGGACCACCCGGCGTTTTCGATATTTTTCTTTGTCAGGGTCACCCACTCGGCATGGGCGTTCTTGACCGTGTCAGCGACCTTGTCGCCATCCGCTGCCAGCCAAGAGAGCGCAACGACGTGTTCTAGGATCGTTCTTCGAACGGGCGCAGCTTCAACGGATAGGCCTGCATCCTCGAGAACCCTGACGGCTTGGACGCTGCGATGAATTCGCGAAAACCATCCAGTGGCTATGTGCCCCACTCTGCGATAACCGTCCCGGAATCGAGGCGCTCCGGCATCGGAGGTGACGATGTGAAGCAAGTCTTCCAACATTTCCCTGTACTCGCACTCGTTATCGATCATTCTCAGAGCCTAGTTCCAGGACCGGGTACACAACCTTCCGCAGGCTCGTGACGTGGTTCTGTTCTCTGGACTCGGACGAGGGGCCAAGGCCACCCGAGGACTAGGGGCAGCTCCGGTTCAGCCATTGCGTTCCGGCGAGCCGCCGCCAGCCTCACTCCGCTTCGTCGAGGTGGAATTCGACCCGGTACCTCATGAACCGGATGTTTCTCGTCATCGACAAGGCGCGCCGGATGCGAAGGTCGTCCTCCTGAGCGATGATGACGCCCTCGACGCTCTGTCCGGGTTCGAGCAGTTCGTGGTGTATGTAGCCCATGTACCGCTGGACCTGCCCGACAACGGCGTCACTTGCCCGTCCCTTTTTGAGCTCGACGACCAGGAGCCGGCTCCGGTCCTTGCTGATCGCGAGGATGTCCATAGGTCCAGTGTCGGTCAGGAACTGCTGGCCGGTCTGCTGTCCGTCGGAGAAGATGTCGTACTCCCGGCCAAGAGATGTGCTGGCCCAGTTGTGGACCAGAAACTCTTCGAGCTGCTTCTCCATCTGGAAGGCCAGCTGCTCCTGCACCTCGGACGCGATGGCCTCCACGACAGGCTGGGCTAACGGCTGGCCGGCGGCGGTCAGGGCGGCCAGCTCGGGCGCGTGAGCTGTCAGTTCCAACAACGTGCCCGGATACCTCACCGAGGTACTGAGGGCCTCGCTCAAGCCCTCCCGGCTGAACGACCCGGTCCAGTCCACGCGGCGCCGGTGCGGCAGCGGAGAACCGTGATGGTATTCGTAGCCACCGGTGACGAGACCGTAGTGGAAGCTCCTGTCCGGTTTGGGCACCACAATGAGGTCCCCTTCGGCGATGACCTGCGCTGCCCGCCAGAGGCTGTTGACCCCTTGGCTGGTGGCGATCTTGCCCGCCCCGGGGTTCGTTTCCCGGAACAGTTCCGATACCCCAGGCCGGAACTGATCCAGGCCGTCGCCCAGGTGCGGCGTCAGATCACGGTCGCCGATGAAGTCCACACCCAAATAACCGGCTTCGATCAGCTCCTGGGCGTTCGAGCCGCCCTCACCTTGGCGCACCATCCAGGCTGCCGTCATCGCATACTCCTTCGTCACGCCCGCAGGTGGGCTGCAGTTGAAGGTATCAGTTCAGTAGGGGGTCGCAGGCACGACACAACGATGCCGGTGCACAGTCCGTAGGCTAGACAGCTAACTCACCATCGCCGAGCCACGAAGTCGGTTCAACGCGCCAGACAGAAGGTCCACATCCGCCTCCGGGAACAAGCTTTCCGGCCCCGCAGGGGCAGCGTCGCTGTAGGGAGACTCGTAGAGAGCGCCGACGTCCACGACGCCGTTCTCGGTGAGTTGCTGGACGATCATGTCAACGAAGTGCAACTGGTTGGCGTTGAGGGTCTTATCCCCCACGAACTCGGACAAAGAATCCAACGCCGCCTGGCGGTCCATGCCCACCAGGGACCTGACGAATAGGCCTAGACCCTCAGCCTGTTTGGTGGCCGCTTCAAGCTCCTCGGGTGAACCGGCGCCGCTCTCAACCAGCATGCGCTGAAGTTCAGCAAGATCCGTCTCCGTCAGGGGCAGCCCGCGGCGTAGACGATGGATGGCCATGTGGTCCAGGAATCCTTGCAGGTACGTCCGGGCCTTCTCGCGGTACCGGGACAGATCTACCGACCCGGTCACGGTCCCTTTCAGCTCACCTTCCACAATCTCGCCGAGGGTGTCTTCGAAGTTCGTGTAGACCACCTTGCGACGCTTCTTCTCGATCAGGTGCACCAGCACGCGCAGCCGCACCCGGATCAGCTCAAGCCACTGTGGCGAGACCTGGCCCCATTCCTCGCCCTCCAAAATCGACTGGATCAGGAGCATTTGGGCCGCGATGGCAGGGATGTTCGGCTGATCCTGCAGGGCGGACGCAATCTCGACAATTTTCTTGCGGTAAGGCTCCACGGCCGCTGCGGAGGCCAGCGAAGCCAGCTGCGCCTGGTACATCAGCAGGTCGAAGCGCTTGGCTTCCTCCTTGTCAGCGGCGGAGGCCAGCGTTGCCAGGGGGGCCAGCTTGATCTGCAGGTCAGTTAGATCCTGCGTTCCAAGGGTGCCCCACGAAGCGGGCATTGAGAACTTCTCCACCCGTTCCAACTGCGGACGCACCAGGAAATTCTCCCGGGGCAACCCCGCTACCTGGCCCACAAGGCCGGACTGGAGCGCCGGCACGAAGTCGCCGTCGAGCCCGGCAGTGCGGGCTTCGGCCAGCAGCTGTGTCCGAACGGCGAAGCTGCGCTGCGCCAACGACTGTCCCAGGGATCCTTCGGAACCGGGCAGCTCGGCGTTGAAGTATTCAATATTCTGACAGACGTCGAAGATGAAGAAGTCCTGCTTGTCCTGACCAGGTCCGTACAGTTCCGGCCTGAGTCGGGTTCCCCGGCCCACCATCTGCCAGAACTTCGTCTTCGAGCGCACCACCTTGAAAAAGAGCAGATTGACCACTTCGGGCACGTCGATCCCGGTGTCCAGCATGTCTACGGACACGGCAATGTGTGGACTGTCCTCTTTGCGGGCGAAGGCATCGATCAGGGTGGAGACGTAGTTGACGCTGTGCGTGATGACCTTCGCGAAAGCGCCCCCGTACTGGGGGTAATTGATGTTGAACCGCTCGGCGATGAATTCGGCATGCTTCTGGTTCTTGGCGAAAACGATCGTCTTCCCGAGCCGGTCTCCGCCGGCGACCTTGTGCCCGCGGGTCATCAGCACCTCGAGTGCCTTGTCCACGGTGTTGGCGTTGAACAGCCAGGTATTCAGGATTGCCGGATCCACGGCGTCGGGGACCTCTCCGTCCTCGTCCCATTCGGCAGAGTCCCACTCCTCCTTTTCCTCCTCCGAGAGTTCGTCGTAGCGGATTCCTTCGACCGGGAACTTCAGGGGAATGGACACAGTCCGGGGCGGCACGAGGTAGCCATCGGAGATGGCCTGCGTCAGCTCGTAAGCGAACGTGGGGACGTGGTCCTCGATGTCGAACAGGGAGTAGGTGTTGCGGTCCACTTCGGACTGCGGCGTGGCGGTCAGGCCCACCAGATATGCATCAAAGTAGTCAAAGATGGCACGGTACTTCTGGTACACGGAGCGGTGGGCTTCATCGATGATGATCAGGTCGTAGTGACCGATGCCGAACCTTTGCGTCAGGACCTTCCCGTCGTCGGTCCGTTCGTTGATCAGGTTCATCATCGTCGGATAGGTGGCGATGTGAATCCGGCTGTCCGCCTCCACATCGCGGCCCAGCACCACCGGGGACGATCCGGGGAGATTGGTCTTGAAGGCGCGGGCGGCCTGGTCGACCAGGGCGACGCGGTCGGCCAGGAACAGCACGCGTTTGGCCCAGTTCGCCTGCATCAGCAGGCTGGAGAGCGCGACGACGGTACGCGTCTTGCCGGAGCCGGTCGCCATCACCAGCAGCGCATTCCGTTCCTTATCGGTTTCCAGGGCATCTGTGACGGCCCTGATAGCGGCCTGCTGGTAGCTGCGGCCCGCGATCTCCGTATTGATGGCCGCCGTGGCCAGTGTTTTACGGGTGGTGCGGCGGTCGACCATGAGCTGCAGCTGGTCCCGGGTGTGGAAGCCCTGAACAGGACGGGGCGGGTACCCTGAGGCGTCGTCCCAGATCCAGTGCTCGTAGCCGTTGCTGTAGTAAATGACCGGGCGCTGGCCCTTCTCCGTCTCTAGCGCGTCGGCGTAGAGCTTTGCCTGCTGCTGACCCTCGTACGCTGACTTGGATGACCGTTTGGCTTCGACGACGGCGAGTGGCTTGCCGTCGGATCCCCAAAGGACGTAGTCCACGAACCCGGTTCCGGTGGTGGGGCCGGCGTGGGTGGGCATGTGGTGCACTTCGAATTCGCGGTCCTCGGCCCTGTCCAGCGCCCATCCTGCTTCGCCCAAATAGAGGTCGATGTAGACCCTGGTTTCGGCTTCCGAGTAGTCGTGGCTGTCCGGGAGCTTCTTGTTTTCTTCCTTCGCCCGGGCGATCTGTGCGCGCAGTGCCTCAAGCTGGGCGTGCAGCTGCTCGTTGTCCTGCTTCTGCGCGGCCAGCGCCGCATCCTTGGCCGCCAGTTCTTCGGCGAGTTTCGCCGTCTGGTCCGCAGTGCGGGGCTTCTCGGCAGGCGCCGGTACGCCCGGCTTCGGCGTCGGGCTGAGGAATTGTCCGTTGAATGCAACAGTTGAGGCTGGGCGGTTGGCCGGATCCCGGGTGTAGCGAAGCGCCAGCCAGATGCAGACGTGGAAGAGTTCCCGGACAGTCTGCTCGGAATGCTGGACAGTGATGGCGGCGTTGGTGTGAATGGCGCTGTTCGCGACCTTGCGGATGAGGTGGAACTTACTGATGATCGTCTCGCCCACTAGCCGCTTGAATGTCGGTTCCGACATCAGGCCGTTGAGATCGCTCTTGTAAGGCAACGTCAGCGAGTCGTCGGCGTCGTACAGCCAGGCCAGCAGCGCTTCGACGGACCGCCGCGCGTAGAGCAGCGAAGACCGCGGGTCCCTCCGCGCATACAGCTCGGCCAGCCGCGATTCTTTTGCGATACCGGGCCACTCCGCCTGCAGTACAGCGAAGTTGCTGCTCACATCCCCCAATGCCACTCCTTTGTTGATCTTCTCTTCGGAGCCTAGACGGTGATGCCCGGCATACCGCCGGACCACACCGGCTTCAGGCCAAACCCGCGGCGATGCGAGATTAGTTCCATGGGCTGCGGCTATTCAAAGAAGTCCTCGTCGAGTTCGACAATGTCGTAGCTTTGCTTCACCTGAACTCCCACCCGGTACTTGATCATCAGCCCAACAAGCCGGGCACCGTCAATCAGAATGACCCGAGACGGAACGGCCTTCACGTAGTCCCGTGCCCCGGAGGTGAAGGCGCTCGTCGTGATGAAAACGCCGCGGGAGGCGCCGACGCCGTGCAGTGCGCCGACGAAGGCTTGAATGGCTTCCCGGCCAACCGTGTTGCCATTGGCGTACCGCTTGGCCTGCACGTAAATGCGGTCCAGACCCAGCGCGTCCTGGTCGATGACCCCGTCGACACCGCCGTCATTGCTGCCACCGATACGCTTTCCCCGCTGCTCGGCTCCGCCGTAGCCCATCTTGAGGAGTAGATCGACAACCGCCTGCTCAAAGAAGTCGGGGTGATTCTCCCGGAGACGTGTCAGGAGTGCGTCGCCGACGTCGGAGTGGATGCGGTTGATCCCGGATTCGATCTGTTCGATCGGGTCAACATCCTCCACGAGTGTCTCATCGACGACGGACGGCATCGGTTTCCGGGCATCCGATTGCGGCCAGTAGGGTGCAAACAGCATCCGCGCGGTGGAAAAGTCACTGATCCCTTCCGGGTGGCTGGAATACCACTCCCGCCCCGCTTCGGTGATGCGGTAGTTAGCCCGGACCGGCCGCTCGATCCATCCGGCTTTCAGGAGGTTGCTGATAGCCCAGCCGAGACGCTGTTCGGATCGGAGGCCCCCGGTGTTCAGCGTCTCCGAACGCGCTGCTGCCGAGAGTCCCGCGGAATCAATGGCGCGGCTAACGATGTCTCGGCGGTGCAGCGTATCGCCGGCGGACAGCACCCGAAGCACGTGAGCCACAAAGAGCGGCCAAATCGGCACTTCCGAGTCCGTGGTCAAAGACGTCGTCTCGCTCATCAAAGCTCCCCCCGAAAGGCGCGGTGTTGGAGGGAGACGAACAGGGCCTCGAGTTTGGCAAGTTGGGCGCGATGCCGATCCTTCAGACGTTCAACAGTGGCAACCCTATCCTCGAATATTCTTTGATCGGCAAGGTTCGCTTGAGGAATCGCAAAGCGGCGAATTTGTTCAAAATTTAGTCCCGGTTTGGTCTGCCCGTACTGGGCAGCGCGGATCAGCTGTTGTCCACCGTTCGGAAGATTAAGGAAGTGCGACAGGAATATTGGTGACAACAGGTCCGTGTCTGGGCGAAGGATTGCGACGTGCTGGCTGACGTACGCACCGATGTGGCCCGGAGCAATTGCGGCTGCCCGCCCAATGAGAGAGCCTGTTATCGTGAGCAAGACGTCGCCCTGCTTCAGTCTCGTTCGTCTGGCCTCCGCATTTTCCGGCGGGACCACGAAAGCCTCAGATTCCCTGCCGATAAAGTTCGATTGGACATCCAAAGACCGGATGAATCTTGAGCCGGAGTTCGAGTAGTACTTCGCCCACCCCCTACCTCCACTAGTGACGAAACTTAGGCAGTCCCCTAGCACCATATGGGGATTCGACCCTGGGTGAAACATTGTCTGGAAGATGGATTGGGTAAGGACGTCGAGGTGGGCGAGAGCCTGGCGGCGTTTGGTACGGAGCTCGTCGGCCTTGTCCAGGATGGCCGCAATCCGTCGCTGCTCATCGACGGGCGGGAGGGGAACAACCATTTCCCCCAAAGCAGTAGGACTGAGCCGCGGCAGGTTTGCACCTGTGGTCAACGAGTTGGCCAGCTGTACCTCGTTCGGTTGGCGAAGGAAATGAACTAGGAATCGCCGGTCCAACTTCGAGCCGGGCAGTACCGGCACAATGTCAGTACTACAGATTCCGTCGAACTCCGGAAGTGCGATCTTCGCCAAGTAGGGCCGCAGCTTCCCATATAGAACGTGTTCTCTCGTGAACACGAACTTGGAGCTGGCCAGCTCACCGTTGGTGACAGTACCCACGTTAATAAGCCGACCGCCCGATTCAATGTTTTCAAGGCCCACGTACTTCGAACCCGTCTCAATTTTTTCCGGGGCGATGGATTTTCGATCGATTCTCGCGACTTCACGGAGCGACGCCGTCTCAACCACGGACTAGCGCTTTCAGCTCGACCAGACCCTGAGCGATCTCTGATTCAAGAGCCTCCAGCTCCGCAATGATCTCGGCCGGTTCCTTGTGGTCGATCTCTTCTTGCTCAACTTCCTTGTACCTGTTCAGGGACAGGTCGTAGCCGTTGTCGGCGATCTCAGCTTTGGGGACGAGAAAGGACTTTTCGGTGCGCGCCCGATCGATCTCCGTCGTCGCTCGCTGCTGCCAGCGGGCCAAGACGTCGTCAAGGTCTGAAGTTTCCAGCGGCGTGCGCTTGTCGTCGAGACTGAAGCCGTCCGCGGTCACGTCGTAGAACCAGACGTTGTCGGTGCCGCCGGAGTTCGTCTTAGTGAAAAACAGGATCGCGGTGGAGACCCCGGCGTAGGGTTTGAAGACGCCGGAGGGGAGCTTTACCACGCCGTCGAGCTTGTGGTCCTCGACGAGGATCTTCCGCAGCGCCTTGTGTGCCGTGGACGAGCCGAACATTACGCCGTCCGGCACGATCACTGCGGCCCTGCCTCCGGGCTTGAGCAGCCGGAGGAACAGGGCCAAGAAGAGCAACTCGGTCTTTTTGGTCTTGACCAGGGAGAGTAGGTCTTTGGCGACGTTTTCGTAGTCCAGACTGCCTGCGAAGGGCGGGTTGGCGAGGATGATGTCGTATTTTTCCTCTTCGGAGCCGTGCAGGTCGGCGAGGGAGTCCCGATAGGTGATGTCCGGGTCTTCGACCCCGTGGAGGAGCATGTTCATGGACCCGATGCGCAGCATGGTGCTGTCGAAGTCGTACCCGTGGAACTGGCTGTGGTGGAAGAACCGACTCGGCTCCGGAGTGGTCAGTAGGTTCGGGTTCTGCTGCCGAAGGTATTCACCTGCTTGAACCAGGAATCCGGCGGTGCCGGCGGCAGGGTCGCAGATGGCCTCCAGGGGCTGGGGTGCTGTCATCCTAACCATCAGGTCGATGATGTGGCGGGGCGTGCGGAACTGGCCATTAGTGCCCGCGGAGGCGATCTTGCCGAGCATGTATTCGTAAAGGTCGCCCTTGGTGTCGCGCTCGTCCATGGGGATTTCATCGATGATGTCGACGACTTTTTCCAGCAGCCCCGCATTGGGGATGGTGAAACGGGCGTCCCTCATGTGTTGGGCGTAGGAAGACTCCTCGCCGTTGGCAAGCTGGACCAGCCCAGTGCGCAAGAACGGAAAGATGTGATCGGCGAAGACGGTATACATCTCGTCGCGGGAGAAGTTCTTGAACTTACTCCAGCGGAAGTCCTGGTACGAGCGGCCCTTCTCATCCAACCCGCTGGGGAAGACAGGGTTTTCGACTGGTTTACCGGTGCGGTTGGCCTTGTTCTCCGCCCGGGTTTGGTTCTCATCCAAGCGCTTCAGGAAGAGCAGATAGGTGATCTGTTCGATCACCTCCAGAGGGTTGGAGATGCCGCCGGTCCAGAACGCGTTCCAGACCTTGTCTACCTGAGATTTGATTTCGCCTGTTATCACCGTTCGAGTTTAGTCGGCCCGTGGCCAAGCGCGAGGCAACCAAGACAGAAGCAAATTTGAGCGATCCTTGTCGTCCCTGCGGCGCACACAGCCAGACTTGCGCGGCGCTTGGCGGTGCCACTCCTCCTCCGTCGGACTTCGACCCGTAATGGCCACAATAAATTCGTGCCAGCTAAGGCATTAGCGCTTCATGCGGCCGAAGCACTACGTGTCCCGTCATCAGGCGCCCCAGGCTAGTTCTTGGGTGTGGCGAGCTTGGACATAGCCAAAGACCTAATTCGTCGCACCTTCGTCGAGTTCTTGAAGAGACTCGCAAGATAGCCGTCGTATTCCGCTTCGGCCACTTCAACCATTGCTTGATAGCAGGCTCCGGTGAGTGCGTCCAACGTCGAAGCATCAGGTGACCAAGTCGATGAGGAGTCGTCCAGAGATGAGCCCTCTAGCCGAGAAAAAACAAGATGTGCAATGACTCGGTTGCCGTGGATTGCATATCCTTTAGCGCGGCTGTCGGTCCAAGCCCTCTTAGGGCTACCGAGATATTCATCCACGTGGCGGAGAACCCGAACACGACGCCAGATCGAAGTTGAAGTAGTCTCGGCATTGAAAAGGGCCTTGTAGGGGGCCTTGGACGTGTCGGCGTACAACCTGGAAATCTCCCGTTTCGCCTGTGTTGCCAGGTCCACGTCGGACGCAGAGCAGGCTAGAGCCACCACCGCTTCGTCAAATGTGCAACCGTCCGTCGGATTCGGGTCTGATTCGCCGCTCCGAACGGCATACACGAGACGTTCAACAGCGAATTCGTTGCGCAGCCGTTCCTGTTCTGGATCCAGGCCGACGAAGTCGCGACCACCGATCCTGTTCTGTGTGTTGGTGGCTCGCGTGACCCGTGTGCCGAAATTGTCGGATGCGTCGTCCAGGGAGATGAATCGAACAGTTACGCGCACTGACTCCAGTGCTTGTGCCGATGCCGTGTTCCCCAGTTGAGCGAGAGCGCCAACTGTTTGGGCACCGTTGACAACCGATGCTCCCTTGATGCTGAACGTCCCCACGCGACGATCGGTGCCGCCCGCGACGTGCTTCTCAAAAGATTTGCAGAGCACGGTGATGCCGTTATTTAGATACCAGAACTCGTCCGGTGTCTTGACTGCAGTTTCCTTAATCCCCTTGTTAACCTCGGAATCGCCGAGGAAGACGCGGACATTCTTGGCCAAGAGTTGCTCTCCGTTGTCGTTCAACCACGCAGCAACATCGGATCCCTGTGTATGGCCATAAATCGCCTTTGGCGGTCCATCCAAGCTGCCCCAATCGGACAAAGTCACCGTCCGATCGATGTCGTGAGCTTGGCGCTCATCGATCAGCAGTTGATGGATGAGCGTCTGATCGAGGTAGCTGAAACTAAAAGAGTCACCGACGGAGTCGTTCTGGTCCGCTACGAAGTCGGTCATCGTCCGGGCTACCACGTCGGCCAACTCGCCAGAGCCCATGTGGGCAAAGACGATCTCGATCTTAACTTCGGGATTGAGAAGTAGAAGGGTTTCCAACTCTGCGGCGCGACTCTTGACCTTTGGACCAAATTTGTCCCACCGCATGGTTACCAGATCATTGATGCCTTCGCGGAACTTGATCATCTCTGCGAGCTCAGCGCTTCCCCTGCTGTTCTCGGACCACTTCGACTGGACAACGATTAGCCGATCGGTGTCGGGCAGGATTGCCAGCCCATCTATTCCGTTATCTCCCGATTCATCGACGACACTCGCTGCCGCCTCCTGAAGAGACAAGTCGGAACGCTTGTGCACAACGAAGGCTGTGAGTGCCCGAGTCAGCGACATCGTCGATTTTTGTTGCGGACCGTGGGCGCTAAGGTCGGAAAGGTCGAGATGAGGCACGATACTGTCTTCCAGCCTGCGTCTCACTTGTTGAATTTGCAGCGTCCCCATGGCTTTGCCTTTCCTATTCTTTCGTTGCGCTCAATTTCCGATTCTCAGCCGCCAAGAAGTTAGCTGATTGAACGGCGCCGCACGCGTATGCGTGCGGCGCCGTTCAAGAATCTTCTCCGCAAGTCAGGTTTGGTCTGTCTACCGTCAACTCGTTCAGTCTTCGCCAGGTTTCCAGGTGCGTTCGTTTCGCTAACTAGCGCTCCAACGCCAACTAGCCCCCGGCCCCGCCGTTTGCCAATTAGCTTGTCACGGATGCCATGTCACTTGTCACTGGCCAACTAACTTGTCACTTGTGCCAACTATCTTGGCAACTCACATTGATCCACAGTCCGAAGATGCCCCACCCCGTGGAGGAGGAGAGGAACTAGAAGTCCCAGTCGTCATCCTCAGTATTAACAGCCTTGCCAATCACATAAGACGATCCCGACCCCGAGAAGAAGTCGTGGTTCTCGTCCGCATTCGGCGACAGGGCCGACAGGATCGCGGGGTTCACGTCGGTGACGGAGGCCGGGAACATGGCCTCGTAGCCCAGGTTCATCAGCGCCTTGTTGGCGTTGTAGTGCAGGAACTTCTTGACATCCTCGGCCAGACCGACGGAGTCGTACAGGTCGTGCGTGTACTGGACTTCGTTTTCGTACAGCTCGAAGAGCAGCTCGAACGTGTAGTCCTTGATTTCCTGCTTGCGCTCCTCGGACAGGCCTTCCAGGCCCTTCTGGAACTTGTATCCGATGTAGTAGCCGTGCACGGCCTCGTCGCGGATGATGAGGCGGATCAGGTCGGCCGTGTTCGTCAGCTTGGCCCGCGAGGACCAGTACATCGGCAGGTAGAAGCCCGAGTAGAACAGGAAACTCTCCAGCAGCGTCGACGCCACCTTGCGCTTCAGGGGATCGTCGCCCTGGTAGTAGTCCATGACGATCTGGGCCTTCTTCTGAAGGTTCTCGTTCTCGGTGGACCAGCGGAACGCCTCGTCGATCTCCTTGGTCGAGGCCAGCGTGGAGAAGATGGAGGAGTAGCTCTTGGCGTGCACGGATTCCATGAAGGCGATGTTCGTGTACACCGCTTCTTCGTGCGGGGTCAGCGCATCCGGGATCAGCGATACGGCGCCTACGGTGCCCTGGATGGTGTCCAGCAGGGTCAGGCCGGTGAACACGCGCATGGTGAGCTGCTGCTCGTCCGGGGTCAGCGTGGCCCACGACTGTACGTCGTTGGACAGCGGAATCTTCTCCGGCAGCCAGAAGTTGTTGACCAGGCGGTTCCAGACATCAACGTCCTTCTCGTCCTGGATCCGGTTCCAGTTAATCGCCTCAACATGGGTGAGAAGCTTTACTTTTTCTGTCATGACTCCGACTCGCTTTCTGAAGAGAGACTTGGTTTGGCCGAGTCTTCGACGCAGTACTTGCAGTCGGCTTTCTCGATGCCTTTGTTGGTGTGATGCCTGGTGTGGGCGCTGCGTTGGCTTGCCGGCTTCGGTACGCCCTTGCGGACCGCTGACATTTTCGCACGGGTTTCGGCGCTGGCCTTCTTCCCGAAGTTGGGGTTGCCGGCACCCTTCCTGGCTTCCGAAAGAGCCGCACGTGATTCCTCGCTCATGACGCGGCCATAGCTGGGATGTTCAGGGCCGAACTTGCCGTAGTTGGGATTGTCAGGGCCAGTGATCGTGCCCTTGCGCTCACGTGACCATTTTTCGCGCTGCTCAGGACTGTGGTTCTTCCCATAGAAAGAGGCTCCCGACCCGGAAATCCGGGCAATCTTGCGGCCCGTGGAACGAACGCGGGCCGCTTCCCTCATGGCCTCCGTCCACACCACCCCAGTGGGGCCGAGCCCTCCCTCGGAGAGGTTCAGGAGACGGTCCCCCTCGCGGCGAAGGTAGCTGATCCAGTCCATCTCGGCCTGGCCTTCAATCCAATCAAGCTCATCGGCGATGAGATCAGCTGGATCATGCTTGCGAACCCAATCGTAAAACGGCGTCTTGCGCCCCTCCGCAGCCACACGAAGATGCTGATGGAAACGACGACTGGCCGTCTTGGTGGTGATACCGACATAGCGGTACTCGACCTCGCGCCGAAGCCGGATGCCGTAGACCAACCCGCCTGTCGCCGTCGTCGTTTCCATCATTTCATCCCCTAAACGAAATCAACCGAAATAGGTTTCATAGTGCACAACTGACGCAGCCCTCCACCTCCGTCCCTTCCAGCGCGAGCTGGCGGAGACGGATGTAGTAGATGGTCTTGATGCCCTTCTTCCAGGCGTAGATCTGGGCCTTGTTGATGTCGCGCGTGGTGGCCGTGTCCTTGAAGAATAGCGTCAGGGACAGGCCCTGGTCCACGTGCTGCGTGGCCGCGGCGTAGGTGTCGATGACCTTCTCGTAGCCGATCTCGTACGCATCCTGGTAGTACTCCAGGTTGTCGTTCGTCAGGTACGGCGCCGGGTAGTACACGCGGCCCAGCTTGCCTTCCTTGCGGATCTCGATCTTGGACGCCACCGGGTGGATCGAGGAGGTGGAGTTGTTGATGTAGGAGATCGACCCGGTCGGCGGGACGGCCTGCAGGTTCTGGTTGTAGATGCCGTGCTCCATGACGGAAGCCTTCAGCTCGCGCCAGTCATCCTGGGTGGGGATGTGGATGTGCGCGAACAGCTCGGCAACCTTCGCCGTCTGCGGCACCCACTCCTGGTTCGTGTACTTGTCGAAGAACTCGCCGGAGGCGTACTTGGACTTCTCGAAGCCGCCGAAGGTCTGGCCCGTCTGGATGGCCAGCTGGTTGGAGGCGCGGACCGCGTGGAAAACCACCGAGTAGAAGTAGATGTTGGTGAAGTCGATGCCCTCTTCGGAACCGTAGTGGACCCGCTCGCGGGCCAGGTAGCCGTGCAGGTTCATCTGGCCCAGGCCGATCGCGTGGCTCTGGTCATTACCGCGGGCGATCGAGGGCACGGAGGTGATGTTGGACATGTCCGAGACGGCCGAGAGCGCGCGGATGGCGGTCTCGATGGTCAAGCCGAAGTCCGGCGAGTCCATGGCCTTGGCGATGTTCATCGACCCCAGGTTGCAGGAGATGTCCTTGCCGGTCTGGTCGTAGGACAGGTCGTCGTGGTAGGTCGTGGGCTGGCTGACCTGGAGGATCTCCGAGCACAGGTTGGACATGATGATCTTGCCGTCGATCGGGTTTTCCCGGTTCACGGTGTCCTCGAACATGATATACGGGTAGCCGGATTCGAACTGGATCTCGGCGAGCGTCTGGAAGAACTCGCGGGCCTTGATCTTGGTCTTCTTGATCCGGGAATCGTCCACCATCTCGTAGTACTTCTCGGTGACCGAGACGTCGGAGAACGGCATGCCGTAGACCTTTTCGACGTCGTACGGCGAGAACAGATACATGTCCTCGTCCTTCTTGGCCAGCTCGAAGGTGATGTCCGGGATCACGACGCCGAGCGAAAGGGTCTTGATGCGGATCTTCTCGTCCGCGTTCTCGCGCTTGGTGTCAAGGAAGCGGTAGATGTCCGGGTGGTGCGCGTGCAGGTACACCGCTCCCGCACCCTGGCGGGCGCCGAGCTGGTTGGCGTAGGAGAAGCTGTCCTCGAGGAGCTTCATCACGGGAATGACGCCGGAGGACTGGTTCTCGATCTGCTTGATCGGGGCGCCGACCTCGCGGATGTTGGTCAGCGCAAAGGCCACGCCGCCGCCGCGCTTGGAGAGCTGCAGCGCGGAGTTGATGGAGCGTCCGATCGACTCCATGTTGTCTTCGATCCGGAGCAGGAAGCAGGAGACCAGCTCGCCGCGCTGCTTCTTGCCGGCGTTCAGGAACGTGGGCGTGGCCGGCTGGAAGCGGCCTTCGATGATCTCGTCCACCATCTGGGTGGCGAGCTGCTCGTCGCCGCGGGCCAGGTGCAGGGCCACCATGCAGACGCGGTCCTCGTAGCGCTCCAGGAAGCGCTTGCCGTCGAACGTCTTCAGCGTGTACGAGGTGTAGAACTTGAAGGCGCCCAGGAAGGTCTCGAAGCGGAACTTCTTCTTGTACGCGCGGTTGTAGAGCTCGCGGATGAAGTTCATCGTGTACTGGTCGAGGGTTTCCCGCTCGTAGTACTCGTTCTTGACGAGGTAGTCGAGCTTTTCCTCGAGGTCATGGAAGAACACCGTGTTGTTGTTCACGTGCTGTAGGAAGTACTGGTGCGCAGCCTCCCTGTCGGCTTCGAACTGGATCTCGCCGTTGGGGCCGTAGAGGTTCAGCATGGCGTTCAGCTCGTGGTAGCCCAGGCCCTGGTAGGCCGCCGGCATGGCCGGCTTCTCGCCCGGGACGGTGTGGTGCTCGACGGCGTGCGAGGCGGCTGTGTTGCCAGCGGCGCCGGTCCCCGCTACTGCGGTGTCTGCGACAGTCGTGTCCAAAATTCTTCCAATCCTTGTTGTACTCGGCTGACGTCTTCCGGCGTCCCCATGAGTTCGAAACGATATAGGTGCGGGACCTGGCATTTGGCGGCGACGATGTCGCCGGCCATGCAGTAGTTGTCCCCAAAGTTCGTGTTGCCCGCTCCGATCACTCCACGGAGCTGTTGCCGGTTCCTCGGGTCGTTCAGGAAGCGGATGACCTGCTTCGGAACGGATCCCTCTCCCCCGGTCCCCCCGTACGTGGGAAGGACCAGCACGAACGGCTCGGTCGCCAGGAGTGCCGGTTCCCTCGCAAGGAGTGGGATCCGGGCGGCGTCGATGCCCAGCTTCGTCACGAAGCGTTTGGTGTTCTCGGAAGTGGAGGAAAAGTAGATGAGGTGGCTGGCCGTGGTCCGGACTGAGTCCCGGGATCCTGCAACCGGCGGCGTGCCGGCTGTTGCCAGTGCCATGGGATTCACCTCATCCGACGTGTTGGTGCCGTGTGCTGGCTTTCAGGCGACCGCGACGGCGGCGGCCTGAGCCAGTTCTTCTATCTTGTCCGGGCGGAACCCGGACCAGTGGTCCTGGTCGGTGACGACGACCGGGGCCTGCATGTAGCCCAGGGACTTGAGGCGTTCGAGGGCTTCGGCATCCTGCGAGATGTCGACGCTCTGGTAGGCGATGCCCTTCTTGTCGAGAGCGCGGTAGGTGGCGTTGCACTGCACGCAAGCCGGCTTCGTGTAAACCGTAACGGTCATGTCCTGAGTCCCCTTAGTTAAGTCTGTGGTTCGTGTCCGGTGGGGCCGACTCGGAACAGGAATCCTAATCCGTTATTGGCCTCGACCTGCGGTCTGCAACCGCTGTGCTCGAACTGTATGTCGATACTACATGTAGTGCAAGAGCCACGCGCTGACCCCAAGATGATGTATTACAAGTATGTCATTTAACCCACTTTTAATCCACAGGCAACGGGCTTCAAAATGTCCGGATTCCAGCCGTTTTCGCAGACGAAATCCACACCCTGTGGAGTAGTTAGCCACAATTAACCGCCCCGCGTGTCGCATTGCGGACGGCGTGTCGCACCCCGGTCTTCGGAGGAGTCTGGAGTGGCACGAAGCACTACATCCAGTGGTCGACGGCACAGCAAAGCACAGCACGGCACAGAAAGGGCGGGCACCAGCCGGTGCCCGCCCTTTCCCCACGCTTTTCCTCCAGCAAAATCGCCGGGGCCGGCTACTCCGGCCGACTGCAGAGGATCTGCTCCACGCCCATCCGAGCCTCGGCGAAGCTGCGCAGCGCGCCGACCAGGTACAGCCGCCAGACCCTGGCGATCTCGCGCCCCATCATCGCGACGGCGGCGTCGTGGTTTTCCTCGAACCGGGCATACCAGGCCTCAAGGGTCCGGACGTAGTGCCGGCGCATCGCCTCGACGCCCTCGACTTCGAGCCCGGCGCCCTCGAGGAACCCCAGGGTCTCCCCCACCGGGCGCATGTGCATGTCCGGGGCGATGAAGGACTCGATAAACGGTCCGCCGCCGGGGTGTTTGCCGCGCCGGGACATCTGCTGGACCAGCACCCGGCCGCCGGGGACCACGTTGTTGAACAGGGCGGCGGCGTACACCGGGTAGTTCCGCTGCCCCACGTGCTCGCCCATCTCAAGGGACGCGACGGCGTCGAACGGTCCGTCGGGGATCTCGCGGTAGTCCTGCACCCGGATCTCCACCTGCCCCTCGAGGCCGCGTCCCTTGATCCGGGCGTCGATGAACGCCTTCTGCTCCACGGACAAGGTGACGCCGACGACGTCGACCCCGTAGTACTGCGCCGCGTGCAGGCCCAGCGAGCCCCAGCCGCAGCCGACGTCGAGCAGCCGCATTCGGGGCTTCAGCCCGAGCTTGCGGCAGACCAGGTCCAGCTTGTCCCGCTGCGCGTCCTCAAGGCTGTACCCCTCGGGCGAGCTGCCGTTCTCCATCCGGTCTGTCCAGTAGCCGCTGGAGTAAGCCATCTGCGGGTCGAGGATCAGCGCATAGAAGTCGTTGCTGAGGTCATAGTGGTGGCTGATGGCGGCACGGTCGCGGATCAGGCTGTGCAGCTTCCCCTTCACCCGGGCCTGGCTGGCGGGCGGCTCCGGCGGGGCGCCCAGGGCGCCGGCGGCCTTGGCGATCCGTGCCACGCCGGCGAGCACGGCGGGGGTGGGGCGGACGCCGGACAGGCCGCGGTCCCTGACCACCTTCCACAGGTGCTCGAGCGCGGAGTTGAGGTCGCCGTCGACGTCCAGCTCACCGGTGACGTAGGCCTGGGCGGCGCCCAGCTCTCCGGGCGCCCAGAGCAGCCGGCGGATGGCGTCGGGCGAGTTCAGCCGCACTACGGGCGCGCCGGACGGGCCTGCCTCGCTGCCGTCCCACACGATCAGCCGCACCGGGAGTTCCCCGCCGACCACCGGACGCAAGACCTCCTCGATGGTCCCCGCCAGCGGCGCCGTCACGGGGCCATCCGTTTGCTGCCGGCAGTCTTGGCGGCAACGGTCTTGGCGGCAACCTTGTCCAGCACGATCTGCTGTACGTTCAGGTAGCCGGTCTCGAAGCCGGCGCGGGAATAGCACAGGTAGAACAGCCACATCCGCTGGAATATCGCATCGAAGCCGAGGCCGCGGACGTCCTCGCCGCGGTCCATGAAGCGCTCGGACCAGAGCCGCAGGGTCTGGGCGTAGTGCTCGCCCATCGCCAGGCGTTCCCGGACCCGGAGTCTGGTCTGCTTCTCCGTGACCTCCTCGATGGCGCGGACCGACGGGATGACGCCGCCGGGGAAGATGTACTTGTGCACCCAGGTGTAGCTGGTCCGGGTCGCGATCAGCCGGTCGTGGCCGATCGTGATTGCCTGGATGGCCACCTTCCCGCCGGGGGCCAGCACCCGCTCGATGGTCTGGAAGTAGGTGGCCCAGTACTCGTAGCCGACCGCCTCGATCATTTCGACCGAGACGACGGCGTCGTACTCGCCTTCCACGGCCCGGTAGTCCTTGAGTTCGATCGTGACGGCGTCGGCATAGCCTGCCTCGGCTACGCGCTGGCGGGCCAGTTCCTGCTGTTCGCTGGAGAGCGTCACGGAGTAGACGCTGGCACCCCGGGCCGCGGCCCGGAGCGCCAGCTCGCCCCAGCCGGTGCCGATTTCCAGCACCCGGGTGCCCGCCTTCACGCCGGCCTTGTCCAGCAGCCGGTCGATCTTTGCCTGCTGCGCGGCGGCCAGGCCGTCCCACGCCACGTTCCGCAGCTCCTCGCCGCTCTCCGGGAAGAGCGCACTGGAGTAGGTCATGGTGCTGTCCAGGAAGGTCGCGAACAGCTCGTTGGACAGGTCGTAGTGCCGCGAGATGTTGGACCGGGTGTTCTGCTCGGTGTTGCGTTCGGTCCGCGGCGTGCGGGGCAGGTAGAGGCCGCGCAGCTTCTGCAGCGGCTCGGGCACCAGCGATCCCGCCCGGGCGGCGAAGACCTCCATCACCGCGGTGAGGTCGTCCGCGTCCCAGTCCCCCGCCATGTAGGACTCGCCCAGGCCGATCAGGCCGCCGTCGCCCAACCGGGCGGCGAAGGCCTCCGGCCGGTGCATCGTCATGACCGGGACGGACCCGTCATGTCCCGATGCATGGCCCGGCGCCCCCTTGCCCAGGACGGTGCCGTCGGGGTAGCGCACCTCCAGCGGAAGCCGGCGTACGGCGGCCCGGAAGATGGCGTCCGCGGCGCGGCCCGCGAGCTTGGCCTTCAGGCCGGACGGCACGACGGCGACACTGGGCCAGATCGCGGCGTCGATGACGGCGGGTGCCTGCGGCACCGTATACGGCACGGCCGGGACCGTCTGCACCGGGTTCTTATCCGCAGGATTCTGCTGCCCGGCATGGGATCCGGTCGCTTCGGTCATGGTCACTGGACTGCCTCCTGTGAAGAGTGGTGTGGTCTTTTGATGATGGGCAACCGACGTGCCCAAAGCTTGATTCCCTGCCAGCGGATCTGCGCTGCTACCCGCAACGGCGCCAGCGGGACGGCGAGCGCCGCGGCCAGAACGTGCGGCACCGTCGCCTCGCGCCGGACCCCATCCACCGTGGCGACGAAGGGCTTGTGCCCCTCGCGCTCCAGGACGATGGAGACTGCGAGCCGTTCCTCGGGTTCGGGCAGCTTCATCCGGTACTGGCCGTCGACGTCGTTGAACGGCGAGACGTAAAACGCCTTGGGCACGGTGGCCCGGCCGGCGTCGTCTGTCTCCAGCAGGTAGCAGTGCCGCTCCCCGTAGGTGTTGTGGACCTCGGCGACCACGCAGCGCAGGTTCCCGTCCGCGGTGTGGCACCAGAACAGTGTCAGTGGGTTGAAAACGTGGCCGAGGACGCGTGCGCTGGCCAGCATGGTGATCCGGCCGCCGTCGAGCGTGATGGCCTGGGTGGCGAGGTACCGTTCGACGTTGCCGCGCAGTGTTCCGTCCGGGTCGCCCAGGTGGTCGGCGGCGGAGAATCTGGCCAGCGGGGCGAGCCAGCGCGGCAGCGCGGGGAGGGCGTCGACGTCGACGTACCAGCTGTAGCTGCGGTAGGTGAAGGCGTTGCGCAGCGGGGTGCGCCGCACGTGAGCGATGGAGGTGCGGTAGATGGCTGCGTTGCTGCTCATGCGCCCTCCAGGGCAGCTGTCTGCAGTTCGGGTGCCTGCAGTTCGGAAATAGCGGCAGGCTCCCACTCGCGTCCCAGCCTGGCCGCGGCACGGACGCCGGACAGGGCACCGTCCTCGTGGAAACCCCAGCCGTGGTACGCGCCGGCGAACGCCAGGCTGTCGTCGCCCAGGCCCTGGATCTGCTGCTGGGCGCGCAGCGAGTCCGGGGTGTATTGCGGGTGTTCGTAGACCATGCGCTCCAAAACGGTGCTGTCGCCGATCAGCTCGGACTCGCCGAGGCTGACGATGTAGCGCTTGCCGTCCGCTGGTTCCAGCCGCTGCAGCCGGGTCATGTCGTAGCTGACCAGGACCCGGTCCGGGCGGGCGTCGCAGGAGGGCAGCCGGTAGTTCCAGGAGGCCTTGGCGTTCTCGCTGGCGGGCAATACGGCATCATCGCGGTGGAAGACGGTGTGGTTGACCGAGTACGGCATGCCGGCCAGGGCGTCCCGCTCGGCGGGCGAGGCGTCCTCCAGCATCCGCAGCGCCTGCGCCGGGTGGGTGGCGATCACGACGGCGTCGAAGTATTCGGTACTCTCGTTTCCTGCACCCTGCTTTCCGGTGCGCTGCTGGGTGGTGATCTCCACCCCGCCGGCGGCGCGGCGGACGCGGGTCACCGGGCTGGACAGCCGGATGTCCGGCAGCGTCGCGGCGAGCTTATCCACGTAGCTGCGCGAGCCGCCGGTAACCGTGCGCCACTGCGGGGAACCCTTGACCCCCAGGAGTCCGTGGTGGCCCAGGAAGGTGAAGAGGTAGCGTGCCGGGTAGGCCAGCGCCGTGGTCGGGTCGCAGGACCAGACGGCGCTCACCACCGGGGTCATGAAGTGCACGATGAAGTAGCTGCTGAATTTCTCGCGGTCCAGGAACTCGCCGAGCGTCAGCTCGGCAGCCGGGGTACCCGTCGTCGTCCTTCCCCTGCGGGGCTTTGCCCCGGCGGCGTCGGCTTCGGGAGCGTCGGCGGCGTCCGCTTCGGCGAGCAGGGCGCGGGCCCGGCGGTGGAACCGGGTGACCTCCAGCAGCATCAGCAGGTAGCGCCCGCGCAGCAAGGTGGAAGCATTGGGAATGATGCCGCGCGCGCCGGCCCGGGCCCCGGCGTACTCCAGCCCGCAGCCGTCGCAGCGGATGGACATGCTCATTTCCGAGTCCTGGGTCTGCACGCCCAGTTCCTTGAAGAGCCGCAGCAGCGTCGGGTAGGTCCGTTCGTTGTGCACGATGAAGCCGGTGTCCACACCCAACATGGAGCCGTCCGCTTGGGGAACGTCGTGGGTGTGGGCGTGGCCGCCGAGGCGTGCATCCGCCTCGAACACCGTCACCTGGTCACGCCGGTTCAGGATGTAGGCGGCGGTGAGTCCGGCCACCCCGCTTCCAATCACGGCAACGCGCCGTCCTTCCGGGATGCCTGCTGCTTGCTGCACTGGTCTGCTCCTGTTGCTTCGCCTGAATTGTCCGGATGAATCTTCTTAGGGGCAATTCGTCACCGCTCGGCATCCGGATGAGTGCGATTTTCCGCCGGCTGCCAGAAACCAATGTGCCAGAATGAAGCGGGATTCCGCTCCCGCCTCACCGTAACCACCGAAGGGCAGCCTTTGATCAACCCCGTGCACCTCCGAACGCTGGTGGAAGTGGTCCGGCTGGGCTCGTTCGCGGCGGCCGCCACACGGCTGGGCTACACGGCGTCCGCGGTGTCGCAGCAGATGTCCGCGCTGGAGCGTGACACCGGGGTGGGCTTGTTCCAGCGCTCCGCGCGCAGCATCCATCCCACGGACGCCGCCGTCGTGATGACCCGGCACGCGGCCAAGGTCCTCACCGATATCGACGCGCTGATGGCGGCGGCGGCCCGCACCCGGGACAGCGCCGGCCAGGAGCTCCGGCTGGGCATCTTCCCGTCCCTGGCCACCTACGTCCTCCCCCAGATCCTGCAGAACCCGGCGTGGAAGAACCTGGGCATCGAGCTGCGGGTCTCCGTGGCCGAGCCGGGCCAGACCATCCAGGGCCTGCGCACCGGCGGCGAGCTCGACGTCGCCCTCGTGTACCAGGTGGGGCAGTCCGGGCTCGCCTGGCCGCATACCGTCAACCGGCAGTGGATCGGCGACGACGACTTCCGGGTGGTGCTGCCGGCGGGCTGGGGCATCGGACCGGAGTCCAAGGTGGCCGCCGACCACCTGTCCGAGATGCCCTGGATCATGCACCACCCCGGGACCTCCGACGCCACCGTGATCGAACGGCTCTTCGCCAGCTGCAACCTGCACCCGCGCGTGGTGGCCTACAGCGACGACTTCCACGCCAGCCTGGAAATGGCCGCCGCCGGGCTCGGCGCGGCGCTGGTCCCCGAGCTGGCCCTGCTGCACCGGCCCGCGGGCGTGGTGGTGCTGGACGTCCCCGAGATCCGGCTGGCCCGCAACGTGTTCGCCCTGCTGCCCAAGGAACAGCAGACAGCGCAGGTCCAGCTGTTCGTGGAACTGCTGTCCGACACGCTCCACAAGCTCGGCACCACGCGCCGGGACTGAGGTCCAAGGCTGTGCCGGCGCGGGCTGCGCGGCCGCGCGCTGGCCGGGTGCGCTACCGCTTGCCGCGCTTCGGCTTCTTCCCCGGCGGCGCCACGAGGGTGCTGATGATCCGGTGTTTGGCCTTGGTGTAGGGCGGGTAGATCAGCGTCAGAGTCTCGGGCCAGAGCGGCTTGGACAGGGTCGCGCGTTCGTGCGAGAAAGTCCGGAGCGAATGCTCGCCGTGGTAGGCGCCCATGCCGCTGCTGCCCACTCCGCCGAACGGCAGCCCGGGCACTGTCAGGTGCGCGGCCGGGACGTCGATGCACAGCGCGCCGGAGGAGGTCTGTTCGGAGAACGCGCGGCGGGTGTCGGCGTCGTCGCTGAACACGTAGAGGGCCAGCGGCTTGGCCCCGGCGTTGATCATCCGGATCGCCTCGTCCCGGCCGCTGACCGGGACCAAGGGCAGCAGCGGCCCGAAGATCTCCTCGCCCATCACGGCGTCCCCGGGCGCAGGCCGGAGCAGGGTCGGGGCGAAATGCCGGCTGGCGGCGTCGCGCTCGCCACCGTGGACCACGGTGCTCCCGTCCGCGAGCGCCGCGAGCCGGTCGAAGTGCCGGTCATTGACGATCCGGCCGTAGGAGTCGCTGCGCGCCGAATCCGGCCCGAACAGCGCCGCGATGGCCTTGACCAGCTCGCGTTCCAGCGGCACCAGCACGTCCTCGGTGGCGAGGATGTAGTCCGGTGCCACGCAGGTCTGCCCGGCGTTCATGAACCGGCCCCAGGCCAGCCGCTTGGCCGCCTTGGCCAAGTCCGTGGAGGCGTCGACGTAGGCCGGGGATTTGCCGCCCAGCTCCAGGGTCACCGGGGTCAGGTGCTCGGCGGCAGCGCGCAGCACCACCTTGGCGGCCACTTCCCCGCCGGTGAAGAAGATGTGATCGAAGCGCATGGCCAACAGCTCGGTGGTCTCGGGGATCCCGCCCTCAATGACCTCCGCCGCCCCCGGCAGGTATTCCGGGACCCAGCGGGCCAGGGCGGCGGACGTGGCGGGCGCGTGTTCGCTGGGTTTGAGCACCACGGTGTTGCCGGCGGCCAGGGCTCCGGCCAGCGGCGCCAGCAGCAACTGCAGCGGGTAGTTCCAGGGTCCGATCACCAGCACCACGCCCAGCGGGGTGAGTTCGGTCCAGGCCTTCGCCGGCTGCACGGCCAGCGGCACGGACACCGGCCGGGGTCGGAGCCAGGCTTCGAGGTGCTTCTCCAGGTGCGCGGCTTCCGCGGTGACGAACCCGATTTCCGTCAGCTGCGCCTCCGTTTCGTGCTTCCCCAGATCGCTGGCCAGCGCCGCGGCGAACTCCCGGCGGCGGTCCACCAGCATCCGCCGCAGGCTGCCGAGTTGTTCCAGCCGCCAGGCCAGCGGGCGGGTGGTTCCGCTGTCAAACACTTCGCGGGCACGGGCGACGGCGGCGGCAACAGTTTGCATCCGATCAATGTACCGGGCTCCCGGCGTGCCCGCGGGCCGGTATCGGATAAATGCCGGGAATGCTGGAAGGTGCCTGTCTTGAGGACTATGTTGAAGATATGAGCAAGGTAGCGAGCCAGCACTTTGGACAGATCGAGCTCAACCACGGCCGTGACCATAATTTCGCCGCTAAACACGAACTGGCGGGCCAGACCCTGGAACTTGACCTGACCGTGAACGCGCACGACCACTTCGACGAGGCGGCGCTGCACAAGGTCGATTACCGGCTGCGCTTCCTGCCCGAGGTGGTCGACCAGGTCCGCGAAATGATCGCCGAGGAGCTGGAGCAGGAAGGCACCAGCCCGCAGGAATACCTGCGCTTCCACTGCAACGCGCTGAAGCCCGAGACGCTGCGTCAGATCTTCGGGGTGCAAGATCGGTCCCAGCTCACCACGCAGGTCTTCCTGAAGGCCCTGAAGCTCGGCCATGTGGGCATCTTCCCCGGCCAGCCGGAGCGCTACTTCGTCCTCGATTTCACCCTCGGCGCGCACTTCACCGACGAGGTGCTGGTGGCCTCCGCGGACGAGGACGGCGTCGTCGACGACGAGATCGTCTGGGAATCCTGACGCGAGTGCTCCGTAGCGGCCCTTTTGAGGGGTCAAAAGGGCGGTTACTCAGCAGTGGATGGATAGAACGTACGACGCCGGCCGCTCACCTCGCGAGGTGGGCGGCCGGCGTCGTTGTTCAGCCAGTTGGTCCGGCGGTGAGCGTGCCTACTGGGCCGTCTCGAGCAGGCCGGCGCGGACCGTCCGGGTCGCGGCCACCAGGTTGCGCAGCGACTCCTCGGTCTCGGCGTAGCCGCGGGTTTTCAGGCCGCAGTCCGGGTTGACCCACAGCTGGCGGGACGGGACGTGCTTGACCGCGGTGCTGAGCAGCTCGGTGACTTCCTGCTCGCCGGGCACGCGCGGGGAATGGATGTCGTAGACGCCCGGGCCCACGCCGCGGCCGAAGCCGTGCGCCTCGAGGTCGTGCACCACCTCCATCCGGGAGCGGGCGGCCTCGATCGAGGTGACGTCGGCGTCGAGGCCGTCGATCGCGTCGATGATGGCGCCGAATTCGGAGTAGCACAGGTGGGTGTGGACCTGGGTGGCGTCCGCGGCGCCGGCGGTGGTTAGGCGGAAGGACTTCACCGACCAGTCCAGGTATGCGGCCTGGTCGGCCTTGCGCAGCGGCAGGAGTTCGCGCAGCGCCGGCTCGTCCACCTGGATGATCTTGATGCCGGCGGCCTCCAGGTCGGCGATCTCGTCGCGCAGGGCAAGGGCCACCTGGTTGGCGGTTTCGCCGAGCGGCTGGTCATCCCGGACGAACGACCACGCCAGGATGGTGACCGGGCCGGTGAGCATGCCCTTCATCGGTTTGCCGGTCAGGGACTGCGCGTACCGGGCCCATTCCACCGTGATCGGGGCGCTGCGGGTGACGTCGCCCCACAGGATGGACGGGCGGGTGCAGCGTGAGCCGTAGGACTGGACCCAGCCGTGCACGGTGACGTCAAAGCCTTCGAGGTTTTCGGCGAAGTACTGGACCATGTCGTTGCGTTCCGGCTCGCCGTGGACCAGGACATCGAAGCCGAGCTCCTCCTGCAGCTCCACGACGCGCTTGATTTCGTTCTTCATCAGCTGTTCGTACTGCCCCGTGCTGAGCTCGCCCTTGTTGGCGCGGGCCCGGGCAGTCCGGATCTCGGCGGTCTGCGGGAAGGAGCCGATGGTGGTGGTGGGCAGCGGCGGCAGGTGCAGGGTCTTCTCCTGGGCCGCTTCCCGGACCGCGTACGCGGAGCGGCTGAAGTCGGCGTCCGTGAGGGCGGCGGTGCGGTTCCGGACCTCGGCGCGCAGCACGCCGTCGGCCTCGGCGCGGGAGGCAATGATGCGGGTGGCCTCCTCGATGGCCGGCTGGACGGCGTCGGGGTCGCTCAGCAGCCCGGCGAGGATGACAACCTCGGCGGTCTTCTGGTCGGCGAAGGCCAGCCAGCTGCGCAGCTGCGGTTCAAGCTGGACTTCTTCCTCGACGTCGTGCGGGACGTGCGCGGTGGTGGTGGAGGTGCTGACGGCGAGCGTGGCGACGGACCTGCGCAGCTCGGCGATCTTCGCCGCCGAGGCGGCGAGGTCGTTGCGCCAGATGTTGTGGCCGTCCACGACGCCGGCGACGAGGGTTGTGCTGCCCAGCGCGGCCAGCGCCGCGGCGGCGGGGACGCCGCCCTTGAAGACGTCCAGGTGCAGGGCGTCGATGCCGGTCGCGGCGAGGGTGCCGAGCTGGCGATCGAGCGCGCCGTAGGGGGTGGAGACGAAGAGCCGGGGCCGGTTCGCGGCGGCGGAGAGCACCTCGTAGGCGCGGGCGACGGCGGCCTGGACTTCGCCGGCGGGGGTGTCCTGGTCCACCACGAGCGCGGGCTCGTCGAACTGGACCCAGCTGGCGCCGGCGTCGGCAAGCTTCTCCAGCAGGGCGGTGTAGGCGGGGAGGATGTCCTCGAGGCGGGACAGCGGGCTGAAGCCGGCCGGCGCATCGTCGGAGGCCTTGCTCAGCAGCAGGAAGGTGACCGGGCCGACGAGGTACGGCCGGGTTTCGACCCCGTTGGCGAGGGCGTACTCGAATTCCTCGACGATCCGGTTGGACGTCACCGAGAAGGCGGTCTCCGGGCCGATTTCCGGGACCAGGTAGTGGTAGTTGGTGTCGAACCACTTGGTCATTTCCAGCGGCTGCTCATCCTTCGTGCCGCGGGCCAGGGTGAAGTAGCCGTCGATGCCCAGCTGGCCGTCGGCGTCGAGGAGGTTGCCGAAGCGGGCCGGGACGGCACCGAGGTGGGCGGCTGCGTCGAGCACCTGGTCGTAGTAGGAGAAGCTGCCGGGGACGGCGGCGGCTTCGGTCAGCCCGAGGCCGGTCAGGCGCTTGGCGGTGCCGAGCTGGATCTCCTTGGCGGCGGCTTCCAGGGCGGCGGCGTCGATTTTACCGGCCCAGTAGGACTCGACGGCCTTCTTCAGTTCACGGCGCCGACCGATGCGCGGGTAGCCGAGGATCGAGGCGGACGGGAAGGGCGTGGCGTTGGTGGAAGGCTGCTGTTCAGTCATGGGAAAGTCCTTGGATTGGTGAGGTTCGTCGGGGGGTTCGTCAGGGCGGCGGTTCAGCTGGCGAGCTGGCGGCGGCCGGCCGGCCGCTGGCTGCCGCGGTGCGCTCGCGGCAGGGCAAGCTTGTCCAGCACCTCGAGGGCGCTGGCGTGCTCGTTGAAGGTGTAGAGGTGCAGGCCGGGGGCGCCGGCGTCCAGGGCCGCGTTGGCCAGGTCCACGGTGGCGGCCACCCCGATCCGGTTGCGTTCGGCGGCGGTGGCGGCGGACGCGAGCCGTTCGATGAGTTCCGGCGCCGGTTCGACGCCGGTCAGTTCGCCCAGCCGGGTGA
This sequence comes from Arthrobacter sp. 05N428_2, assembly GCF_056397065.1. NCBI lineage: Bacteria > Bacillati > Actinomycetota > Actinomycetes > Micrococcales > Micrococcaceae > Arthrobacter > Arthrobacter sp. 05N428_2. The sequence continues at coordinate 259,457 of NZ_JBFTMR010000002.1, read as the reverse complement.
GCCGGCGGACGCTGGTCAGCGGCATGACGCCCGGGATGATCGGGATGGTGACACCGGCCCGGCGGGCCCGGGACAGCAGCTGGGCGTACTGCTCGGTGTGGAAGAACACCTGGGTGATGGCGAAGTCTGCACCGGAGCGCTGCTTGGCCAGGAGCACTTCGACGTCGTGCCCCTCGCTGGGCGATTCCGGGTGCCGTGCGGGATAGGCGGCGACCCCGACCGCCACCTTGCCGGCGCACAGCATTGCCGAGCGTCGCTGCTCGACGCGGCGGATCAGCTCGATCAGGTCCTGGGCGTAGCGCAGCGATCCATCGGCCGGGAGGGCCCCGCCCTTGGGCTGGTCGCCGCGCAGGGCCAGGATGCCGCGGACGCCGACGTCGAGCAGTTCGCCGATGACGTCGGCCAGCTCCTGCGGGGTGTTGCCCACGCAGGTCAGGTGCGCCAGCGGCCGCAGCGTGGTCTCCTGCACCAGGCGGTTGATGAGTTCGACGGCGGTGTCGCGGTTGGATCCGCTGGCGCCGTAGGTCACGGAGACGTAGTCGGGGCTGGTGGATTCCAGTTCCCCGATGGTGGTCCAGAGTGATTCCGCGGCGGCGGGCGACTTGGGCGGAAACAGTTCGTAAGACAGGGCCACGGGGGCCGTGCCGGCTAGATTTGGATGTGCGTCAATGAGGCTTGGTGGAGACATTTGCGTCCTTAGCTGTGGGCCATCGACGAGCTGCAGGCCGGAATCCGGCGCTGCCGCCAATGAGTTGAGTTTGAGGAACACGGAGGAAACTTCAGCAGGACGCAGCCGCGACTGGTACGCCTGATACGAAGGTCTCCGTGAGCAAATGTCAGGCCCACATGGGGGCACCCACATCCTCCTTGGCCGCCCGCTGGGAATTTCCAGTGGCCCGGCCTGCAGCGGAGGATCGCTGACACGTTACCGCGGTAACTTGTCTACGACTCTAAGGCCGGCAAACGGCCCGGACAAGCCATTCGCCGAATTAAGACGTGTCTTTACGCCGCCGAAGGGCCCGCAGCAGAAGATTCTTCGGAGAAGTGGGTCCGTTCTTTCGGCCCTCCCCATGGCCGCGGCGCAGGTCTATCCTGAGGGCATGATCCAGCTACCAGCCAGTTACCAGGAGTACCTCGCCGGCCAGAGCGAGGGCGTGATCAACGCCGTCCGCCCCATTTTGATGCAGTCGGCCGCGGACAAGCGGCACGGGGTCCGGGTGGTGATCCACCCGCACGACCACCAGGCCCACCTGGACGAGACCATCCCGTACGGGACCGTCATCGAGGACATCGACTGACGTCTGTAGTTTCGGGCAGGGGCTGGGGCAGGGTCTAGGAGCAACGGACGAGGGCAACCGACGCGGGCCACCGACGGTTCGGGGCCTAGCCCTCCAGCAGGAGGCGCTGGGAGCGCGGAGCCAGGGTGTGCTCAAGGACCAGGCAGGCAGCGCCGACGGCGGCCACGTCCTCCCCCACGCCCGTGCCCACCACCTCCATCCCGTGGATCTTCCGGGTGGCACTGTTCTCCTGGACCAGGGCCGGGATCTGTTCCAGGTACGCCGGCGCGAGGCAGCTCCAGAACGGCCCGCCAAACACGACGCGGTCCACGTCCAGGGCGTTGGTGACCGCGGAGACGGCCCGGCCCACCAGCACGGCGGACTCCCTGATGATCTCCATCGCCGCCTCGTTGCCGCCGTAGGCCAGCGCGCAGAGTTCCGCGAAGTTTTCCTGCACCGCCGGAGCGCTCCGATCCGTGCGGGCGCCCACCAGCACGCCGGCGGCCTCGGCCCTGGCCACGAGCGCCTGCGGGATGGCCGAGGATTTCACGCAGCCGCGCTGGCCGCAGTCGCACAGCGGACCGTCGGGGTCCACGATGATGTGTCCGATTTCCCCGGCGTTGCCGGAGCTGCCGCGGATGACCTCGTCGTTGAGGACGATCCCGCAGCCGATCCCGGTTCCCATGTACATGAAGACGAAGCTGCCAGCGCCGCTCGGACCGCCGGCCCAGGTCTCGGCCACCGCGGAGCTGGTCACGTCCTTGTCCAGCAGCGTGGACAGCCCGGTGGCTTCGGCAAGGGCGTCGCGCAGCGGAACGCGTTCCCAGCCCGGCAGCAGCGGCGGATCCACTACCGCGCCTTCCTTGAGGTCGATCGGTCCCGGCGAGGCGACGCCCAGCCCCGCGACCTTCGTGCGGTCCACGCCGGAGTCCTCGATCAGCTGCCCGATGGCGGCGGCGATGATGGCGATGATGGATTCCGGCTCGGCGCCTGAGGGGGTCGTGATCCGTGCGTGCTGGACGACGGCGCCAACCAGGTCCAGCAGGACGATGGTCAGGACCGCGGGATCAAGGTGCACGCCGACTGCATACATGCCGCCCGGGTTGAGCCGGAGCATGGTCCGCGGCTTGCCTGGTCCGGAGCCTTCCTTGCCGGCCTCGACGATGAGACGCTGGTCCAGCAGCCGGCGGGAGATGTTGGAGATGGTCTGCGGCGAAAGTCCGACGATCTGTGCGAGCTCCACCCGGCTCAGCCCGCCCGGGGCGCGCCGGATGGCGTCCAGGATGACGGTGAGGTTGAAGTCCCCCATCCGCGGAAGGTTGGTACCGCGCCGCGGCGAGGGTGTGCGGATCTCAGTCACTGATACCTCTGTGTTCTAAGGCCTTCGGCGGAGCACTGCTGATGTCAGCATGCTACGTCACACGGGGCCCCGATCCCGCACCCTCCGGCTTCACAGTTGCGAGGATTCCGCCCGGCCACGCGACAGCCGCCGCCGGTGGCGCTACGGTCGTGGCCTGCGAACGCTCGCGGTGACTGTGAATTTCGGATTTCGGCCCGCCTCGCGGGTGGGGCCGACCAGCCGTTCCAGCGCCGGCTGGTAGCGCAGGTGGCTGTTGAAGACGGTCCACAGCTCGCCGCCGGGCACCAGGACCCGGGCCGCGGCTTCGATCAGCTTGATCCCGGCGCCGGCGTGAACCGCGGCCCCGAGATGGAAGGGCGGGTTGAGCAGCACCAGCTCGGCGCACGCGTCCGGCAGGGTGCTCATCGCGTCGTCCTGCAGGACCTCGATTTGCCCGTCCAGGCCGTTGGCACGGGCGGTCGCCCGGGCGGATTCGACGGCGGCCGCGGACCGGTCGGTGGCGGTGACCCGGGCCTCGGGGTGGCTGCGGGCGTACAGCGACGCCAGAATCCCAGTGCCGCAGCCGAGGTCGACGGCGTGCGCGGCGCTGGGAAGGTCCGGCAGGAAGTCCAGCAGGAAGCGGGTTCCGATATCGAGCCCGGTGCCGGCGAACACCGCACCCCGGGCACAGACCGTCAGGTTCAGCTCGGCGTTGCGCTCCGTGAGGGGGAACCGCGGGGCGCCGTCGACCGCTTTCGGGCCGCGGGCCAGCAGGATCCGTGATTTTTGCCGTGCCAGTTGGGGCTGCACCTCGCTGAAGTAACGGTCCAGCACAGCGTTCATGCCCAGGCTCATGTGCTTGACCCTGCCGCCCGCCAGCAGGACCACACCGGGCGCGGCGCGCCGGGCGACGGCGTCGGCAATCTCTTCCAGCTCGGCAAGGGACCTGGGCAACTGGAGCAGGACCAGCTCCGCGCCGTCGACGGCGGCCTCCAGCGGGAGCTGTTCGAACCCGTCGGCGAAGCCGGCGGCAGCGGCATTACGGCGCAGCGCGCGTTCGCCGGTGATCAGGTCCTCGTGCACCCGGACGGCGCCGCTCCCCTCGGCCGGCAGCACGCCCAGCGCCAGCACGCCGAGGGTCAGCGCGCCGTAGCGGTCACCGACGACGGCGGTTCTGCCCCCGGTCGGCGCCCCGCCGGCGGCCTGCAATTCCGCCGCGGTGTCCAGCAGCAACCGGTCGGTGGCGTCCCAGGCCTGCAGGTTGGCGGCCTCAACGTCCGGGAATCGCCGGAGGCGGGAGAACAGGGAATTCAGGCTGTTGTCCGCCATGCGGGGTGCCGCCGTTTCTTGTCGGGCCGTTCCGGTATCCATTCCGGTTCAGGCCTGGGTGGATTGCAGGGCTTGGCGGGATGCCGGGCCGGTCAGCAGGTTGACGATGCCGGCCACGGCGGCCCGGCCGGCGCGGTTGGCCCCGATGGTGGACGACGACGGGCCGTAGCCGACCAGATGTACCCTAGGCTCCGCGGCGACGCGGGTGCCGTCCATGGCGATGCCGCCGCCGGGCCCGCGCAGGTGCAGCGGCGCGAGGTGCTCCAGCTCGGCGCGGAATCCGGTGGCCCAGAGGATCACGTCGGCGGCCAGGAAGCTGCCGTCCGCAAGCCGCACTCCCCCGGGCTCGATGCCGGTGAACATCGGGTGGCGGTCCAGCACGCCGCGGGCGGCGGCAGCGCGCAGGGCGGGGGTCCAGATCAGGCCCGTCACTGCCACGACGCTCTGCGGCGGCAGGCCCTGTCGGACCCGTTCCTCGACGAGGGCGACGGCGTCGTGGCCGGCCTGGCGGTCGAAGGCGGCGTCGCGCCAGACCGGTTCGCGCCGGGTGAACCAGGTGGTGGCGGTGACCTTGGAAATCTCGTCGAGCAGCCCAACGGCCGAAATGCCGCCGCCGACCACGATCACGTGCTGTCCGCGGAACTCTGCCGCGGACACGTAGTCCGCCACGTGAAGCTGCCGTCCGCGGAAGCTGGACTGTCCCGGATAAATCGGCCAGAACGGCCGGGTCCAGGTGCCCGTGGCATTGATCACGGCGCGCGCCGACCAGGCACCGCCGGAGGTGGCGACGCGCAGCCGGCCGGCTGGATTGCTGTCTTCGCGGGCGACGGTGCGGACCTTGACGGGCCGGTGGATGGCGAGGCCGAGTTCAGCCTCGTACTCGCCGAAGTAGCGGCTCAGGAAGCTCGAGCTGGCCTCCTGCGGGTCCACCGACGGTTGCGGGATGCCGGGGAGGTCGCTGATGCCGTTCACAGTGGCCATCAGGAGGCTTTTCCAGCGGTGCCGCCAGGCGCCGCCGGGGCCGTCCTCGGCGTCGAGCACCACATACGTCAGCGGACGGTCGCCGCCGTCTGGGCCGCTGGCCGGGTCGGCGCCGTCGCCGTCCGCGAGTGGGACGGCCGGGACGAAGCCGCGGCGCTGCAGGTGGTAGGCGGCGGAGAGTCCCGCTTGTCCCGCCCCGATGACGACGACGTCGGCAAACCGCGGGGGCGGTTCCTGCGGCGGGAGGGACAGGTTCACGATCCACATCCTAGTTGGGCGCTAGTTGGCCGTTAATTGCTTGAGGCCCCGCTCGGTGAGCGGGGCCTCGTTCGGTGGAGCTGAGGGGACTCGAACCCCTGACCCCCTGCATGCCATGCAGGTGCGCTACCAGCTGCGCCACAGCCCCGAATCTGTCCTTGGCGAGCGCCTCCGGGGAGCCGGTTCGACCAAGCAACCTGATCAGCTTAATCTAGATTCGCGCTCGACGCTAATCGGCGCGCGGTCGCGGCGCCGCCGTCCGTTTCCGCGCCGGCCGAGGACCCGCGGAAACAAAAAATCCGCCGGAATCTTGCGATTCCGGCGGATCATCCGGTGGAGCTGAGGGGACTCGAACCCCTGACCCCCTGCATGCCATGCAGGTGCGCTACCAGCTGCGCCACAGCCCCGGATTTTGGCTGCTCCGACTTGTTCTGCTCGAAGCAACTCAAATATCTTAGAACAGCCCTTGCGAAAATTCCAAATCGGGCATATTCAGGCTTTTGGGCGGGACGGGCGGCCGGTCTACTCGGTTTCGGTGGCGGCAGTAGCCTTGGCGGACGCGTCGTCGCCCAGCTGAAGGTCAACCACCGGGCAGTCCTTCCAGAGGCGCTCCAGGGCGTAGAAGACGCGGTCTTCCTCGTGCTGGACGTGGATGATGACATCGGCGTAATCCAGCAGCACCCAGCGTCCGCCGGAGCGGCCCTCGCGGCGGACCGGCTTGAGGTCGAACTTGGAGAGCTCATCCTCGATGCCGTCGACGATGGCGTTGACCTGGCGCTCGGACGGGGCCGAGGCGATCAGGAACACGTCGGCCAGGGCGAGCCGCTCGCTGACGTCGAGGGCGACAATGTCTTCGGCCAATTTTTCCGCGGCAGCACGGGCTGCGTGGCGGGCTGTGGCGATGGATGAATCGGTTGCAGTCACGGGACTCCTTGTTGAAGATGAGAACTTGTTGAAGAAAAAACTGTTGAAGATGAGAACTCTTGGATGTTGACGGCGCGGGCTGGGCCGGCGTCGGTGGCCGCGGGCCGGCACGCGGCCCGGCTGGCCATGCGCTGCAGGGTGGCGGCTAGTGGGCCATGCCGGTGATGATCAAGATGACGCCGACAATGAGCGCCACCACCCCGAGCGCCAGGACACCGAGCTGCAGGGCGCGGAGACGCCGAGCCCTGCCCAGGCCGGCCGTGGCGGCATCCAGCGGATCCAGCCCGTAGGCGGCGTTGGCGGCGACGGGCGGCCGTGCGGCGTAATCCTCCTCCGACACCGGTGTTTCGGGATGCACGGGGGTAGCTGTTACGGCCGGTCTCCGGCCGGCAGCCTGCGCGGCAGCTTCCGCCCTTGCCAGGACACCGGAGCGACCCTTGACCGCACCCGCGTCGCGCTGCCGCGGCGAACCGGGACGGCGTGGGGTCCGTCCTGGCCGGACCGTGGGGCCCGGGTTGGTGACCAGCGGGACGTATGACGTGGCAGGGCGCTTCATGACCGGCCGCTCCACGCCAGGGATTTCGACGAATTCCAACGGCGTGACCATCGCAAGATTGCTGGCCGTCGACGGATCATTCCGCGGCTGTTCGCCGCGTTCGGCAGGCTGGCTGTTCTGCTCCGCCAGCTTCTGCTTCGCAGCCGCCCGCCGGTTCAGCACGGCGGCGCGCTCGGCCAGGGCAATCTGCTCGGCGAGTACTTCAGGGTTCACCGCGTCGGGATCGGTGGCGGCGATGTGCTCCATCTTCGCCGCTTGGTTGCGGGCCTGCTCGGCGAGGAGCTCACGCGCGGCCAGGGCCTGTTCGACGCTCATACCGTCGGGCAGCTTCCCGCCGGAGCCCGGCGCTCCGGCAGCCCGGCCCGGTGCGGGAGGAGCCTCCGGCGCGCTGGGCGGCGGCGCCGCGGAGACCGGCGCCGTGGAGACCGGCGGGGCCACGGGGTGCGAACGGGTGCGCGGCGAGGGCATCGGAACGATCGGATTCGCGGAGGTGGCGGGGGCCGTTTCCTCGGCCAGTTGCTGGAGACGGAGTTGGCGGCGCGTGAGCGGCCCCCCGGCGGACAGCTGGCCTTCCTTCTCGGCGAGCTCCTTGATGGTGCGCAGGGTCGCCCGGTCGCGGGCGCGGATCTGCGAGGACCGCTGGTTCGAGGTGGTCTGGACGGCGTCCACCGGACCGGTCACGCGGCGCCGGCCGCTGGTTTCGGCCTCGGTCGGCTCCTCCGGACGCGCCGAGAAGGCGGGATTCGCGCCGCCCTTTCCAGCGCCGGAGCCTGCCGAGCCGCCCTGTTGCGGAGCAGCCGGAACAGCACCGGCACCAGTGGTGCCGGTGCCCGGGTTCACTTCCTGGCGTTCATCCCTGGCCCGGCGCAAATCGCGGCGGCTGCGGATGGGAGGCTGTTCCTGACTCATTCAAGGCTCATTCGGTGCTGGCGGTTTGGTTTGGTTCGAGGACCGGCTCGGACTCCGGGAAGTCGTGCCGCGGAGCAGGCTGGTCATACAGGTCGTACTTGGCGATGTATTGGACCACGCCGTCGGGCACAAGGTACCAGACGGGGTTTCCCGCCGCGACCCGGGTCCGGCAGTCCGTGGAGGAGATCGCCATGGCGGGCACCTCCAGCAGGCTGACGTCATCGCGGCCCATGCCGTCCAGCACGTGTCCCGGCCGGGTCACCCCCACGAAGTGCGCCAGCGACCACAGCTCGTCGATATCTTTCCAGGAAAGAATCTGGGCCAGCGCGTCGGCGCCGGTGATGAAGAAGAGGTCGGCATCCGGCCGCAGCGTGCGCAGGTCCCGCAGGGTGTCGATGGTGTACGTGGGGCCGGGACGGTCGACGTCGACCCGGCTCACCGTGAACCGCGGGTTGGAGGCCGTGGCGATCACTGTCATAAGGTACCGGTGTTCGGCCTCGCTGACATTCCTGCTGTTCTTCTGCCAAGGCTGCCCGGTGGGGACGAACACGACTTCGTCCAAGTCGAACTTCGCCGCGACCTCACTGGCCGCGACCAGGTGGCCGTGATGGATCGGATCAAACGTGCCGCCCATCACACCGAGTCGCAGGCGGCGCTTGGCGCCGTGCTGCTTCACTGTGGCGGAAATATTAGTGGCCCGGGCCCGGGTGCTTCGCCGGGTGCTGGCGGTGCGGATCCGCGTGCTCCTCGACGGCCTCGTGGCGCTTGCCGAGGTTGCCGTAGGACAGCGTGATGAACATCAGGACCAGCAGGATCACGAACATCGTGCCACCGATCACGAACGGCGGCGCGATGAGCGGCGCTAGTTCCTCGTGTTCGACGGCTGCGGCGACGGACGTGGCGATCTGCTGAAACAGCATGTTCTCCCCTAGTAGGTTTCCAAATTGACGACGGCGGCGGTTCCCGCCGTTCCTGGCTTCTGTTCCATGTTACCGCGTTGCTAGGCGCGGATCTGGCCTTCGCCCTGGACGATCCATTTCGTCGTGGTGAGCTCGGTCAGCCCCATCGGGCCGCGGGCGTGCAGCTTCTGCGTCGAGATGCCCACCTCGGCGCCCAGGCCCAGCTCTCCGCCGTCGGTGAACCGCGTGGAGGCATTCACGATCACCGCGGCTGAATCCACCTCGGCGATGAACCGCTCGGCGTTGGCGAGATCGTTGGTCAGGATTGCCTCGGTGTGCCCGGTGGACCAGGCGCGGATATGCTGAACAGCTTCATCCAGCGAGTCCACCATCGCCACCGCCAGGTCGAGGTCCATGTATTCGGTGGCCCAGTCCGCCTCGGTGGCGGGAACGGAGTCCACGGCGGCCGGGAGCGCGGCCCGGATCCGTCCGTCGGTGTGCAGGGTGACGCCGGCGGCACGCAGGGCCGAGGCGACGGCGGGCAGCACGGTGGACGCGGAGTGCACCAGCAGCGTCTCCACGGTGTTGCAGACACTGGGGCGCTGGGTCTTGGCGTTGAGCAGGATTTCCACCGCCATCTTCTCGTCCGCCGAGGCGTCGAGGAAGATGTGCACGTTGCCCTCGCCGGTTTCGATGACGGGCACCGAGGAATTCGTCACCACTGTTTGAATGAGTTCGCGTCCGCCGCGGGGGATCAGCACATCGACCCGGCCGCGGGCCCGCATCAGCACATTTGCGCCGTCGCGCCCGTACACGTCGACGCTCTGGACGGCGTCGGCCGGCAGGCCAACGGAGTCTAGGGCATCGCGAAGGATGCTCACGAGCGCCGCATTCGTGGCGGCGGCCGCACTCCCGCCGCGCAGGATGACGGCGTTGCCGCTCTTGAGCGCCAGTCCGGCGATGTCCACGGTGACGTTGGGGCGTGCCTCGTAGATCGCTGCGACGACGCCCATCGGGACGTTGATCTGGCGCAGGCGCAGCCCGTTCGGGAGGGTCTGGCCGCGCACCACATTGCCCACCGGGTCCGGCAGGGTGGCGAGGTTCTCCAGGGCCGCGGCGAGGGCCTGGACGCGGGCCCCGGTGAGGGTGAGCCGGTCCAGCAGGGCCGCGGAGGTGCCGGCGGCCCGTCCGGCCGCGACGTCCTTGCCGTTGGCGGCCAGGATCAGGTCCTTGTGTTCCAGCAGTGCGGCGCCGACAGCCCGCAGACCGCGGTCTTTCAGCGCCCGGTTGGCGTGGGCCATCCGGCGGGAGGCGGCCCGGGACCGGTCGGCAACGGCGTGCACTGCGGCTTCGAGCTCCGGCGCGGCCGTCGGCGGGCCTGCGGCGGGCCCGTCGTGTACCGGCAGGTCGGGGTGCGAAGTCAGGGCCTCAGTCATGCTCCAAGTTTAGGCGAGCGGAGGGCTTAGACCAGCACCAGGTCGTCAACATGAACAACTTCACGGTCATAGCCGCGCCCCAGCGTCTTGCCGAGTTCACGGGTGGAGCGGCCGAGCATTTGCGGCAGTTCGGCGGCGCCGTAGTTCACCAGTCCGCGGGCGATCACGGTACCGTCGGTGCCGACCATCTCGACGGCGTCGCCGGCTTCGAAGTCGCCGTGCACGGCGGTGATCCCGGCCGGCAGCAGCGACGTGTGGCGGTCCCGCACGGCGCGGACGGCGCCGTCGTCGAGCACCAGCCGGCCCCGTACGGAGGCCAGGTGCGCCAGCCAGAGCAGCCGGATCGGTTTCCGGGCGCCGTTCACGGAGAACCAGGTCCCCACGTCCTCCCCCGCCAGCGCGGCGGCCGCGTTCGCGGTGGAGGTCACGAGCGCGTGGATCCCGGATCCGGCGGCGATGGACGCGGCCTCGACCTTGGTGACCATGCCGCCGGTGCCGATCCCGGCTTTGCCGGTGCTGCCGATCGAAATCCCTTCGAGGTCGCGCGGACCGGAGACGTGCGCGATCCGCCGGGCGCCGTGCACGGGCGGACCGTCGTACAGCGAGTCGACGTCGGACAGCAGGACGAGGGCGTCGGCGCGGACCAGGTGCGCCACGAGGGCGGCGAGCCGGTCGTTGTCGCCGAAACGGATTTCATGGGTGGCGACGGTGTCGTTTTCGTTGACGACCGGGACCACGCCGAGGTTCAACAGCCGGTCCAGGGCGCGGAAGGCGTTGGTGTGCTGGCTGCGGCGCATGAAATCGTCGGCGGTCAACAGGACCTGGCTCACGGTGACGCCGTGCGCGCCGAAGGCGTGGGTGTAGCGGGCCATCAAGAGGCCCTGGCCCACGCTGGCGGCGGCCTGCTGGGTGGCGAGGTCGCGGGGGCGCTTGGCAAGCCCCAGCGGCGCCAGCCCGGCCGCGATCGCGCCGGAGGAAACGAGGATGATTTCGGTGCCGGCGTTGCGCTTGTGCGCTAGGGCATCGGCGAGGTCGGTCAGTGCCTCCTCGGCGATGCCGCCCTTGATGGACGTCAGCGAGGAAGAACCGACCTTGACCACGATCCGGCGGGCGCCGGAGAGCACGGCGCGGCTGGCTGCCCCGGCCGCGCCGGGAACGGCGACGGCGTTACTCGTCATCGGTTTCGCCGACTCCACTCTCCTTGAGCGGCTGTGCGGCGCGGCGGCCGCTGACCGATTCGGTCCAGATGCCGGCCTTGCGCTCGGCTTCCAGCTCCGCCCGGGCGGCGGCCTTCGCGTCGCGGCGCTCCTGCTGGTCCTCGCGCTTCTGGCCGCGCGTGGGTCGGTCGCCGATGTCGGCGAAGCGCACGTCCGTGCCGCGCGGGGAGGCCAGGAGTTCGGCGCCGGCCATCATGGTCGGCTCCCAGTCGAAGACGACGCCGTCGTCCTCGCCGATGACGACCATGTCGCCCGGCTTGGCGCCCTGCTTGAACAGCTCGTTTTCGACGCCCAGCTTGGCGAGGCGGTCGGCGAGGTAGCCGATGGCCTCCTCGTTGGTGAAGTCGGTCTGCTTGACCCAGCGGACCGGCTTGTCGCCCAGCAAGCGGAACAGCGGCTCCAGGCCCTTCTCCTCGCGGCGGATCGTGAACCCGCTTTCGTTGACGGCGCGCGGTCGCAGCACGGGAGCGTGGACCTTGGGCGGCGTCGCGGCCACCGCGTCGCGGGCGGCCTTGACGATCTCGGCCATGGCGAAGCCGAGCTGGCGGAGCCCTTCGTGGCTCGTCGCGGAAATCTCGAACACCTTGTAGCCGCGGGATTCGAGTTCCGGACGGACGAATTCGGCCATGTCCTTGCCGTCGGGCAGGTCAACCTTGTTCAGCGCGACCAGCCGGGGGCGGTGGTTCAGCGGGACGACTTCGCCGTCGGTCCCGCTGTAGCTCATGTCCACGGCGTACTTCTCGAGCTCGGCTTCAATGATGGCGAGGTCCGAGAGCGGGTCACGATCCGATTCGAGCGTGCCGCAGTCCAGCACGTGCACGAGGGCGGCGCAGCGCTCGACGTGGCGCAGGAAGTGGTGGCCCAGGCCCTTGCCTTCGCTGGCGCCCTCGATCAGGCCGGGCACGTCGGCGATGGTGAAGCGTACCTCGCCGGCCTGGACGACGCCCAGGTTCGGGATCAGGGTGGTGAAGGGGTAGTCGGCGATCTTGGGCCGGGCGGCCGACATGGCCGCGATCAGGCTGGACTTGCCGGCGGAGGGGAACCCGACCAGGGCGATGTCAGCGATGGACTTCAGTTCCAGGACCAGGTCGCTGGATTCGCCTTCGATGCCGAGCAGCGCGAAGCCGGGGGCGCGGCGCTTCTGCGAGGACAGGGACGCGTTGCCGAGGCCCCCGATGCCGCCGGCGGCCGCGATGTATTCGGCGCCTTCGCTGACGAGGTCGGCGAGGACGTCGCCGGACTTCGTCTTCACCACGGTGCCCACGGGCACCGGCAGGATCAGGGTCTCGCCGTTTTTGCCGCCGCGCCAGTCGCCCATCCCGGGGCCGCCGTTGGTGGCGTGCCGGTGCGGGGCGTGGTGGTAGTCGAGCAGGGTGGTGGTCTGGGGATCCACGCGCAGGATGACGTCGCCGCCGTTGCCGCCGTTGCCGCCGTCGGGACCGCCGAGCGGCTTGAACTTCTCGCGGTGGACGGAGACACAGCCGTGGCCGCCGGTACCGCCGGATACGTGCAGTACTACCCGGTCTACAAAGCTCGCCACGTGGATCTCCTCAGTGCTGTTCCCTGGTCCCGCGAGGGCCCAAGATGATTGTAATGCGGTTAAAACACCGGTGGAGCGGACCTAATGGCCCGCCCCACCGATTTAGAACTTGTTGTTACTCTGCAGCTGCAGCAGCCACGATGTTCACAACGCGACGACCGCGGCGGGTGCCGAACTCGACAGCGCCGGGGGTCAGGGCGAACAGGGTGTCGTCGCCGCCGCGGCCAACGCCGGCGCCCGGGTGGAAGTGGGTGCCGCGCTGGCGGACGATGATCTCGCCTGCGGAAACTACCTGGCCGCCGAAGCGCTTGACGCCGAGGTACTGGGCGTTGGAGTCACGACCGTTGCGAGTGGAACTCGCGCCTTTTTTATGTGCCATTTGAAATGCCTGCCTTTAAATTCTGGGGAATCTGCTGAAAACCTGAACAGTAACGGGAAGTTACTTGATACCGGTGATCTTGACCTTGGTCAGTTCCTGACGGTGACCCTGGCGCTTCTTGTAACCGGTCTTGTTCTTGAACTTCTGGATGACGATCTTGGGACCACGGAGGTCTTCCAGGATCTCAGCCGTAACCGTTACCTTGGCCAGGTCCGCAGCAGCAGACGTGACCTTGTCACCGTCCACCAGGAGCAGTGCGGGCAACTCAAAGGTGCTGCCGGCTCCACCGGGGACGCGGTTCAGGGTAACGAAGTCTCCAACGGAAACCTTCTCTTGGCGGCCGCCTGCGCGGACAATCGCGTACACCACTGGGGAACTCACTTCTCTCGACGTTTATTACTAGATTTGCGTGCGGAACCTGGGGCCAAAGACTTTGGACCGGCTCACGCTGTGCCTCAACGCCGGTGGATTCCCCGGGGGAACCCATGAGCTATCCTGTGGAAAATCCGGCCCGTAGCTACGGGTGAACTGTTCCTCAAGGTCATAACCCAAGTGTTGGCGTAAGCACCGAAGATCAAGACTACGCTAATTTCGCCTTCGGCCGCAAACGAGGCTGGTCCCGGCGAGTAGTGCGTGACGGGAGCCACACCCTGTCCCCGGGGGGCCAAAGCTGGGCTGCCGCAGCGACTTCCGGAACCGCGCCCCATTATCCTACCGGTTGTCCCGGCCCGGTCCGTTCAGGCGTGCAGCCTCGGCGCGTCGAAGAACTCCACCTCGTAGCGGGTGGACTGCGCGAAGGCGGCCGCCATTGCGGCGCGCTCCCCCTCGGACCCCCGCAGGGCTGCCGCGTCCGTGTACCTGACCGCCTCCCGCGTGGACTCCGCGAAGGCCTCATCCGCGTAGGTCCGCAGCCACTCCGCATACGGGTGCGTGGCCGGGGCGCCGGCGGCGAGGAATCCACGCTGCAGCGTGGCGCCGACCTCGGCGTAGAGCCAGAAGCACGGCAGCGCCGCGGCCACGAGCACGCCGTAGCTGCCGGCGAGCGAGGCCGCATGCAGGTGGTCCACGTAGGCCTTGGTGACCGGTCCCTGCTCCGCCTGAACCGTGCGGCCGGCCAGCCAGTTCCGGTGCAGCTGGGTTTCGACTTCGAGGCACTGCTGCGCCGACCGGGACCAGAAGAGTTGTTCGGCTTCGGACGGCGCGAGCGCGGACGCCCGGGACAGCACCCTGGCGTAGCCGTTCAGGTACAGGGCGTCCTGGCCGAGGTAGTAGGCGAAGTCCTGTTCCGGCAAGGTGCCGTCGGCGAGTCCCTTGATGAAATCCAGGTCGTAGATCGCTTCCAACCCCGCCGCGGCGTGCCCGTCGAGTGCCGCGGCGAAGTCCCCCACGGCGGGCGCGGGCGCGGCCGGCACGGCAACGTGCTGCCACTGGTGGAAGTGGTGCACCGGGCCGTTGCCGTGTCCGACGTCCAGCTGCCCGGCTGCGGTGAGCGCGCCCAGCAGCCACGGCTTGACCTCCCGCAGTGCCGCCTCCCAGTCCCCCGCCCTGGCCTGCACCGTGGCGAGCGCCGAGGAAAGCGAGCAGCCGGTGCCATGGCTGTTGCGGGTGGCGATCCGCTCGCCCGGCACCACGACGGTCTCTTGGCTGAGCAGTCCCCCGGTGTTGACCAGCGCATCCGGGCAGCCTGCGCCGTCGTCGTGCAGGTGGCCGCCCTTGACCAGCACCGTAGTGCCAGCCCGGGCGGCGAGCCGCTTGCCCTGGGCCAGCGCACCGGGCCAGTCCGCCGCGACCGGTTCGCCCAGCAGGATGGCCAGTTCGGCCAGGTTCGGGGTGATGAGGTCCGCCAGCGGGAGCAGGGCGTGCAGGGCGGTCTCGGCGGATTCCTGCAGCAGCCGGTCACCGCTGGTTGCCACCATCACCGGATCCAGGACCACGACGGCGGGGCGGACCTTTTCGAGCCAGACGCGGACGGCGTCGATCACCGCGGCGTCGCCGAGCATGCCGATCTTGACGGCGTCGATGGTGATGTCATCGCTGATCGCGTCCAGCTGGGCGGTCAGGAAGGATGCCGGCGGAACGTGGACGGCCCGCACCCCCTGGGTGTTCTGGGCTGTCAGCGCGGTGATGGCTGCCATCCCGTAGCCGCCGTTCGCCGCGATGCTCTTGAGGTCGGCCTGGATCCCGGCCCCGCCGGAGGGGTCGGAGCCGGCGATGGCCAGGACACGGGGTAGCGGTGGCGCGGGGGTGGCGGCTACCGGTGCCGTGGCCGGGAAGGCGGACTGCAGGATGAACGAGGGCTCACGCCGTGAAGAAGCCGGCGGGGTGGGTGCTGAGTGCGTCGCTGAGAACAAGAGACATCCCTTCGCCGGTGCTAACCGGACAGGTTCAACGGGTTTGGATCTCAGCCGGCTTGTTGCTCGGCACCCCGTGTCAGTCCCCCAGCCTAGCCGTTCGGAGGCCGGCGGCTCCCGCTCCGCGTTAACGAACTCGCGGGTTCGGTCCGGGCCCGGCGTATCGATACGCCGAGCCGGGACGGAACCCGCAAGCGGTGGTGTCTGCTGAGTCCTACAGCTCCGACGCCGGAACGCCGACGCCGAGGATCACCGGTTCGTTGGCTGCAGGCCTGGCGGGGACCTTCGTCGCCTCCGGAGCCTTGGCCTCGTGCACCGATCCGGCCGAAGCCGACGGCGCGGCCTCGCGCTGCTGCACGGACGTCGCGTTGGCGGAGCCCTGGGCGCGGCTGGCGCTCCGGTTCCGGCGTACCCGGCGGGCCGGGGTGGCCGCTGCGGCCGGGGCCTGGGCCTGTGCGGTAGGCGCTTGGGCCTTAGCTGCAGGCGGCTGCGTCACCGGTGCCTTTGCGGTTTCCCTGACAGCGGTTTCCCGGACAGCAGTCCCACGCACAGCGGGTGCCTGGGCAGGCTGCGTCTGGGCCTCCTGGGTCCGTGCGCTCGGCGGCTGGATCCGCGCCGTCCGGGCGCGGCCACGGCCCCGGCTGGCGCGGGACGGCGCCGCGGCGGCCGGAGCAGCTGGTTCTGCCGCGGGTGCCTCGGCAACCGGAGCCGCCTTGGCAGCCGGAGCCGCTTCCGCCGGGCTGCCGCCCTGGGACTCGCCCAGGTGGGCGAACGCCTCGGTGAGCAGGTCCAAGGTCAGTGCCGGCTGCGCGGTTTCGTCGGCGTGTTCGACGAAGGGCAGGGCCACCTGCTCGCCGCCGAAGGTCAACACGGCGGCCGGACGCCCGGCAGCCTCCTCCGTCGAAGCCAGTTCCACCGCGGCGTCCAGCGCCGCCTGGCGGGTTTCGGCGTCGGGCGCTGCCGTTGCCTCGCCGTCGTGCAGGTGAGCGGCGTGCGCGGCGGCGGCGATGTTGGCCAGCGCGGCGCGGGTTGCCTCTGCCTTGGCGTGGCGCTCGGCCTCGGTGGGCTCGGCATGCACGATTGCCGGGGCGGACTGCTCGTCGGCCCCCTGGCCGCCCTTGCCGCGACGGCGCTTGCGCTCGTTGCGGGCAGCGGGCGGGTGCTCGGTCCGCGGGACGTGGTGCTCCGCGGCGACGGTGTTGGCGCGGCGGTGTTCCACCGGCTCGTCATGGGTGACGATGCCGCGGCCGGCGCAGGCTTCGCACTGTTCGCCGAAGACCTCCAGCAATCCGGTGCCCATCCGCTTGCGGGTCATCTGCACGAGTCCCAGCGAGGTGACCTCGGCGACCTGGTGCTTGGTCCGATCCCGGCCCAGGCACTCCACCATGCGGCGGAGCACGAGGTCGCGGTTGGATTCCAGCACCATGTCGATGAAGTCGATCACGATGATGCCGCCGATGTCGCGCAGCCGCAGCTGCCGGACGACTTCCTCGGCCGCTTCCAGGTTGTTCTTGGTGACGGTTTCCTCGAGGTTGCCGCCGCTGCCGGTGAACTTGCCGGTGTTGACGTCCACCACGGTCATGGCTTCGGTGCGGTCGATCACGAGGGAGCCGCCGGAGGGCAGGAAGACCTTGCGGTCCAGGGCCTTGTGGATCTGCTCGTCGATGCGCCAGGCCGCGAAGATGTCCGTGTCCTTGGTCCACTTCTCGAGCCGGCCCACCAGGTCCGGAGCCACGTAGGTAACGTAGGCCTCGATGGTGTCCCAGGCTTCCTCGCCGGAGACGATCAGCTTGGAGAAGTCCTCGTTGAACACGTCGCGGACCACCTTGATGGTCAGGTCCGGTTCGCCGTACAGCAGCTCCGGAGCCAGGATCTTGGTGGACGTGGACTGGCTTTCGATGCCCTCCCACTGGGCGCGAAGCCGGTTGATGTCATGCGTCAGTTCTTCTTCCGACGCGCCCTCGGCCGCGGTGCGGACAATGACGCCGGCGTCCTCCGGCAGGCGGTCCTTGAGGATCCGCTTGAGCCGGTTGCGTTCGACGTCGGGCAGCTTGCGGGAGATGCCGGTCATGGAGCCGCCGGGCACGTAGACGAGGTAGCGGCCTGGCAGCGAGATCTGGCTGGTCAGGCGGGCGCCCTTGTGGCCGACCGGGTCCTTGGTGACCTGGACCAGCACGGAGTCGCCGGACTTAAGCGCGTTCTCGATCCGGCGCTGCTTGCCCTCGAGGTTGACGGCGTCCCAGTTGACTTCGCCGGCGTACAGCACGGCGTTGCGGCCGCGTCCGATATCGACGAAGGCGGCTTCCATGGACGGCAGCACGTTCTGGACCTTGCCCAGGTAGACATTGCCGATCAGCGAGTCCTGCTGGGTTTTGGAGACGAAGTGCTCGGCCAGAACGCCGTCTTCGAGGACGCCGATCTGGATTCTGTCGTCACGCTGGCGGACGATCATCTGGCGGTCCACGGATTCGCGGCGGGCCAGGAACTCGGCCTCCGTGATGACGGTGCGGCGGCGGCCGGTGTCGCGGGATTCGCGGCGGCGCTGCTTCTTGGCCTCCAGGCGGGTGGAGCCCTTGAGCGAGGTGACGCGGTTGTTGACCGGGGCTTCGGCGGCCGCACGCGGTGCCCGGACGCGGGTCACCGTGTTGGGCGGGTCGTCGTCCCCGCCGCCGGTCAGTTCAAGGTCCTGTTCGCCGCGACGACGACGGCGGCGCCGACGCGAGGTGACGCCGTCGTCGAGGGTTCCCTCGGAGTCCTCTTCTGCTTCTTCCGAGGTGCCCTCGTCATCGGTCTCGGGCTCGCCGCCGGTGCGGCTGTTGCGGCCACGGCGGCCACGGCTGCGACGGCGACGGCGGCTGCCGGCGTCGTCGCCCTCTTCGTCGTCTTCCTCGTCAGCGTCCGCAACTGCGGCCGGGGCGGCCACCGGGGCCGGGCGGACGACAGTGCTCAGGTCCGGGGCCTGGAAGATCACCGAAGTGGCGGCGCCGGGCGCTAGGAACAAGGAGGGGACTTCGGATGATTCAGGTGTTTCGGCGGCGGCCGCCGGACTCTCCGCCGGAGCTGTCCCGACGGTGGCGGCCTCGGCGGGGGCCGACTCGGCGGGCGGGGTCTCGGCCGGTGTGATCGCGTCCTCGGCTTCGACGGCGGCCAGTACGGCCTTGGCGCGGGAAGCGCGGCGGCGGACCGGCTTCTCCGGAGCTGCGGGCGCCTCTGCGGCTGCCTCAATGGTGAGCCCGGCCGGTGCGTCGCCGGCGGGGTTCGTGGTTTCCGCCGGGCCCTGGTCCGGGGTCACGGCGGGCAGTGCGTCGGGCTCGACCGTCTTGCGTGACCGGCTCCGGCGGGCCGGGGCCTTGACCGCCACGGCGGCGGTGGTTGCGGCGTCGGCTGCTACAGCCTCGGCGGCTGCGGTATCGCTGGTTGCGGCGTCGGCGGCGGCCTCAGGTTTGGGCGCGGCCTTGCGGCGGGTCCGGGTGGCCTTCTTCGGCGTCTCGGCGGCGGTTTCCGGTGCTTCCCCGGTGATGAGGGCTTCGTTGTTTCCGGCTACAAGCTGGTCATTATCCATATGTGGCGACACTCCTGCCCCTGATGCGCCGCCACATCCGGCGCCCTAGGGGGCAAATATTTGTCAACACCCGCGGGCATTGACAGAAGTCAATTGAATACCTCCAGGTTCGCACCGGCAGTGGGGTGCGGCAGCCCTGAGAGGCCGGCGAGATTGTGTTGAACCCGTTGATCTGTACGTCACAACCAGGTGCCGTCCAATGGCATTGCGGGATAGGCCGGATCGAAGGATCCGAAGTATGCCCAGCTCCTCATTGGCGGTCTTTAAGACAAAGTCGCCGGACTGAAACTCGAATGTGGATCGCGTCCCAGCCAGGTTCATTGTCTCACAGGAGCCGCAAAATCAGGGCTAGGCATTGCAATCGGGCGCGTACGTTCGGCAAGGGCCATTCGGACCACCACCCAAACGCCCAGCTCGGGACCCTGCTGGCCCAGTTATCCGGCACCAACGGTCGCGACGCGGGCCTCCGTGGAACGTTGGCCGCTTGAATGCCGGGCCAGCGGCTCCGCCTGCAGTGGCCCTAACTCTGTCGACCCGGCTAGCCACCGTTTTCGTCCATTCGTCGGGATTCAGGGGCCAGATCCCTCAGATCCCTGCACCCCGGGAGGACATGCCCATTGGCCGCGCATTGCACTGGGCATAACCCGAAGATGTCCATCCGCCAACCCCGCCGCGGGGCATGTCCTCGAGCCCCGGCCCCGGTCGGACCCGCCGGCGAACTAATGGAAAGTCACACCAGTCCGCAGGTGTGAGCGGGACATCCCGTCCGCGCCGCGGACCCAAGCACCGGCGGCGGAGGGCCACCGCCCCGGCTTCGTCCAGCCTCCGGCGATAGAATCGGGCCAAGAGCACTCCAACCCTAAGGACTGGAATCCCATGCCCAGCATCTCTCCCGCCCCCGCCCGCGGCGACGTGACCGCCCCCGAGCGGGGCGCCGGTTCGGCCGCTGCGGAGCACCCGTTGCCCCTCATGACGCGTGATCGGCCGTTCGCGTGGCTCCTGGTGATCACCGGCGTCGTCGGCTGGCTCGCCTCCGGAACACTGGTCTTGGAGAAGCTGGCGGTCCTCAAAGACCCCAGCCACACCACGGTGTGCGATGTGAACCCGTGGATCTCCTGCGGGCAGGTGATGCAGACCTGGCAGAGCTCGGTCTTCGGCTTCCCCAACATGTTCATCGGCATCGTCGCGTTCGCCGTCACGATCACCACCGGCATGGGCCTCCTCGCCGGGGCCAAGTTCTCCCGCTGGTATTGGATCGGGCTGCAGGCCGGGATAACGCTGGGCTTCGCGTTTGTGGTGTGGCTCTGGTCCCAGGCGCTGTACTCGATCCACATTCTTTGCCCGTTTTGCATGATCGTCTGGGCCTCGATGATCCCCCTCTTCATCTGGGTGACCGTCCGCAACGTCAGCCATGGCGTCATCCCGATGCCTGCCCGTGCCGCCCGGATGCTGGGCGACTCGGGCTGGATCCTGACGGCCCTGCTCTACGTCGCCGTGGTTGCCACCATTTTCTTCGCGTTCATCCAGGTGTTCATCGGTACCTCCGGCTACTGAGTCCGGAAACGCCGCGAGGTGACAGCTAAGGCCAATGTTCGCACTGAACATTGGCCTTAGCTTTCACCTCGGTGGGGCGCGGGAGGGTTAGAACCAGATCTTGATCTCGCGCTCGGCGGACTCGGGCGAGTCGGAGCCGTGGACCAGGTTCTGCTGGACCTTCAGGCCCCAGTCGCGGCCGAAGTCGCCGCGGATGGTGCCGGGCGCCGCCGTCGTCGGGTCCGTGGTGCCGGCGAGCGAGCGGAAGCCCTCGATCACGCGGTGGCCCTGGAAGATCGCGGCCACCACCGGTCCGCTGAGCATGAATTCCACCAGCGGCTCGTAGAACGGCTTGCCGACGTGTTCCTCGTAGTGCTGTTCGAGGAGTTCGCGGGTGGCGTTGACCTTCTTCAGTTCCGCCAGGGTGTAGCCCTTGG
This sequence comes from Arthrobacter sp. 05N428_2, assembly GCF_056397065.1. NCBI lineage: Bacteria > Bacillati > Actinomycetota > Actinomycetes > Micrococcales > Micrococcaceae > Arthrobacter > Arthrobacter sp. 05N428_2. The sequence goes on along the minus strand of NZ_JBFTMR010000002.1, from coordinate 238,530 downwards.
CTTCGATCCGGGCGATGATGCTGCCGGTCAGGTTGCGGGCGACGCCGTCGGGCTTGATCAGGACGAGGGTGCGCTCAATGCTCACAGCTGCTCCTAAGGGTTGGGGTGGGGTTGGGGACAAGTCTAATTGCTGGGGGCGTCGGGATTCGCGGCCTCCCAGGCCGCCTGCTCGCGTTCGCGCTGGCCGGCTTCGCGGTCGATCCGGATGCCGGTCCGGATGCCGTACCACCACGTGATCGCGAACAGGCCGCCCACCAGGTACATGGTGGGCTCCACAATGCCGGTGAGGATCAGCAGCAGCTGCAGGATCCAGCCAAGGCCAACACCCCACGGCTTCGAGAGCACGGCGCAGGTCAGTACCAGCACCACGCACAGTCCGATGCCGGCCCCGAAAATCAGGAACGGCGGCAGCTCGCCGCGCCGCAGCCCGAAGACCGCCAGGGTGCCGAAGAGCGCCACGAAGGCCTCCAGCAGCAGCACCGTGGAGGCGAACATGACTTTCGTGGACCGGCGCTTCTTGGGCATGCCCGGGCGCCACTCGCGCTGGGCCTTGGTGAGTTTGGCCATCGGTTACGCCTCGGTCTTCCCGAGCAGGATCCTGGCCTCGGCCACGAGCGTGATGGACCCCGTGACCAGGACCCCGCCGGCTAGGTCCTCATTGGACTCGGCCCGCTCCACCGCCCACTCGAGGGCGTCGTCGAGCTTCTCGGCGACGTGGATGTTGCCCTCGCCGAAACCCAGGTCCAGTGCCAGCTCGGCCAGGTCCTCGGCCGGAACGGCGCGCGGCGAGTTGGACTGGGTGAAGCAGTACTCCGCGGCAAGGTCGCCGAGGGATTCCTTGAGCTGACGGAGGATCTCCTCGGCGTCCTTTTCCTTCAGCACGCCCACCACCACCACGAGCTTGCTGAAGCTGAAGGCCTCGTGGATGGCCTCTGCAGACACCCGGATGCCTTCCGGGTTGTGCGCCGCGTCCACGATGATGGTCGGCGCCGTGCGGAGCACCTCGAGTCGGCCCGGAGACGTGACGGACGCGAAAGCCTCCTGCAGCACTTCGGCGTCGAGCGGCTTCTCCGCGCCGAAGAACGCTTCCAGAGCGGCGATCGCGACGGCGGCGTTTTCCGCCTGGTGTGCCCCGTGCAGCGGCACCAGCAGGTCCTCGTAGCGGCCCGCAATGCCCTGCACGGTCACCATCTGGCCGCCGACGGCGACCGTGCGGGACTCGACGCCGAACTCCACGCCCTCGAAGCGGAACGGCACGTTCACTTCCTTGGCCTTCTCCAGCAGGACCTGTGCCGCGTCAACCGGCTGCGCCGCACTGACCAGGAACCCGCCAGGCTTGATGATGCCGGCCTTTTCGTAGGCAATCTCCTCGGTGGTCTCCCCCAGCAGATCGGTGTGGTCCAGTGAAATCGGGGTAACGACGGCGACCTGGCCGTCGCCGACGTTGGTCGCATCGGTGATCCCGCCCAGGCCCACCTCGATCACGGCAACGTTGACCGGCTGGTCCGCGAAGACCGCGAAGCCCAGGATGGTGAGGCACTCGAAGTAGGTCAGCCGGGGCTGGCCCGCGGCGACGAGTTCGCCGTCCACAATGTCCAGGTAAGGGCGGATTTCATCCCAGATCCGGACAAACGTCTCGTCCGGAACCGGTTCGCCGTCGATGCTGATCCGCTCGGTGACCTTGGACAGGTGCGGGCTGGTGTACCGCCCGGTGCTCAGCCCGTGGGCCCGCAGCCCGGCCTCGATCATCCGCGCCGTCGAGGTCTTGCCGTTGGTGCCGGTGATGTGGATGATCGGGTACGCCTTGTTCGGCTCGCCCAGGATGTCCATCGCCCGGTACAGCGGCGCTAGCCGAGGCTCCATCTTGTTTTCCGGCGCCCGGCCGAGGAGTTCGGCGTAGACGCTCTCTACGGAAAATTCGTCGGTCATGGCTTAGGCCCCTGCTTCATTGGCTAGTTTTTCGACGCTGATCAGCGGTTCCTGGACCTCGGCGGGAACGGTGTCCAGCTCAAGGGTCAGGGTTTCGGTCTTGACCAGTTCGGCGTGCGCGAGCAGTGCCTCGACGGTGGCCTGCGTGGCCGTGACGGTGGTACGGATCCGGTCGCTGACGTTCAGTCCGGCGTCCTTGCGGGCCTGCTGGATGGCGCGGACCAGGTCCCGGGCGGTACCTTCGGCCTCGAGCTCGGGGGTGACCTCCGTGTTGAGCACCACGAAGCCGCCGCCGGGAAGCACTGCGGCTGCACGTGAGGCCTCCCCTTCCGCGGCGGCAGCCACCACGGTTTCCAGGGTGTACTCCTGCGGTTCCAGCGCCAGGCCGCCGGCGGTGACCACGCCGGCGTCGTCCACGGACCAGTCGCCGGACTTGGAGCCCTTGATGGCCTGCTGCACGTTCTTGCCCAGCCGGGGGCCGGCGGCCCGGGCGTTGACCACAAGCTTCTGTTCGATGCCGAATTCCTCCGGGGAGGCGCTCTCCGCGTCGAGCAGGCGCACCGAGCGCAGGTTCAGTTCATCGGCGACGACGCCGGCGAAGCCTTCCAGCGCGGCCGCACCGGGTGCCACCACCGTGAGCTCCTGCAGCGGCAGGCGAACCCGGAGGTTGGCGGCCTTCCGCAGCGAGGACCCGGTCGAGCAGATCTGCTGTACCCGGTCCATCGCCTCGACCAGGTCCGGGTTGGCCGGGAACAGGTCCGCGTCCGGCCAGTCGGCCAGGTGCACGGAGCGGCCGCCGGTGAGCCCGCGCCAGATCTCCTCGGAGACCAGCGGCAGCAGCGAGGCCGCCACCCGGCAGACGGTTTCCAGTGCGGTGTAGAGCGCGTCGAAGGCGTCGGCGTTCTCGTCGAAGAAGCGCTGGCGGCTGCGGCGGACGTACCAGTTGGTGAGCATGTCCAGGTAGCCGCGGAGTTCGTCGCAGGCACCGGAGATGTCGTAGCTGTCCAGCTGCGCGGTCATGTTCCGGACCAGGTCGCCGGTGTTGGCGATCAGGTACTGGTCCAGGGTGTCGGCGTAGCCGTCGTAGCGCAGCTTTGCGTCGTACCCGGAGCCCCCCGCAGATGCGTTGGTGTACAGCGTGAAGAAGCTGTAAACGTTCCACAGCGGCAGGATGACCTGGCGGACCCCGTCGCGGATGCCCTGTTCGGTGACCACGAGGTTGCCGCCGCGCAGGATCGGGCTGGACATCAGGAACCAGCGCATCGCGTCGGAGCCGTCGCGGTCCAGGACCTCGGAGACGTCCGGGTAGTTGCGCAGGCTCTTGGACATCTTCTGCCCGTCGGAGCCGAGCACGATGCCGTGGCTGATGACGTTGCGGAAGGCCGGGCGGTCGAAGAGCGCGGTGGAGAGGATGTGCAGCATGTAGAACCAGCCGCGGGTCTGCCCGATGTACTCGACGATGAAGTCGGCCGGATTGTGGGTTTCGAACCATTCCTCGTTCTGGAACGGGTAGTGGACCTGGGCGTAGGGCATTGAGCCGGAGTCGAACCAGACGTCCAGGACGTCCTCGACGCGGCGCATCTCGGACTGGCCTTCTTCCGGGCTGCGCGGATCGTCCGGGTTCGGCCGGGTGAGTTCGTCGATGAAGGGCCGGTGCAGGTCGACCTGGCCGTCGTTGTTCAACGGCAGCCGGCCGAAGTCGGCCTCGATCTCGGCGAGTGAACCGTAGACGTCGGTCCGCGGGTAGTCGGGGTCGGTGGACTGCCAGACCGGGATGGGGCTGCCCCAGTAGCGGTTGCGGCTGATCGACCAGTCTCGGGCGTTGGCGAGCCACTTGCCGAACTGGCCGTCCTTGACGTTGCCGGGGATCCAGTTGATCTCCTGGTTCAGCTCGGACATGCGGTCCTTGAACTTGGTGACCTCGACGTACCAGGAGGACACCGCGCGGTAGATCAGCGGGTTGCGGCAGCGCCAGCAGTGCGGGTAGGAGTGCTCGTAGCTGGCCTGGCGGACCAGCCGGCCCTCGGCGCGGAGCACCTGGGTGATGGGCTTGTTGGCCTCGAACACCTGGAGTCCGGCGATCTCCGCCAGCGGGCCGTGGCTGAAGAGCGGGAGGAACTTCGCGCCCTCGTCCACCGAGAGGACCACCGGGATGCCGGCCTCCTCACAGACCTTCTGGTCATCTTCGCCGTAGGCGGGAGCCTGGTGGACGATGCCGGTGCCGTCGGTGGTGGTGACGTAGTCGGCGACGAGGAAGCGCCAGGCGTTCTCCGTGCCGTATTTCTCGGCGTCGTGGAAGTAGGTCCAGAGCGGTTCGTAGCTCAGCCCCTCAAGCTCAGTTCCGCTGTGCCGGGAGGTTACGGCCGCCTCGGCGGCGGCGGCACCCTCGGCGCCGTCGCCGTAGCCGAGGTCCTTGGCGTAGGCGCCCAGCAGGTCCGCGGCGAGCAGGAAGCTGCCGGTCACGGGAGCCTCAGCCGAGGCGGCCTTGATGCCGTGCGGTCCGGCCGGGAGCACCACGTAACTGATGGCGGGTCCGACGGCGAGGGCCAGGTTGGTGGGCAGCGTCCAGGGCGTGGTGGTCCAGGCCAGCGCCTGCACCCCGGCGAGCTGCCGGGAAAGCTCGGACTCCCCTGCCGTGATTGGGAAGGTCACCGTGACGGTCTGGTCCTGGCGGTTCTTGTAGACGTCGTCGTCCATCCGCAGTTCATGGTTGGACAGCGGCGTCTCGTCCTTCCAGCAGTAGGGCAGCACGCGGTAGCCGTTGTAGGTGAGGCCCTTTTCGTGCAGCTGCTTGAAGGCCCAAAGCACGGACTCCATGTACTCGACGTTGAGCGTCTTGTAGTCGTTGTCGAAGTCCACCCAGCGGGCCTGACGGGTGACGTAGCTCTTCCACTCGTCGGCGTACTTCATCACGGAGGCACGGCAGGCGTCGTTGAACTTGTCGATCCCCATTTGCTCGATCTGGGTCTTGTCCGTCATCCCCAGCTGCTTCATGGCTTCGAGCTCGGCCGGTAGCCCGTGGGTGTCCCAGCCGAAACGGCGTTCAACACGGCGGCCGCGCTGGGTCTGGTAGCGGGCCACGAGGTCCTTGGCGTAGCCGGTGAGCAGGTGGCCGTAGTGCGGCAGTCCGTTGGCGAAGGGCGGCCCGTCGTAGAAGACGAACTCGTTGCTGCCGGGGTCGCCGCCGGGAAGGTCGGACGCGCGCTGGTCGATGCTGGCTTGGAAGGTGCCGTCCTGGTCCCAGTACTTGAGGATGCGCGCTTCGACCTCCGGGAACTTCACGGCGGCGGACACGCCTGAGTTGTTGGCGGCGGAAGCGGAGGCACTCGACGATGCGGCTGAGGCCTTGGGGTAATGGGTCATCTCGACATCCTGGGTTGAGCTAGTGAACAACGGGATTCATTCAGGATGCGAGGACGGTCCCTGTGCTGTCGGAACAACACCGGCACCGCGGTACCACCTCACTTACCGGCACCGGTTGCCCGCCCCTTCCCCCTAAAAATCCAAAGGAAAGCGCTGCAACGGCGTCGGCCGCTCGTTGACTGCTGTGACGGGCTTACCCGTCCGGTTCTACCGGCCCTGGCGCGTGATACTGCTGCGCCGGGGCGTTCTTCCGGAAGCTCACCGGTGATGGCCGGGTCAAAGCTGATAAGTCGATGTTACCGGAAAGGACCGCTACATGCGGTCCCGACGGTTCCGGCTAACCCTTGCGGATCACCTTGAAGTTGGCGGCCTGCGCCACCGGACGGATCACTATCTGGTCCAGGTTGACGTGGTGCGGTGCGGTTACCGCATAACGGACGACGTCGGCGACGTCGCCGGCCGTGAGCGGCTTCTCCACTCCGGCGTAGACCTGGTCCGCGGCGCCCTGGTCGCCGAGCCGGTTCAGCGAGAACTCCTCCGTCTGCACCATGCCGGGGGCCACCTCGATCACGCGGAGGTTGTGCTCGGCCTCTTCCAGCCGCAGGGCCCCGGTGAGGGCGTGCTGGGCGAACTTCGCGGCGTTGTAGCCGCCACCGCCCTCGTACGCGGACAGGCCCGCCGTCGAGGTCAGGTTCAGGACGGTGCCCTCGCCGCAGGCGCGCAGCATCGGCAGGAACGCGCGGGTGAGTTTCAGGGTGCCGAGCACGTTGACGTCGTACATCCACTCCCAGTCCTCGGTCTTGGCCTCGGCCACCTTGTCCGCGCCGCGTGCCCCGCCGGCGATGTTGATCAGGGTGTCGATGCCGCCGGCGCGGGTCACCTCGTCCACCAGCCGGGCGACGGCGTCGTCGTCGGTCACGTCGGCCGGCAGCGCGACGGCGCCGGTTTCGGCGGCGAGCGCCTCGAGCCGATCGGCGCGGCGGGCGACCGCGAAGACGCTCCAGCCTTCCTGCCGGAGCGCCCGTACGGTCGCCTCGCCGATTCCGGTGCTGGCGCCGGTGACGACCGCTGCTTTGCCTACTGCTGAATTGTTCTGGATGCCCTCAGTCATGGCACCACCCTAACGGGTTAGCGCTGCAGGAACTCCAAAAGCACCCGGGCGTGGTTGGTCTCCGGATCCCGGGCGCCAAAGAGCAGCGTCACCTTCGGGTGCCCGGCCGCCAACTCCCGCAGGGTGCCAACGGCCGGGTTGGTTTCGAGCTCCGCCTCGTAGGCGGCCCGGAAGTCCGCGAACCGTTCCTGCATGTGGGCGAATTCCGTGCGCAGCGGCGGTGAGGGCGCAACTTCCTTGAGCCACAGCTCCAGTTGCGCGCGCTCCTTGCTGAGGCCGCGGGGCCAGAGCCGGTCCACCAGGACCCGGCAGCCGTCGTCGTCGGCGGGCTCGTCGTAAACGCGCTTTATCGCATAACTTCCGGTGTCTTCCTCCATCTGCTGCATGCTACTGCAGGTCAAGGATGCGGGACGCAGTGCAAAAGAATGGAAGAATTGCCCCATGGCTGAAGACACGCAGGGTACAGACACGCCCACCACCGCCCCCATCAACGTTCCGGACAAACCCGCCCTGGAGGGGCTGGAAGCCGCCCTCACCCGGCGCTGGCTCGAGGAAGGGACCTACAAGTTCAACCGGGAAACCATCCGGGAACAGGTCTACTCGATCGACACTCCCCCGCCGACGGCGTCGGGTTCGCTGCACGTGGGGCACATGTTCTCCTACACCCAGACCGATGTCCTGGCCCGCTACCAGCGGATGACCGGCAAGAACGTCTTCTACCCGATGGGCTGGGACGACAACGGCCTGCCCACCGAGCGGCGCGTGCAGAACTACTACGGCGTGCGCTGCGACCCGGCCATCCCTTACGACGCCGGCTACCGGCCGCCGGCTGAGCCTGCGAAGAACCAGCGCGATTTCGACGTGATCGGACGCCGCAACTTCATCGAACTCTGCGAAGAACTGGCCGTCGAGGACGAAAAGGTCTTTGAGAACCTCTTCCAGACCCTTGGCCTGTCCGTGGACTGGGACCTGACCTACCGGACCATCGACGACAAGTCGCGGGCCATCTCGCAGCGGGCCTTCCTGGCCAACCTCACCGCCGGCGACGCGTACATGGCCGAAGCACCCACCCTGTGGGACGTCACCTTCCGCACCGCCGTGGCCCAGGCCGAGCTGGAGGACCGCGAGGTCGCCGGCGCGTACTACCGGTACCCGTTCTTCACCGCCGAGGGCGAGAAGATCTACATCGAGACCACCCGCCCCGAGCTGCTCGCCGCGTGCGCGGCCCTGGTGGCGAACCCCGACGACGAGCGCTACCAGCCGCTGTTCGGCAAGAAGGTCACCTCGCCCCTGTTCGGCGTCGAGGTGGAGGTCAAAGCCCATCCGCTCGCCAAGGCGGACAAGGGTTCCGGCATCGCCATGGTCTGCACCTTCGGCGACCTCACCGACGTCACCTGGTGGCGCGAGCTGCAGCTGCCTACCCGCGCGATCGTGGGCCGTGACGGCCGCATCATCGGCGAAACCCCCGACTGGATCACGTCCCCCGAGGGCCGCGCCGCGTTCGAGGCCATCGCCGGCAAAACGGTCTTCAGCGCCAAGGAGTCCGTGGTGGAACTCCTCGCCGCCGCCGGTCTGCTCGACGGCGAACCGAAGAAGATCATCCACCCGGTCAACTTCTTCGAAAAGGGCGACAAGCCCCTCGAGGTGGTCACCTCACGCCAGTGGTACATCCGCAACGGCGGCCGCGACGAGGACCGCCGCGAACGCCTGATCGGCCGCGGCAAGGAGATCGAATTCCACCCGGCCTTCATGCGCTCGCGCTACGAAAACTGGATCACCGGCCTGAACGGCGACTGGCTGGTCTCCCGCCAGCGGTTCTTCGGCGTGCCGGTGCCGGTCTGGTACCCGCTCGACGCCGACGGCAACCCGGACTACGACTCCCCCGTGCTGCCCGCCGACTCCCAACTGCCGGTGGATCCAGCGGCCGACGCGGCCCCCGGCTACGAGGAAACCCAGCGCGACGTGCCGGGCGGCTTCACCGGCGACGCGGACGTGCTGGACACCTGGGCCACCTCCTCGCTGACGCCGCAGATCGTGGGCGGCTGGAGCACCGACGAGGCGCTCTTCGCCAAGGTCTTCCCGTTCGACGTGCGCCCCCAGGCCCACGACATCATCCGGACCTGGCTGTTCTCCACCGCCGTCCGCGCCGATGCCCTGCAGGACGTCGCGCCGTGGAAGCACGCGGCCATCTCCGGCTGGATCCTCGACCCGGACCGCAAGAAGATGTCCAAGTCCAAGGGCAACGTGATCGTCCCGACCGACGTGCTCAACGAATACGGTTCGGACGCCGTCCGTTACTGGGCAGCCTCGGCCAAGCTCGGCGCGGACACCGCCTACGAGATCGCGCAGATGAAGATCGGCCGCCGGCTGGCGATCAAGCTGCTCAATGCCTCGAAGTTTGTGCTCAACCTGGGCGCCACCGAGGACTCCGTGGTCTCCGCCGACTTGTCGGTGCTGACGAACCCCGGGATTGATCGACCCAACGCGGAAAAAGCGCCCGCGTCGGGCCCCTTGATCAATCCCTTGGACCGCGCCGTACTGGCCCAGCTCTCCGACGTGGTCCAGCAGGCCACCAAGGCGTTCGAGAACTACGACTACGCCCGGGCACTGCAGATCACCGAGAGCTTCTTCTGGCACTTCACCGACGACTACGTCGAGCTGATCAAGGACCGCGCCTACGGTGCCGCCGGGGAGGCCCAGCAGGCGTCGGTGCTGGCCGCGCTGGCGACGAGCCTGGACACCCTGCTGCGGCTCTTCGCGCCGTTCCTGCCGTTCGCGACCGAGGAAGTCTGGGGCTGGTGGCGGGCCGGCTCGGTGCACCGCGCACCGTGGCCCGCCGCCGTGGAGATCGACGGCGACACCACCCTGCTGGCCACCGTTGGCGCGGCGCTGGGCGGGATCCGCAAGGCCAAGTCCGAGGCCAAGGTCAAGCAGCGCACCGAGGTGCTCTCCGCGACCATCACGGCCTCGGAGTCACTGACGACGCAGCTGACGGCCGGCCTGGGCGACCTGAAGGCCGCGGCCAACGCGCGTGAGCTGGACCTGGTGCCCGGCGACGGCGAGCTGACCGTGAGCGACGTCGTCCTGGCTCCCGCTGAGGAGCCCGCCCAGGCGTAAGCCCCGGCAGGAACAGCAGACAATAGGGCCCCGGTCCGGTTCAGGGAAGCAGTCCTGATCCGGGCGGGGCCCTTTTTGCGTGTCCGGGAGCGCTCAGATGCTAAAGGACGCCTCGAAGCGCGTCAGGACCGGCGGGGCGGCCAGGAGGTCTCCCAGCGCGCTGGCTCCGTCGCCGGCCCGCCACGCGCGGTAGGCGGCGTCGTGCTCCAGCGACGCCCACTGTTCCACCACAAGGAAGTGCTCCGGATCGGCACTGTCGGTCAGCACCTCGACGCCGAGGCAGCCGTCAAAGGCCCGGGTGGCGGCGAGGATGTCGCGGAGCACCGCCGGCGCCGTGGCCAGGGATTCCGTCTTGAGGGTCAGGTCAAGGTGGGCTGTGATGGGCATGGGGCTCCAATGATCGCAGGTGGGCGTGTTCCCCCGGCTATGCTACGCCGGTCCTCTTCCGCAGCTACGAACCGGAGCCCCGGCTGCGCCGTTCCGCCTCGCTGATGGCCCAGGCGGCGTTGACCAGGCCGATGTGGCTGAACGCCTGCGGGAAGTTGCCCAGCAGTTCGCGGCTGTCCGGGGCGACCTCCTCGGCCATCAGCCCCAGGGCGGTGGCAAACCCGGCGGCCCGTTCGAAGACCGCCCTGGCCCGCTCCGTCAGCCCGGCCAGGGCCAGGGCCTGCGCGAGCCAGAAGGTGCAGAGCAGGAAGGTGCCTTCCTCACCCGGCAGCCCGTCGTCGCCGTGGTAGCGGTAGACCAGGCCGCGGCTGTCGGTGAGCCGTTGCTCGATCGCCTCGATCGTTGCGAGGAAGCGGGCGTCGTCGGCCGGGAGGAACCCCACGATCGCCAGCATGAGGGCCGAGGCGTCGAGGTGTTCGGTGCCGTACGCCTGGGTGTACGCCCCGGCGGTTTCGCTCCAGCCGTTGGCGCAGATGGAATCGGCGATCTGCTCGCGGGCGGCCTCCCAGCGCGGCACCCGGTCCGCCGCCTGCAGCACGTCCGCGAGGGTGATGGCCCGGTCCACCGCCACCCAGCACATCAGTTTGGAATATAAGTAGTGCCGCGGCTCGCCCCGGACCTCCCAGATTCCCTGGTCCCGGTTCCGCCAGCGGGCCACGGCGGCGTCGGCAGCGTCCGCGAGGAAGCGCAGCGTGTCCGGGGCGAGGTCGGCGAGGAATTCCGGCATCGTCGCGGCCGCGTCCAGCAGCTCGCCGTAAACGTCGAGCTGCCGCTGATCCCAGGCGCCGTTGCCGACCCGCACCGGTGCACTGGCCCGCCAGCCGGGGAGGTGCTCCAATACCCGTTCGGGCAGGTCCCGCTCCCCGCCGATCCCGTACATGATCTGCAGTTCCTCGCCGCGGGCCAGCTGGCGGGCAGCGGCCGTCGCGAGGAACTGGAAGAACTTTCCGGCCTCGTCCGGGCAGGCCGCCACCCACAGCGCCTGCAGGGTCATGCTGGCGTCCCGCACCCAGGTGTACCGGTAGTCCCAGTTGCGGGTGCCGCCGGCCACCTCGGGCAAGGAGGTCGTCGGGGCGGCCACGATCGCTCCGGTTGGATAGAAGCTCAGGGCCTGCAGGACCCGGCCGCTGCCGGCGACGAGCTCCTGCCACGGGCCGCGGTAGTTCTGGTGGATTCCGGACCAGCTGGTCCACCCCTCGACAGTGTCCGCGAGCCGGCGCGCCATCTCCTGCTGGCTCCAGAAGACCGGCTCCTCGCCGGGGCCGCGCTGCCGGTGCAGGGCGAAGCCCAGAACGTCGCCCGCGCGCAGGGTCACGACGGCGGATGCCGTGCCGCCGTCGAGCTCGAAGGGCACCGACGTGGAGAGCGCGAGTTCCTCGGCTCCGGCGTGGACCAGGACGCCGCCGGCGACGTTCTCCAGCACGGGTCGGATGAGCCCGTAGCCCGGCCGCGCGGCGAGACAGACCTGGACCTCCACGGTTCCCGCGGTGCAGGCGAGCTGCCGCAGCAGGGTCCCGGGGGACGCCTGGCCGAGATCGTGGCCCCGCTGGCCGCTGCCCAGGACCAGGGCGTCGGTGACAGTGAGCCGGCCGCCGGCGGTGGTGTGGACCGACTCCAGCACCATGGACGCGCCGAGATACCTCCGGGTGGTGGAGTGGCTGTCAGCGGGCCGTACAGACCAGAAGCCGGCGTCCTCGCCGAGGAGCCGGCCAAAAACCGAGGCGCTGTCGAAACGCGGAAAGCAAAGCCAGTCGACGGAGCCCGCAACGCTGACCAGCGCGGCGGACCAGCAGTCCGACAGGAGCGCGTAGTTCGCGATGGGCTCACTGCTCATGGCTCCACCCTGATGCGGTTTTGGGCTGATGCGATTTTGGGCAAAGGGGAAGCCCCATCAGCTTTTTGCGGTTGGTGGGGCTTCGACTTTCGGTTGCCACGTGACGTCTTTGGCAATCTGGCGGGATCCTAGGATTTTCAGGTCTTCCTACCTCGTCACTGGTAGCCATCATCTGACTTTGCCGAAGGCTGCGTCGGATGAGTGTCACTGAATCTTTGGTTCCTGCGTCCCCCTTCTTTCGAAGTTGGTACACCCATTCTTCTCCCGCGGTCGGGGATGCACAAGGGCCCCGGCAGAACTACAAGTAGGTAGTTCTTCCGGGGCCCTTGCGGCGGACCCGCCGGCCTGCGGACTAGCTGAAGTCCGGGCTCTCGGTGCGGCTCCGCTTGAGTTCAAAGAAGGACGGGAAGGAGGCCAGCGTCACGGCGGCGTCCCAGAGCTTACCGGCGTCCTCGCCGCGCGGGATGCGCGTGAGAACCGGCCCGAAGAACGCCGTGCCGTTGAACGCGACAACCGGGGTGCCAACGTCCTGGCCGACCAGCGAGATGCCGGCGTCGTGGCTGGCGCGCAGCTGCGCGTCGAACTCATCGCTCTGGCCGGCGGCAGCCAGTTCGGCCGGCAGGCCCACCTCAGACAGGGACTTGGCGATGACCTCGGCGAAGTCCTTGTTGCCCTCGTTGTGGATCTTGGTGCCCATGGCGTCGTAGAGCGGCTTGATGAACTCGGCTCCGTGCTTCTCCGCGGCCGCGATGATCACCCGGACCGGTGCCCAGGCCTTGACCAGGAAGTCCTTGTACTCGGCCGGCAGCTCGTCGCGGCCCTCATTCAGGACGGCCAGGCTCATCACGTGCCACTCCGTCCGGATATCGCGGACCTCTTCGACCTCGCCGATCCAGCGGGACGTCACCCAGGCGAAGGGGCACATCGGATCAAACCAGAAATCGGCCTTGTTGGTCAGGGTTTCAGACACAGCTGTTCTCCTTAAGGAATGTCAGGGGGAATGCGCAGCGGACGCAGGACGCATCAGTTGCGCAAGCGCATCACTGGTAACAGCCGCCTGCACGGCTGATTTATTCCGGGGCGGCGCGGCTCAGGCGAGACGGATCAGGCGGACTTACGGCGTTTGACGTCGTGGGCGATCATGGTGGGTTCGGCCTTCTTGGCCACCACGTCTTCGGTGATCACCACGGTGGCGACGTCGTCGCGGCTCGGCAGGTCGAACATCACCGGCAGCAGGACTTCCTCCATGATGGCCCGGAGCCCGCGGGCGCCGGTGCCGCGTTCGAGTGCCTGGTCTGCGATGGTGTTCAGCGCCTCCTCCTCGAAGACCAGTTCGACGCCGTCGAGCTGGAACATCTTCTGGTATTGCTTTACGAGGGCGTTTTTGGGCGTGGATAGGATCTGGATCAGTGCCGAACGGTCCAAATTCGAGACCGTGGTGATGACCGGGAGGCGGCCAATGAATTCGGGGATGAGGCCAAACTTGAGCAGATCCTCCGGCATGACCTCGCCGTAAGAGTCCGCATTGTTCTTGACCTCGTTGAGCGGGGCGCCAAAACCGATGCCCTTGCGTCCGGAGCGCGAACCGATGATCTCCTCGAGCCCGGCGAAGGCACCGGCCACGATGAAGAGCACGTTGGTGGTGTCGATCTGGATGAATTCCTGGTGCGGGTGCTTGCGGCCGCCCTGCGGCGGGACGGACGCGACGGTGCCCTCGAGGATCTTCAGCAGGGCCTGCTGCACGCCCTCGCCCGAAACGTCGCGGGTGATGGAGGGGTTCTCGCTCTTGCGCGAAATCTTGTCGATCTCGTCGATGTAGATGATGCCCTGTTCGGCCTTCTTGACGTCGTAGTCAGCGGCCTGGATCAGCTTGAGCAAGATGTTCTCGACGTCCTCGCCCACGTACCCGGCTTCGGTCAGCGCGGTGGCATCGGCGACGGCGAAGGGGACGTTCAGGCGGCGGGCCAGGGTCTGCGCCAGGTAGGTCTTGCCGCAGCCGGTGGGGCCGATCAGCAGGATGTTGGACTTGGCGATCTCGACGTCGTCGTGGTGGACTCCCTCGGCGAGGCTGCCGCTCTTGGGGGCGTGGCCGGCCTGGATCCGCTTGTAATGGTTGTAGACCGCGACGGCGAGTGAGCGTTTGGCGGGTTCCTGGCCGATCACGTATTCCTGCAGGAAGTCAAAGATTTCGCGGGGCTTGGGCAGTTCAAAACTTCCCAGGTCGGCTACTTCGGCGAGCTCTTCTTCAATGATCTCGTTGCAGAGTTCAATGCACTCGTCGCAGATGTAGACGCCGGGCCCGGCAATGAGCTTCCGCACCTGCTTCTGGCTCTTTCCGCAGAAAGAACACTTCAGCAGATCCGTGCTCTCGCCAATCCGAGCCATATGTGAACCCCTTTAGTAACGTGCTGCCGGCCCTGTAGAACTCCTGCGCAGCGCTGCACCCGTTTCTGGAATCACGGACGTTCCGCGTGGGACGCCGGCCGTGACATGTTCCACTCTAGGTCACTTTGGGCCTGTTGGGTGGAAAGCCGACGCCGGTGCGGCCACATTGTGGCGCCGCACCGGCGTCGGTTACTGCTTGCTGTACGGTGGTCCGCGCTACCGCGTGATTGCCTGGGGCTTGATCTTGCGGGAATCAAGTACCTGGTCGATCAGGCCGTAGCTCATAGCCTCGGCTGCGGTGAGGATCTTGTCGCGTTCGATGTCGTTGTTGACCTGCTCCGAGGTGCGCCCGGAGTGCTTGGCCAGCGTGTCCTCCAGCCATTCCCGCATGCGCATGACCTCGGCGGCCTGGATCTCCAGGTCCGAGGCCTGTCCGCCCTGGCCGCCGGACAGCGAGGGCTGGTGGATCAGGACGCGGGCGTTCGGCAGGGCCAGGCGCTTGCCCGGGGTGCCCGCGGCGAGCAGGACGGCCGCTGCGCTGGCCGCCTGGCCGAGGCAGACGGTCTGGATCTCCGGCCGGATGTACGTCATGGTGTCGTAGATCGCCGTCATGGCGGTGAAGGAGCCGCCTGGGGAGTTGATGTAGAGCGTGATGTCCCGATCCGGGTCGGTGGACTCGAGCACCAGCAGCTGGGCCATCACGTCGTCGGCGGAGGCGTCGTCCACCTGGACGCCCAGGAAGATGATGCGGTCCTCGAAAAGCTTGGTGTAGGGGTCCTGGCGCTTGAAGCCGTAAGGGGTCCGCTCTTCAAACTGCGGCAGCACGTAGCGGCTGCTCGGCAGGTTCCCGGCAGTCGATCCGAAGTTGTAGTTCATGTTCATTGCTCCTGGAGTCGGTTCTGTCTGCGTGCCGGTTAGTTTTCGGTGCCGGCGCCGTTGGCGTTCGTTCCGCCGCCGCCTGCCACGGACCCGGCGTGCGCCGCGATCTTGTCGAAGAAGCCGTATTCGAGGGCTTCGGTCGCCGTGAACCACTTGTCGCGGTCGTTGTCCTTGAGGATGGTCTCGACGGACTGTCCGGTCTGCTCCGCGGTCAGTTCGGCCATGACCTTCTTCATGTGCAGGATCAGCTCGGCCTGGATCTTGATGTCCGAAGCGGTGCCGCCGATGCCGCCGGAGGGCTGGTGCATCAGGATCCGGGCGTTCGGGGTGGCGTAGCGCTTGCCCTTGGTGCCGGAGGAGAGCAGGAACTGGCCCATCGAGGCGGCCAGGCCGGTGGCGACGGTGACGACGTCGTTCGGGATGAACTGCATCGTGTCGTAGATGGCCATGCCGGCGGTAACCGAGCCGCCGGGCGAGTTGATGTACAGGTAGATATCCTTCTCGGGGTTCTCGGCCGAGAGCAGCAGCAGCTGCGAGCAAATCGCGTTGGCGTTCTCGTCACGGACCTCGGAGCCGAGCCAGATGATGCGCTCTTTCAGCAGGCGGTTGTAAATGTAGTTATCCTGGGCGGCCGGATCGACGGTAGCCATCCGGGGTGCCCCTGCTTGCTGTGACATATGTACTTACCTCTCGCTGGCGACGGTGACGCCACTGGACGGCATCACTGAACTTTCCTACTTGGACACTAACGGTTTTCGCAGCCGCTTTGTGCTCAGGCACAGGGCTGTTCGCTGACGGCGCACGACCGGCCGGGAGGGTTCATCGCGGGCTTAAAAAACAGCACCCCCGGATCGGTGATCCGGGAGTGCTGCGGGAAACTCGGGTACAGAAAGTGTTAGAACTTCACTGCTGCCGGGTCGTCGTTCTTAGCGGTCTCGGGTGCTGCTTCTTCGGAAGCGACGTCCTCGACGTCGGTCTCGTCGGCTGCCTCGACCGGCGCCTCTTCGCCGCCGGGGCGGACGAAGTCGCTCAGGTCAACCTTGTTGCCCTCGGAATCGGTGACCTCGGCCTGGCCCAGCACGACGGCGAGTGCCTTACGGCGGCGGACCTCGGAGACCATCATCGGAACCTGGCCGCTCTGATCAATGATCTGGGCGAACTGGTTCGGGTCCATGCCGTACTGGCTGGCGGTGGTGACGATGTAGTCGATCAGCTCGTTCTGGCTGACGTCGACTTCTTCCTTCTCGGCGATCGCGTCAAGGATGACCTCGTTCTGGAAGGCACGCTCGGTGTTGGCCTTGACCTCGGCGCGGTGCTCCTCAGTGTCGTGGTCGCCTTCACCGTGGGAGTTCTCGGCGCTGAAGTGCTGTTCGATCTGCTCCTCGACGACGGACGCCGGTACCGGAACCTCGACGAGCTCGACGAGCTTGTCCAGGACCTTGTCGCGGGCCTCTACGCCCTGCTCGACAATCTTGGAGTCGGCGGCCTGCTTGGCGAGGTCCTCGCGGAGCTCGGCCAGGGTGTCGAACTCCGACGCGAGCTGGGCGAAGTCGTCGTTGGCCTCGGGAAGCTCGCGCTCCTTGACGGCCTTGAGCACAACCTTGACCTGGGCGGACTCGCCGGCGTGGTCGCCGCCCACCAGGGTGGTGTCGAAGATGGCGTCTTCGTCGGCGCTGAGGCCGGTGACGGCTTCGTCGAGGCCTTCGAGCATGGTGCCGGCGCCGACCTGGTAGGACAGCCCTGACGCGGAGTCGACCTCGGCGCCGTCGATGGAGGCGGTGATGTCGATCGTGAGGAAGTCGCCGTCGGCGGCGGGGCGGTCAACGGACTTGAGCGTGCCGAAGCGGCCGCGCAGTTCGTCGAGGGCCTTGTCGACGTCGGCTTCGCCGGACTCGGCAGCGGCAACCTCCACCTTGATGCCGGCGTAGTCCGGGAGTTCGATCTCGGGGCGGACGTCAACTTCGGCGTGGAACTTGAGTTCGCCGTCGGTGGCGGAAGGGTCCGGCACCTCGGTGATTTCAACCTCGGGACGGCTCAGCGGCCGGATGCCGGTTTCCTGCACGGCGGTCTGGTACCAGCCGTTGAGGCCTTCGTTGATCGCCGTTTCCAGGACGTAGCCGCGGCCAACGCGCTGGTCAATGAGCTTGGAGGGGACTTTGCCCTTGCGGAAACCGGGAACCTGGATCTGCGAAGCAACAGTCTTGTATGCCTCTGCGATGCTGGGCTTCAATTCCTCAAAGGGGACCTCAACATTGAGCTTGACCCGCGTAGGGGTGAGGTTCTCGACAGCGCTCTTCACAGTCTAAGTACTCCTGGATTTGGGGGATGGGGTTCTGCAACACCACTGCCTGGCAGTCGCTGCAGAGTCGGGGTGACAGGATTTGAACCTGCGACTTCCTGCTCCCAAAGCAGGCGCTCTAGCCAAGCTGAGCTACACCCCGTAAGTGCACAGAACAGTCTACGGTCATAGTGTGCCGGTTTGCACATTTGACACCGGGGGCCTGAATTGGGTTTAGTTGTATCCGGCTTCAACAGCCGCCCGGAAGCTTAGCTGAAGTTCCAGCAAGTTCCCGGGGACGTAGCTTAATGGTAAAGCCTCAGTCTTCCAAACTGATTACGCGGGTTCGATTCCCGTCGTCCCCTCCGAGTCTGACGAAGACAGGGCCCCTCTCCGGAGGGGCTTTTTTCATGTCCGCGCCTTCATGTCCAGGCCTCATGCCCAGTCCATCGATTGCTCCGCAGGTGCCCTTATCACGGCTCAAAACAGCCGCTTTGGAGCAATCGATGAGGAGACCGGCACATCAGCCGGCTCAATCCTGCTGGCAGGCCGGGCACCAGTAGAGCTTCCGCGCAGCGTGCTCCGTCAGGGCCACGGCGGTCCCGCAATCCCGGCAGTCCAGACCCTGCCGCCGGTACACAAAGTGCGCGTCCTCCGGGGCCGGCAGCCTGCCGCCCGGTCCCGTGAAGCCAAGTTCCGTGGCGCCTTCTTCCGTGGCGCGGGGCTCCGTCCAGTAGCGCGCCGGTGTGGTGATGATCCGGCCGTCGCGGACGCCGTCGGACATCATCGCGGCCGTATCGTCCCAGAGCCGCCCGGCGGCCTCCGCCGGCAGTGCCGCCCCGGGAAGCCACGGGTCCAGCCGCTGCCGGAACAGCAACTCGGCACGGTAGACGTTCCCGACGCCGGCGATCACCGACTGGTTCATCAGCAGCGTCGCCAGCGGGGTGCGCTTCCTGGCCAGCCCGGCTATGAAGGCGTCCCGGTCGCCAGGGAGATTCCGCAGCGGATCAGGACCCAGCCGGGCCTCGACGGCGTCCGCCTCGGCTTCGGTCAGCGTTTCGCAGGTGGTCGCGCCGCGCAGGTCCGCCCAGCCGTGTCCACTGACCAAGCGGACCCGGACTGCTCCGACGGGGGCCGGCGGCCCCGCGCACCCGACACCCGCATGCCCAGCACCCGCCAGCCCGGCATCCGCGCCGCCGTCGTCGTAGAGCTCCCGCTCGCCCACTTTCCGGGGCGCGCCGATGCTGGACGCGCCGCGAAAATCCGCGTCGCCGCCGAAGTCCCAGGCCCCGTACAGGCCCAGGTGCACGTGCAGGACCAGCCCGTGCTCGAAGCCGAGAAACAGGTGCTTCCCGTGCGCCGCCGAGCCGGTGAGCACGTGGCCGTCGAGCACGGCAGCGCCCTGGGCGAACCGCCCCTGCGGGCTGGAAACGGCGAGCCGCTCCCCCTCGAAGACGTCCGCGAACTGCCGGGCCAGCCGGTGGACCGAATGCCCCTCCGGCACTATTCGACGACCTCGCCGGTGGTCTCGTAGGTGGCGATCTTGCCGATCCGGCGGACGTGCCGCTCCTCGTTGCTGAAGGGCTCGGTCAGGAAGGCCTCGATGATTGCGGTGGCCTCGTCCACGCTGTGCTGCCGGCCGCCGACGGCCACGACGTTGGCGTCGTTGTGTTCACGGGCCAGCCTGGCGGTGTCGAGGTTCCAGGCCAGCGCGGCGCGGACCCCCTTGACCTTGTTGGCAGCGATCTGCTCGCCGTTGCCGGAGCCGCCCAGGACAATGCCCAGCGCGGACGTGCCGGCTGCCTGGTCGACCACCACGGCAGTGGCGGCGTTGATGCAGAAGGAGGGGTAGTCATCCAGCGCGTCGTAGGTCTTCGGCCCGTGGTCTACCACCTCGTACCCCTTGGCGCCGAGGTGGTGCACCAGGTGGGCGCTAAGTTCCATGCCGGCGTGGTCGGTGGCGATGTGAACGCGCGGGAAGTCCGGGGCAGTGGTCACGGGCAGATCCGTTCTGTGGGGAGCGCCGGAGGACTCGCGGCGCCGCTGGTCAGGGCTGTTCCCAGTTTACTAGGGCTGCGACGCGGGCGCCCCGCCGTTGCGGCGCGCCCGGGCAGCCACGCGGGACAGCACCTGCGCCACGTTGTCCGCCGTCGCGGCACTGCCGCCGCTCACCGTCAGCCGCCGGCCGTCGGAGCGGTCAACGACGACGGCGGGTCCGCTGCCGACCAGCAACGCCGTCGTGGCGCCGCGGCTCCGGTAGCCCCATCCGCCATAGTCGGCGGCCTTGACTTGTTGGGGCGTCGCCGCGTCGATGGCGGCGGCGGGCACATCCATGACCCGTACGAAGCCGCCGGCGAACACCTGCAGCCCGCCGCGGTCCACCCGGATGCGGGCGAAGAGGAACACGGCCGCGAGCAAAGCTGCAGCTACGAGGACCGCCGCCAGCCACGGGACGGCGACGGTGAGCAGGGCAGCCGGTAACAGGGTGGCAATGCCGAGCATCACGAACACCGAACTGCGGGCGTGCACCCAGAGACCCACGGTGTCCCTGGCCAGCTCCGGGTCCTGTTCCCGCGCGAGGGCCTCCCGCACGGCCCGCTCGTCATCGGTGGACCACCGTTCGTCCGCCTTGAAGACGAACCCCATGACCACGCCCAAACCCAGCGCAGCCCCGCTGCCCATGGCCAAAATGGTCACATCGACGCGGGACTCCCGGGCGTCGGCGAGGCCCAGCTGGCCGACCAGCAGGGCGGCGAGGACGGCCGTGACGAAGAGGCTCATGCTCAGCCCTGCACCCATCATGAACCGGCGCATCAGCGCCGGGCGGGACAGCGGCGCGGCCTGCAGCAGGATGGCCCAGCCGACCAGCACGATCAGTCCCGCGCCGGCGCCCACCACGGCTCCGAAAGGCGCGAAGTCCGCTGCGCCGGCGTCGGTCCAGCGGACCGCCAGCGGCTCGGGCAGGTCGGCGCGGATCAGCAGTGCGCAGACCACGAACGCGGCCGCCAGCATGACGGGGAACCCCACGGCGAAACGCAGGGCCCTGGTGTCGACGGAATCCCGGATCTTTCCCATGGCTCCAACGCTACCCCTGCGGCACGCACGCGCAGACGATGCCCGCGGCCAGCCGCCGCTTGCCAACCGGCCTCACCGTGAAAGAATAATTTCACAGTATCGTTTCCACCTCTCCGACCAATCCTGGAGGCACCCCTTGCCCGGAATGAACCTCACGCGCGCCGAAGCCCGCGAGCGCGCCGAACTGATCGCCGTCGGCTCCTATGACGTCAGCCTGGACCTAACGCGGGGCGCGGAGGTCTTCGGCTCCACCACCGCCGTGACCTTCACGGCCACGCCGGGCTCCTCAACCTTCATCGACGCCGTCACCCGGAAGGTGCACAGCGTCACGCTGAACGGCCGCGAACTGGATCCGGCGGAAGTGTCCGACGGCATCCGGATCCAGCTTCCCGATCTTGCCGCCGAGAACGAACTCCTGGTGGTCGCGGACGCGCCCTACATGAACACGGGCGAGGGCCTGCACCGCTTCGTGGACCCGGTAGACAACGAGGTCTATCTCTACACCCAGTTTGAAGTTCCCGATTCCCGACGGATGTTCGCGGTCTTCGAACAGCCAGACCTCAAGGCCAGCTTCAGCTTCACCGTCACCGCACCCTCGCGCTGGGATGTTGTCTCCAACTCCCCCACCCCGGCGCCGGTGGAAACCACCCCCGGCGTGGACGGCGGCGCGCGGTCGGTGTGGGAATTCGCGCCCACCCCGCGGCTCTCCTCCTACGTCACCGCGTTGATCGCCGGGCCGTACCAGTCCGTCCGCAGCGAAGTGAAGTCCGCGGACGGCAAGGTCACCCCGCTGGGCGTCTATGCGCGCAAGTCGCTCATGCAGTACCTGGACGCGGACAACATCTTTGAGCTCACCCGGCAGGGCTTCGAGTTCTTTGAGGCCCAGTTCGGCTGCCCGTACCCGTTCGAAAAGTACGACCAGCTTTTCGTGCCGGAGTTCAACGCGGGTGCTATGGAGAATGCCGGGGCCGTCACGATCCTGGAGGGCTACGTCTTCCGCAGCAAGGTCACGGACGCGCAGGTGGAGCGCCGCGCCATCACCGTGCTGCACGAACTGGCCCACATGTGGTTCGGCGACCTGGTCACCATGCGCTGGTGGAACGACCTCTGGCTGAACGAATCCTTCGCCGAGTACATGTCCCATCTTGCCGCCGTCGAGAACACGAAGTTCGACCACGCCTGGACCACCTTCGCCTCGGTGGAGAAGTCCTGGGCGTACCGGCAGGACCAGCTGCCCACGACCCACCCGATCTTCGCCGAAATCAACGATCTGGAGGACGTCGAGGTGAACTTCGACGGCATCACCTACGCCAAGGGCGCCTCGGTGCTCCGGCAACTGGTGGCCTGGGTCGGGCCGGAAGAGTTCATGGCCGGCGTCCGCGAGTATTTCCGCAAGCACGCCTGGCAGAACACCGAGCTCAGCGACCTGATGGTCGAGCTGGAAAAGTCCAGCGGCCGCGACCTGGACCAGTGGGGACGGCTCTGGCTGGAGACCGCCGGGGTCAACACGCTCAAGCCCGAACTCGCCGTCGAAGCTGACGGCACGATTTCGTCCTTCGCCATCCTGCAGTCCGCCACCGAGGCCCAGTCGACGATCCGGCCGCACCGGCTCGCTGTCGGCTTCTACAACCTGGACGGCGCCGGGAAGCTCGAGCGCGTCCACCGCGAGGAACTCGACGTCGACGGCGAGCGCACCTCAGTTCCGGCCCTGGCCGGCCTCGCGCAGCCGGACCTGATCCTGCTCAACGACGACGACCTCGCCTACGCCAAGGTCCGGCTCGACCCGAAGTCCCTCGCGACCGCCACCGCGCACCTGAAGGACTTTGGCCGGAGCCTCCCCCGCACCCTGGTCTGGGGCTCGGCCTGGGACGCGGCGCGCGACGGCGAAACCCCGGCGCGCGGCTATGTGGAACTGATCCTCGCCAACATCGCGGAGGAATCAGACTCGTCCGTGATCCAGGTCCAGCTCCGCCAGCTCGCTACCACGCTGAACTTCTATGTGGCCGCGGAGTACAAGGACGCGACCGCGGCGGCGGCCGCCGACCGGCTTTGGGAGCTCGCCTCCCGCGTGCCGGCCGGTTCCGACGCGCAGCTGCAGTTCGTGAAGTCCTTCGCCTTGCTGGCGCGCAGTACCGGGCAGCTGGACACGGTCGCCGGCCTGCTGGACGGCTCCCGGGAACTGGCCGGCCTCGCCGTGGACCAGGACCTGCGCTGGGAACTGATCGCGTCCCTCGTGGTCGGCGGACGCGCCGGCCAGCAGCAGATCGACGCCGAACTGGAGCACGACAACACGGCCACCGGCCAAAACGCCGCGGCCCTGGCCAAGGCCGCCATCCCCACCGCCGAAGCCAAGGCGGCGGCCTGGGAGTCGATTGTGGTCAAGGGTGAGCTGTCCAACGCGCTGCAGGGCTCGGCGGTCGCCGGCTTCACGCGGGTGCTGGATACCGGGCTGTTGGAGCCCTACGCCGGGAAGTATTTCGAGGCCGTCCCGGGGATCGTCAAGGACCGCACCCACGCGCTGGCCCAGCAGATCGTCCTCGGGCTCTATCCGGCGCAGCTGACCACGCAGGCGACGGTGGACCGCACGGATGAGTTCCTGGCTTCGCTGCCGGAAGACAGCGCGGCGTTGCGCCGGATGATGCTGGAAAACCGCGACGGCGTCGCCCGGGCCCTGCGCGCACGCGCGGCGGACGTCTAGGACCGCAATGAGCCTCGACGAGCACCATTACACATTGGCAGTCCGCTGGACCGGGAATCTGGGCGGCGGGACGGACACGTACCGCGGCTATTCCCGCGACCACGACGTCGAGATCCCCGGCCTGCCGGTCCTAAAGGGCTCGGCGGACCCCACGTTCCACGGCGACGCTGGACGCTATAACCCCGAGCAGTTGCTGCTGGCGGCGCTCTCGCAGTGCCACATGCTGTCGTTCCTGCACGTCGCCGTCAAACACGGCGTGGTGGTGACCGGGTACGAGGACTCCGCCGAAGGCGTGATGCGGACCAACCGGGACGGCAGCGGCCAGTTCGAGTCAGTGACGCTCAAGCCCCGCGTGACGACGGCGGCTCCCGTTGCGGAGCCGCTGCTCGAGGAGCTCCACCGGGAAGCGAACGCGGTGTGCTTCATCGCCCGGAGCGTGAACTTCCCGGTGCGGCACGAGACCTCGGCCGCCGCGGGTCCGGGCGCCGTGGATCGGGGCGCCTCGGCTCAGGCGGACTGAGCCGCCCGCAAGTCGCGCACCAGCCGGCGCTCGGCGTCGGGGCTGAGACCGGCCTTTCGTTCCCGGTCCAGACCCCGGCGCCGCTCATCCGCGAGGCTGTCCGCCAGCGTCTGGGTCCACGGGCGCAACCGCAGACCCGCCGCGCGGGCCGCGGCATTGCTGCGCGCGGAAAATCCGTCGTGGCCGGGTGGCAGCCAGAGCGGCAAGGAATCCGGTCCTGCCCAGTAGTTCGCCCCGTGGGCGGCCAGCCAGCCGGCCGGCGCCATCACCGTCTCGGAGACTCCCCCGGACAGCCGTCGCGATTCTTCGAGGTACGCGGCAAATGGGACCGGGTCACCGACCGCATTCAGCACCCCGGTGACACCGGCTTCGGCTGCAAACAACAGCCAGGCCGCCAGGTCGCGGACGTCGATCACCTGGGTCGGAGCTGCGGGAATCTCCGGAGCCAGGACCGGGCCGGAGTCCCGGGCGAAGCGGGCGGGCCAGTAACCGTAGCGGTCTGAGCCGTCTCCGGGCCCTCCGATCAGTCCGGACCGGCACAAGTGCGCCCTGTCGCCGACAAAGTCCGCCGTGGCCCGTTCGATGGCGGATTTCGCCTCGCCGTAGTTCTCCGCTGTCGGCTCCGCGCTCCCTGCCAGCGGCTCCAACACGGGGGCGTCCTCCGCGGCACCGCGCACTGAATGGTCGGCGTAGACCGAGCAGCTCGAGACGAACGTCCAGTGCCGGGCGCGGCCGGCCAAGGCTTCGAGCGCCTCCCGCGCCTGCAGCGGATCCCGGGCGACCTCGATGACCGCGTCCCACTCCCCTGCAGCGCTCGCGCCGGCGTAGGCGGCCGGACCCTGTGCCCGGTCCGCCTGCAGCCAGCCGGCGCCCTCCGGCGGCGGCGAGCTTGTTCCGCGGGCCAGGCAGAGGACGTCGTGCCCGCCGGCCACGGCCTGCCGGGCAATTTCTGCTGACAGGAAGGCTGTGCCGCCGAGGACCAGGATGCGCATGGGGCAACGCTACGGCGCTACTGTTGAAGGTGAACAGAGTGTTATGCGCCCGGCGAACGCGGGCGCGCGTTAGGAGCAAACCCCACCGATGTACAGCCTGACCACCGCCGCGCCCATCACGGCGCCGGATATCTCCGCCATCAACCTGCCGGGTGTCCTGATCAGCATCGGAGTGGGCGTTGCCGCGTGGCTGGTGGCGTCCTTCGTGATCTCCGGCATCACCAAGCGCGTCGCCGCCGGCACCACCTTCTTCAAGAAGCCGCATTTCCGCTGGGTGGCGCCGGCGCTGCGCGCCCTGGACAATCAGCGGCGCGAACAGCGCGCCAACACGATCGGGGCGCTGCTCAATAGCGTCGTGAGCGTGCTCGTCGTCGTCATCACCGTGATCTATGTGCTGCAAAACCTCAATGTGAACATTGCCCCGCTCCTCACCAGCGTCGGCATTCTCGGCGTCGCCATCGGTTTCGGCGCCCAGCAGCTGATCCGCGATTTCCTGGCCGGCATCTTCATCACCATCGAAGACCAATATGGGATCGGCGACGTCATCGAGACCTCCGAAGTGGTGGGGATCGTGGAGTCCATGGGCCTGCGCATCACCCGGGTCAGGGCCGAGGACGGGACCGTCTGGTACCTGCGCAACGGCGAGATCCTGCGGGTGGGCAACCGTTCGCAGGGCACGTACGTATCACCCGACGCCCTCGCGGCCGATGACGCCGGCGTGGCACCCCAGCAAGCCGCACCCCAGCAAAAGGCCGGAGAATAGACATGACGATTTCCGCAGCCGGCGAACCGGGCCGGCCGAAGATGCTGATGCAGAACGATCCATTCAGCCAGCCCGGCTACACGGACAATTTCTATGATGCCGTGGGCGGCCACGAGACCTTCGTGAAGCTGATCGACGCCTTTTACGACGGCGTCGCCACGGATCCGCTGTTGCGCCCGATGTATCCGGAGGAGGACCTCGGACCGGCCAAGCGCCGGTTCCTGATGTTCCTGGAACAGTATTGGGGCGGCCCCACCACCTACGGGGAAGAACGCGGCCACCCAAGGCTCCGGATGCGGCACCAGCCGTTCCGCGTCACGCCCGAGGCGAAGGAGGCGTGGCTGCACCACATGCGCGTCGCGGTGGACGCCCTGGAACTGCCGCCGCTCTACGAGAGCACGCTCTGGGATTATATGGAACGCGCCGCGCTCTCGATGGTCAACAGCCCGTCAGGGGCCTGAAACCGAAGTGGAAATGGAAAGACCCCGGAGGCACTTGGGGGAATGTCTCCGGGGTCTTTCTACATCCAGAATACCCGCCCGGGTATGGCGAGGCAAGTAGGCTGGCTCGCATGGCAATTATTCATCAAGCCCAGTTGCACCCGACGAAGATGGAACTCCTGGAGGGGTGGCTGCCGCTGCAGCCATGGTTCACGGCGCACGGTGACGCCCTGAGCAAGGCCGGCTCGTTCCGGTTCGATGACCCGGAAGGCGAAGTCGGTATCGAGACGATGCTGGTCGCGGGGGCGGACACTGTCTTTCAGGTGCCCCTGACCTACCGCGGGTCTCCCCTGCACGGTGCCGAAGCGTCCTTGATCGGCACCATGGAGCACTCGGTCCTCGGCCAGAGGTGGATCTACGATGCGTGCGGCGATCCCAGCTATTTGGCCGCCCTGGCCGCCGCCATCCTGACGGGCACCCCGCAGGCCGAGCAGTATCTTGACGTCGAGGGTCGGCTCGAGGCGATGCCGGAATCCGTCGTCGTGAAGTGCACCGGACCGATAGTCGCGTCACCGCCTGATATCGGCGTCGTGACCGCCCCCGGCAGCAACAGCAGCGGTGCGGGAACCCTGGTCCGGACCGGGGACGTTGAACTGCTGGTCGTGCGGCGGCTCGAGCTGGCGGGCCCGCCTGCCGGACCGCGTGCCTTGACAGCCACGTGGGCCGGGCAACAGGCCCCGGTCAAACTCGCAGCGGCCACTGCGCCCTGACACGGGCGGATCGCTCGGCCCGACGGTCGGCCGCCGGCCGCCCGGCAGTCACCCGGCGGAATGCCTACAGTCCCGAGCCAGCCCGGACCAGGACGTGGCCACGGGGGCTGCTGAGGCGGAACCAGCGGCCCGCACGGAAGAGGCTTTGTTGGCCGTCCGCCAGGAAGCCCAGCGTCAGTGCCGCGAACGCGGCCCCCGCGGGCAGGCCTCCGGCGTCGGGCAACGGCCGTCCCCAGACAGTCGCGCGGGCGTTGTTGACGATCAGGGCGCCGGGTTTCTCCGGGATGATCGCGGCGATCTCGGTGATCCCCGCCTCTGCGCCCTGCCGCAGGCTTAGGTCCGACAGGGTGCCGAGCGACTCCCAGCCGCTGCGGGGAGCGCCGACGCCGGCCCACGATTCGGTAACGGTCACGGGCGGGACCGGAAGTGCGACGTCGTCGGCGCCCGCTCGGGCCAGGCGGTCGAGTACGGCGGAAAGCGGGACGGTCACGTCAAGCTCGGCGGGCTCGGCCAGCGCCACGGTGCGGAGCCCCAGAATGGTGGGCGTCGACTCACCCAGCAGCCGGGGGCGGAGTACGCAGACGTAGGCGGCCAGCACGGGTCCGGCGGCGCTCAGCCGGATGGCGCCGTCGTCAATGGCCCTGGCCCGCGTCGCAAAGGTGCGCAGGTCGGCGAGGTCGCGGGGATCGGTGAACTGCAGGGGCTCGATGAGGACGTCAGGCACAATCTCGACTCTACCGGTTGCGCCTCTTTTGAGCCGTGCCGGGGTGCCGTCTAGAGTCAAACCATGACTGAAGCCGACGCCGGAACGCAGGCGATGCCCCTCGAGGACCCCACCTCCTCGCTCATCCAACTCCTGGACCTCGGCGATCTGGAGGGCGCACGGACCGACGAGGACATTTTCATGGGTCCGTCGCAGAAACAGCCGCGGCAGCGTGTCTTCGGCGGCCAGGTCCTCGCGCAGTCCCTCGTGGCCGGCGGCCGCACCGTCCCGGAAGGCCGTGGCGTCCACTCCATGCACGGCTATTTCCTCCGGCCCGGCGACGCCAACAAGCCCATCACCTTCGGTGTCCAGCGGCTGCGCGACGGACGGTCCTTTTCCGCGCGCCGGGTCCACGCGTACCAGGAGGGCATGCCCATCCTGTCGATGATCGCGTCCTTCCAGGACGAGGACGAGGGAATCGAGCACCAGACCGAGATGCCGACCGGCATCCCGGGCCCGGAGTCGCTGCCGAGCACTGCCGATCTGCTCGGCAAGTACGACCACCCGGTGGCACGGCACTGGGCCTACGAGCGCCCCTTTGACATCCGCCACGTGGATCCGGCGCTGTATGTGTCCGCGACGGGGGCCAAGGAGGCCCGGAACGCCGTCTGGATGCGGACCTTCGGACCGATGCCCGATGACCCCCAGATGCACCGGGCGGCGCTGGCCTACGCGAGCGACTACACGTTGCTGGAATCCGTCCTGCGCCGGCACGGCCTCAGCTGGATCACCCCGGGAATGTCGGTCGCCAGCCTGGACCACGCCATGTGGTGGCACCGCCCCGTCCGCGTGGACGAGTGGCTGCTCTACGTCCAGGAATCCCCGAGCGCGCAGGGCGCACGCGGCCTGGCCACGGGCAAGATCTTCAGCCAGGACGGCCAGCATGTCGCCACGGTCGCGCAGGAGGGCATGATCCGGGTGCCCACGGACCTCAAGAGCAAGGTCAAGGGCGCCGTCCAGACCAAGGTCCTGCAGCACCAGATGCGCAAGGCCGACCGCGCCTGACGGACGACAAAGGGTCGGCTCCCCCCGTGGGGAGCCGACCCTTTGCCGTTGGCCCGGCGGGACTAACCCGGCGGACTAGTCGCGGGTGAGGCGGCGGTGGGTCACGCGGTGCGGCTTGGCCGCGTCCGGGCCGAGGCGCTCGACCTTGTTCTCCTCGTAGGATTCGAAGTTGCCCTCGAACCAATACCACTTGGAGGGGTTCTCCTCGTCACCTTCGTAGGCGAGGATGTGGGTGGCCACCCGGTCCAGGAACCAGCGGTCGTGCGAGACTACGACGGCGCAGCCCGGGAATTCGAGCAGGGCATTTTCGAGGCTGCTGAGCGTCTCGACGTCGAGGTCGTTAGTCGGTTCGTCGAGGAGCAGCAGGTTGCCGCCCTGCTTCAGGGTCAGGGCCAGGTTCAGGCGGTTGCGCTCACCACCGGAAAGCACCCCTGCCTTCTTCTGCTGGTCCGGGCCCTTGAAGCCAAAGGCTGCGACGTAGGCGCGGGACGGCATCTCGACCTGGCCTACCTGGATGAAGTCGAGCCCGTCGGAGACGACCTCCCACAGGGTCTTGTTCGGGTCGATGCCGCCACGGCTCTGGTCCGCGTAGGAGATCTTGACGGAATCACCGATTTTAAGCTCACCGCCGTCGAGGGGCTCAAGTCCGACAATGGTCTTGAACAGGGTGGTCTTGCCGACGCCGTTCGGGCCGATGACGCCGACAATACCGTTCCGCGGCAACGTAAAGGACAGCCCGTCGATCAGGGTGCGGTCCTCGAAGCCCTTCTGCAGGTTCGTGGCCTCCAGAACGAGGCCCCCCAGGCGCGGGCCCGGCGGGATCTGGATCTCTTCGAAGTCGAGCTTGCGGGTCCGGTCCGCCTCGGCGGCCATTTCCTCATAGCGGGCCAGACGGGCCTTGGACTTGGTCTGCCGGCCCTTGGCGTTGGAACGGACCCATTCCAGTTCCTCGGTGAGGCGCTTGGCCTGCTTCGCGTCCTTCTTGCCCTGGACTTCGAGGCGGGCACGCTTCTTCTCCAGGTAGGTGGAGTAGTTGCCTTCGTACGGGTACAGGTGGCCGCGGTCCACTTCGGCGATCCATTCGGCCACGTGGTCCAGGAAGTACCGGTCGTGGGTGACGGCGAGGACGGCACCGGCGTAGGAGGAGAGGTGCTGCTCAAGCCACAGCACGCTCTCGGCGTCGAGGTGGTTGGTCGGTTCGTCCAGCAGCAGCAGGTCCGGCTTCTGCAGCAGGAGCTTGCAGAGTGCAACGCGGCGGCGCTCACCGCCGGAGAGCAGCGTGACGTCGGCATCGGCCGGCGGGCAGCGCAGCGCGTCCATGGCCTGCTCAAGCTGGGAATCGAGGTCCCACGCGTCGGCAGCGTCGATGGCTTCCTGCAGGTGGCCCATTTCCTCGAGGAGCGTGTCGTAGTCCGCGTCCGGGCTCGCCATTTCTTCGGAGATCTCATTGAACCGCTGGATCTTGCCGTAGATTTCGCCGACGCCTTCCTGGACGTTGCCCAGAACGGTCTTGTCCTCGTTCAGCGGCGGTTCCTGCAAAAGGATGCCGACGGAGTACCCGGGGCTCAGGCGTGCTTCACCGTTGGACGGAGTGTCCAGGCCGGCCATGATCTTCAGAATGGTGGATTTACCGGCACCATTGGGGCCAACAACACCAATCTTGGCCCCCGGGAAGAAGGACATGCTCACGTCGTCGAGGATAAGTTTTTCGCCAACGGCCTTGCGGGCCTTGGTCATTGTGTAGATAAATTCCGCCATGCCTACAAATCTAGTGGCTCGGAGCGGATAACTCACATTCCGGAGGGCGCCCGCCGGAGTCCGGCGACGGGTCCGCGGAGCGCCGTTCCGGTGGCTGCGGACTAGGCCGGCGAACCGACGAAACAACGGCCGCCTGCAAGGAGGGGGAGAACGGTCACGGCCACGGTGCCCTTCCGCAGCTGGGCAACGATGCAGTCCTGGTCCTGCCGGACCGCTGCCTCCACCGCGTCCGCCGCAAGACCGGTGGGCGTTCGGCTGGCTGTGACTTCGATGGCAGCGGGCGGGAAGCCGGCGTCGACGATGGCCGCACGGATTTGATCCGTCCCGGGCGCGGACCCCGGGGCCGCCATCCTTGCCAGAGCCGCCTCCATGCGGGTCCGGGCCGCCGAAGTGGCCGGACCGGGCGTCGCGGAGGGGGTTTCGGGTCGGGCGGCCACCGCTGGCGCCGGGGCGGACGGGGCTGACGCGGCCGCGGACGCGCCGCTGCTGCCGATGCTGCTGCTGCCGATGCTGCCGCCGCCGATGGTCGCCGAGCAGGCGGAGGTCGCTGCCAGTAGCAGGCCCACTGCTCCGAACACGGGCAGCAGCGCCAATCGCTCAGTCTTCCTGAAGGCCCGCATCACCTGGCAATTCTGCCACGGGGCCACCGTCCGCGGGCTCAGGCGGCGGCCTCCTTCAGTTCGCCGGTCTCCTCGTCGAACTCCTGCTCGTCATCGGTGTCGTCGCCGTCCGATGCACCATGGCCGCCGTCGTCGTTCGGCTCGCGGTCACCGTCGTGGGGCAGGTCGGCCCCGCTGCCGTTGCCCTCGACAGCCGCGAGGCCCTGGCCAGGCACCGGGCCGCCGCCGGCGGTCCGTGTGAAGTTGGCCGAGCCCCACATCAGGTCGTGGCCGACAGACTCCGCGTCGATCTCAGCCACGTGATAGATGCGGCCCTCCTTTTCCCAGCTGCGCATCTTGAGCCGGCCGACGATGATGACGCGCTGGCCCTTCTTGATGCTGCAGCCCATGTTTCCGGCCAGTTGCCGGTATCCCTGCACCGTGAACCAGTTGGTGTTGCCGTCCACCCAGGCGTTCGCGGCGCGGTCAAAGCGCCGCCCGGTGGAACCCAGCCGGAAGGACGCCGTGGCGACGCCACCCGGCGTCGTTGAGGTCTTGATCTCCGTGGCAACGAAGCCGCGGACCGTAATGCTGTCATTCATGGGGTTGTCCTGTCTCGATTGGTCGTGCCCTAGCAGGCATTCCCAGCTTCCCGCCGGGGCGGAAGCGCCGCGAGGGCGGGACTTGCCTATGTGGAAAACCGAGGCCGCCACGGCGGGCGGGGGCGGGGAGTGGAAAATGCCCGGACGCCACTGACAGGCAGCACGCCGCCGGCACTGTAAACTTCTTGAGGCGCCCCCGGCAGAAGCTGGGCGGCACGCCAGATTGCCCCAGTAGCTCAGGGGATAGAGCAGCGGCCTTCTAATCCGCCGGTCGGGGGTTCGATTCCCTCCTGGGGCACCGCGTGCGGCTCTGGCCGCGGATCATCCGCCGGCCGGAGCCGCCCCTTCAGCCGCTCTCGTTCGGTTCGGACGCTCCCCCACGTCTACTGGGAAGCACGCCGCTCAGATCCACTTGTTGTGTCGGAAAATCACGTACAAAACCAACCCCATCACCACCATCAGCCCCATCGCCATCGGATACCCGAACGGCCAATCGAGTTCGGGCATCAGACGGAAGTTCATCCCGTAAATCGATGCGATGAGCGTGGGGGCGAAGAGAATGGCGGCCCACGACGAGATCCGCTTGGTCTGCTCGTTCTGGGCGATGCTCGATTCCGTCAGCAGCTTCATTTCGTCGTTCTGCCGTTGTGCCACAAGGGCGGCGTTGACCGCGAGCGCATTCTGCAGCAGGGCCCGGAATGCCGCGATCCGTTCGCTGAGACGCAACACATGGTCCAAGACGTCCCGGAAGTGGTCCTGCAAGTCCGGCCCGGGCACCCTGCCGGGGCTGCCCGCCCGGAGCGCCTGTAAGATGGCCGCCAGCGGCGCCGTAGCGCGCTGGAACGTGATCACCTGCCGCGAGAGTTCATAGATCCGGCGGGTGACGCCGGGATCGGCGGCGAAGAGATCATCCTCGATCTCGTCGACGTCGTTCTCCAGACCGGCCGCGACCGGCTCGTATTCGTCTACCACCTGGTCCAGGATGGCGTACAGCACAGCGTCCGGCCCGAGCGCCAGGAACTCGGGCTCGGATTCCATCCGGCGGCGCACCCGTGCCAGGTCCGGCGACTCGGCGTGGCGGACGGTGACCACAAAATCGGGGCCGGAGAAGACGTGGATTTCGCCGAACTGGACTTTCTCCACCTCGTCCAGGTACCGGGCAGGCCGAAGCACGAGAAAGAGGGTGTCGCCGTAGTGTTCAAGCTTGGCGCGCTGATGGCCGGCAAGCGCGTCCTCCACGGCCAGATGGTTCAGGTCAAATTCCTCGGCCACCGAGCGGAGCTCCGGAGCGTCCGGGCGGTACAGCCCGATCCAGGCCATCCCCTGGCGCTGTCGCAGGATGAAGTACGTCTCATCCAGGTCTTCGGGGTCCGCGGTCCGGTGTCCGTCCACGTAAACAGCGTTGTCGACGATAGTCACAGCTGCGCCTCCCTGCCGGACGGCCCGCCAGGGCGTCCCTTTGGAGTGACGCTATACCGTCGCCCGCCCGGTGCCAACAGCCGCACGTTTCGCCGGACCCCCATGCCTCATTTCGCGGCAACGCGCCACTCCCGCACGCACCATTGGTCATAAGCACGCTTAGTATTGAGATGACAGCCGCGGCCCAGGGAAAGCCTGTGCCCGGCCCGCAACCGAAAGGTACGGCCGCCATGACCCAGACACCCCGCGGATTCGATCCCCAGGATCCCAACGATGCCGCGACCACGCCTCCCCCGGTCACGGCTGAGGCCCCGGCCGCGGACATCGACGGGGGCTACGACACCGCTGGCCCAGGTGGGAGCACCCCTCCCCTCACCAGCCCGCCCGGCGGCACACTGGCACCGGCCGGGGAAGCCCCCCGCGCCGCGACCCCCGAAACGCCCACGGCAGCGCCGACGCCGGAACCGGAACCCCGCCGCGTTACCCGCGCGGGAATGGTGTGGGCCGCGGTGGCCAGCGCGCTGGTGGTGTTGGTCCTGCTCATCGTCTTCATCCTGCAGAACCAGGAATACGTCCAGGTGAAGTTCTTTGGCCTCGAAGGGGCAGTCCCGCTCGGCATCGCCCTTTTCATCGCCGCTGTTGGCGGCGGCATCCTGGTCGCCATCGCGGGCGCGGCCCGCATCATTCAGTTGCGGCTCGCAACCCACCGCCAGCGTCTCCGGCTGGCCGGCCAGGCGGCGCGGCAGCGCTGACGCCCTGACGGGGACGGCCCCGGCCGCCCCACGGCCCCGTCCGCACGCAGGTCCCGGGTCCGCTACGGCAACGTCAGGATGACCGGACCGTCGGCGGTGATCGCGACGGTGTGCTCGCTGTGGGCTGCCCGGCGTCCGTTGGCCGAGCGGAGGGTCCACTCGTCGTCGTCGTGGTAGTAGTCGTCCTTGCGGCCGAGGATCAGCATGGGCTCGATCGCAATGACCAGCCCCTCGGTCAGCTTGATCCCCCGGCCCGGCCGGCCGTCGTTGGGCACGTGCGGGTCCGCGTGCATAGTCCTGCCGATACCGTGGCCGCCATGGTCCGCCAGCAGACCGTAGCCGGCCCGGCGAGCGGCCCCGCCGATCGCATAAGCCACGTCACCCATCTTGTTGCCGATCCGCGCCGCCTCGATCCCCCGTGCCAGGGCCTGGTCCGTGGCATCGATCAGCGCCTGGTCCACCGGATCAGCCGTACCCACGATGAAACTGATCGCGGCGTCCCCGCACCAGCCCGCCAGGAACGCGCCGCAGTCCACGCTCAGCAGGTCGCCGTCCGCAAGCCGGTAGTCGTTGGGGATGCCGTGCACCACCGCATCGTTGACACTTGTGCAGATGACGCCCGGGAACGGCACGGAGGCCCAGCGGGGGCGGTAGTCAAGAAACGCCGGAGTGGCGCCGGCCGCGGCAATCGCCTGTGCGGCAACGCCGTCGAGCTCCTTCAGCGTCACGCCGACGTCGGCTGCCTCGCGCACCAGCGCCAGCGTGTTCGCCACCACCCGTCCGGCCTCGCGCATCAGGGCGATCTCGTCGGGGCTCTTGATCATGGACATTGGCTCCTTCCGAGGCGGACCGGTGAGGGCGACGGCTAGATGACCGGACGGGTGGTGACGGGCTCCGCCGGTTTGCTGAACAGCTGCTTGGTTTTCGGATCCAGGAAGATCAGGTACAGCGCGAAGAGCAGGGCGATCAGGGCAGCAGCGTTGCGGGCCAGCGCCAGTGCCAGGCCAAGGTCTCCGGTCTGCAGGTAGGGAAACACTTCCAGCTGGTCCGAGATGGCGTAGACCATGAAGAAGGACACCATGAAATACACCGCCTTCACTTGCCAGTCATCCCGGATGCCGGTGACCGCGAACAGAGGGATGAGCCAGACAACGTACCAGGACTGGATCATCGGTGCCAGGAACACGACGGCGGCGAAGGCAAGCGTGAGGCGACGCATCAGGCGGTCGTAGTCTCCGCGGAAGATCTGCCAGGCGACGATGCCCAGCGCGAGCAGCTTCCCGGCGTCGTACACCCACTTGGCCATCCCCCAGCCGTCGAGGTTGAAGGCGTTCAAGATGGAGGCGACGATGAGTCCGAGCAAACCGACCGGCGCGTACCAGATCCAGATGCTGCCCGGCGCGGACAGGCCATTGATCCAGCCGAACCCGAACCCGTTGACCAGGCTCATCGCGTAGAGCAGGGCGAAGCTGATGCCCCCAGTGAGCGCCCAGAAGATGAACTTGCGCGACCAGCCGGCGTTCTTGCCCGCCCACAGCAGGCCGATAAACGGCAGGAACACGATGGTGATGGGTTTGACCGAGATGGACAGCGTGACCAGGACCAGGCCCAGCAGCACCCGCTTGGTCGCGCAGTAGTACAACCCGGCGAGGGCCAGGCCGATCATCAGGGCGTCGTTGTGCACGCTGGCGATGAAGTTCGTGAGGAACAGCGGATTGGCGGCAGTCAGCCACAGGGCCCGGTGCGGGTTGACACCGTGCAGGTCAGCCAGTTTCGGTACGTAGATGATGCAGAGCACAATGCCGACCAGGGCGGCGAGCCGGAACAGCATGATGCTGGCTTCGGGTTGGACGTTCGTGGACCAGACGACGAACTGCTCGATCCACAGGAAGAGCTGCCCGTACGGCACCGGCGCCTCGGTCCACATCTTGTCGGCGCCCAACTGGAAGTAGTTTGATAGCGCCGAGATGCCGTTTTCGTATGGGTTGAAGCCCTCCACCATCAGGCGGCCCTGGCCGATGTAGGCGTACACGTCGCGGCTGAACAACGGAACGGAAAACATCATCGGCAGCCCCCACGCGACCACCGCCTGCAGCGTTGCCTTGCGGGCGCCGGCACCCCAGCTCCGCACCCGCTGACCCAGCCGAAGCCAGGCACGGACCAGCAGCATACCGCCGACGGCCAGGAGCACAATGCTCAGCCCGGTGCCCACGGCCTCGGTCCGCATCCAGATGAACAAGGGCACCCGCCGCAATTCGGAGACCGGGGCCAGCCAGCCGACGCCGAGCGAACCGACGGCCATGAACATCGAGCCAAGGAATCCCGACAGGATCGGCGACCGGGCGTTGTCCACATCAGCGGCCGCCGCCGTTGGGGAGGTGCGGGACCTGCCGGCGGCCGATTCCGCCACCGCAGGTACAGGCGCCGTCATCTCAGGATCGTCCAATCTGTTGTCGGGCTAGTTGTGGCCGGCCGCTTTGGCCCGCTGGTTCTGGGCCACCTTCCGGCCAGCAGTGCAGTCACGGGGCACGCGGCCACGCCGGAAAATTCCGAGGGCCGCGTATCCGAAATCGTAGCACCGGAGCGCTCAGCGGCGCCGGAACTGTAGGCTGGGCGGGTGCCTATATCTAATGAACGCATCGTGTGGATCGACTGCGAAATGACCGGACTGGACACCACGAATGACGCCCTCATCGAAGTGGCGGCCTTGGTAACGGACTCGGAACTGAACATCCTCGGCGACGGCGTGGACGTCGTGATCAAACCGGACGACGCTGCGCTGGCCCAAATGAACGACTTTGTGCGCGACATGCATACCCGCTCCGGGCTGCTCGCTGAACTCCCGCACGGCAAGACCATGGCCGAAGCGCAGTCGGTGGTGCTCGAGTACATCAAGAAGTGGGTGCCGGACCCGAAGAAAGCCCCGCTGGGCGGCAACTCGGTGGGCACCGACCGGGTGTTCCTGGTCCGCGACATGCCGGAACTGGTCGAGCACCTGCACTACCGGGTGATCGATGTGAGCACCATCAAGGAGCTCTCCCGGCGCTGGTACGCCCGGGCGTACTTCCAGTCCCCGGCCAAGCTCGGCGGCCACCGCGCCCTGGGCGACATCCAGGACTCCATCGACGAACTCCGTTACTACCGGGAGGCAGTCTTCGTGCCCGCGCCCGGTCCCGACAGCGCCACCGCGCAGCGGATCGCGAAGTCGATCATGGCACCGGCACCCGAAGCGACGGGAGCGCAGGCTCCGGCACCGGCGGAGTAATCTCCACCACGTTTGGAGAAATATCCGACCAAATACGGAAAATTGGCAAAACCATCCCCGAACAGCAGGTAAGCTATTTGTCGTTGCCTTTTCAGCCCGCCGGTTCGCCGGAGGGAGTGAGACGGCACATGGTGGGCGTAGCTCAGTTGGCAGAGCGCCTGGTTGTGGTCCAGGAGGTCGCGGGTTCAACCCCCGTCGCTCACCCTCACCAAGGACGGCAGAGTTGTCCGACCTTGCCTAAGGCCGCACCGGATATCCGGTGCGGCCTTTGGTGTCTGTACGGCGGTGTCTATACGGCGTTATCTGTCCACTGTTGTCCGTGAGGAAGGAACCGCGATGAAGCGCCAGCTCTTTGAAGAAGACCACGAGATGTTCCGTGAGATGGCCGCGGAGTTCGACGCGCGTGCGGTTGCCCCGCACTACGGGCAATGGGACCAGGACCACATCATGTCCCGCGAACTCTGGACGGCGGCCGGCGAGCAGGGCCTGCTGGGCCTCGCCGTCCCCGAGGAGTTCGGCGGCATGGGCGTGGACGACTACCGTTACCGCGCCGTGCTGGACGAGGAATTCGCCCGACGCGACCACCTGGCTGTCGGCCTGGCCTTCCACCTGCACGATGACATGGTCCTCCCCCACCTGTTGGCCTACGGCTCCGACGAACTAAAGTCCCGGTGGCTGCCCGGCATGGTCTCCGGCGAAACGGTCACCTCGATCGCCATGACCGAACCCGGCGCCGGTTCGGATCTGCGCGGCGTCCGCACCAAGGCCATTCGCGACGGCGACGACTGGCTGGTTACCGGCCAGAAAACCTTCATCGGCAACGGCATCTCCGGCGACGCGGCGCTGGTCCTGGCCCGTACCGACGGGAGCACCGGGAGGGGCGGCCGCGACTCCTTCTCGCTGTTCATGGTGCGGAAGGGCGAGGGCTACAACACGGGCAAGCAGCTGGACAAGATGGGACTGAAGGCCTCCGACACGGCGGAACTGTTCTTCGACAACGTCCGGGTGCCGCGCGCCGACCTGGTTGGGGAGGAAGGCAAGGGCCTGCAGTACGCCGCCGAGCAGCTCCCCCAGGGCCGGCTGGCCATCGCCGTCGCCAGTTCCGCCGTCGTCCGGGCCGTCTATGAGGCGACCGTGACGTACACGAAGGAGCGGAACGCCTTCGGCGAGCGGATCATCGATTTCCAGAACAGCCGGTTCGAACTCGCCGACATCCTCACCGAGGTGGAGGTCACGGAGGGTTACGTGGACCGGGCCATGCTGGCCTTCAACGCCGGCGAACTCGACGCCGCCTCGGCGGCGCGGGCCAAGTTGTGGGCCTCCGAGCGGGCCAAGTCCATCACCGACCGGTGCCTGCAGCTGCACGGCGGCTACGGTTACATCCTGGAATACCCGGTGGCCCAGGCTTACCTCGCCGCCCGGTTGCTCACCATTTTCGGCGGCACCAACGAAATCATGCGCGACGTCATCGGCCGCACCATCGCCGACTGACCACCCGGGCACGCACACGCAAAGCATCAAAGGAACCAGCCGCCATGACAGTCCTTCCAATCACGATCTGGGGCGAACCCGTGCTGCACCGCCGGGCCGCCGAAGTCGAAGTCTTCGACGACGAACTGCGCACCCTGATCGCGGACATGTTCGAGACCAACGACGCCGCCAACGGCGTGGGCCTCGCCGCACCCCAGGTCGGGGTGGGCCGGCGGTTGTTTGTGTACAAATTCGAAAACGACGACGGCGCGCCGTCGTCCGGTGTCGTCGTCAACCCGGTGCTCACCCTCTCCAAGGTCTCCGGTGCACTGCCGGATCCGGACGAGGAGGAGGAAGGATGCCTGTCCTTCCCCGGCGGCCAGTACCCGCTCAAGCGCGCCGAATGGGCGCGGGTGCAAGGGTTCGACGGCGAGGGCAAGCCGATCGAGTTCGAGGCGACCGGCTGGTTCGCCCGGGTGATCCAGCACGAATACGACCACCTCGACGGCAAGCTGTACGTTAACCGGCTGATCGACCGCTACTCCCGCAAGGCGATGAAGCAGGCCAAGAAAAGCGGCTGGGGTGTGCCCGGACTGACGTGGATGCCCGGCGTGGACCCGGATCCCTTCGGCCACTAGCGCACCGGCGGGCTACTCTTCGCGCGGTTCCAGGAGGGCGGCCGCGTGATCCGGAACGTAGCGGAAGAGATCCCGCGGTGGACGGGTGTAGTTGACAGCCTTGGGCCTTTCCGGCAACGTCACCGGCTCCGTGCGGACTTCGGCGTAGTCGATGCTGGAAAGCAGATGGGCGATCATGTTGATCCGGGCCCGACGCTTGTCCTCGGCCTCGACCACAAACCATGGCGATTCGGCGGTGTCCGTCTGCATGAACATGTCGTCCTTCGCCCGCGAGTAGTCCTCCCACCGCAGGATCGCCTCCCGGTCCATCGGCGAAAGCTTCCACTGCCGCAGCGGGTCCTCCAGCCGGGACCTAAAGCGCCGTTCCTGCTCCGCGTGGCTGATCGAGAACCAGTATTTGAACAGCAGGATGCCGTCTTGGAGCAGCAGCCGCTCGAAGACCGGGCACTGGGCCATAAAGCGTTTGTGTTCCGCGGGCGTGCAGAATCCCATCACCTGCTCGACGCCGGCGCGGTTGTACCAGGAGCGGTCCATCAGGACGATCTCTCCCGCCGCCGGCAGATGCTCCACATAGCGCTGGAAATACCATTCGCCGCGCTGCCGTTCGGTCGGGGCGGGCAGCGCGACGATGCGGGCGACACGCGGGTTGAGGTACTCGGTAACCCGCTTGATGGCGCTGCCCTTGCCCGCGGCGTCGCGTCCCTCGAAAATCACGAGGACGCGCGCCCCGGTGCTACGCACCCATTCCTGCAACGCGACCAGCTCGGCCTGCAGCCGCGCTAGTTCGGTCTCGTAAACATCGAGCGGTAACCGCCCGGCCCGCCGTGGCGCATCGCCTTTGGCCCCCTTAGCCCGCGTCTTCCCCCGTGCCGCGCCCTTCCCGGCGCCGCCTTTGCCATGTGCCACGGTTGGCCGGATGGTCAGGGCATCACTTTGTACAGGTCAACGACGGTTTCTTCCGGCGGGGAAGTAAAACCGCCGTCGATGCCCGCCTGCATCTTGGGCATCAGGACGCCGTCGCGGAATTTCTCCCAACTCTCCTTCGATTCATGGACTGCCATGATGGTCCAGCCGCCGGCCGAGGCGCCGCCGGCGTGAAAGACCTGGCCTTCCGGCAGGCGGCCTTCGCCGGGATGGACCGCGGCGATTGACGCCTCGTACTGCTCCTTGGTTCCCCCCGCGAAAAAGTGCACCACTCCGTACGCCATCTTGTCCTCCTTGGTTGGATTACCGTTCCGACAGCCACAGTCGTAGACCCGCCGGACCGGCATGTCAATGAGCTCGGATTTCGGACCCGCGCCGGGTCAGCGTGGCACCACGGTCTGCTGCTCCGGACAGGCGCCCAGGGCACGCCTCATCGCGTCCCTTTCGGCCGGCGTCACCCACAGTCCGTAGGCTGCCTTGACCGAGATCTGCCGGGCTACGTAATGGCAGCGGAACGCCTTGTTGGGGGGCAGCCAGG
The DNA here is from genome assembly GCF_056397065.1 of Arthrobacter sp. 05N428_2. Classification (NCBI taxonomy): domain Bacteria; kingdom Bacillati; phylum Actinomycetota; class Actinomycetes; order Micrococcales; family Micrococcaceae; genus Arthrobacter; species Arthrobacter sp. 05N428_2. The sequence goes on along the minus strand of NZ_JBFTMR010000002.1, from coordinate 198,196 downwards.
TGGCGGCGTCGGAAGCGCTCTTGTCCTGGTTTGCCTGTCCGTCGACGGCGATCAGGTTCAACGGATCGTTCGCCAGATGCTGGCGCTGCACAGCCGTCAAGAGCTGGGCGCCCTTCTGCCAGGCGTCCCCCAGTGCCACCACGTGGTCAATCTGGACCGCCTTGCTGGACTCCGCTCCGCGCTGGAACTCGATGGTCCGGCCGGTGTAGGGCTCCTGGAAGGACCCGGCCCCGACCCGGCAGCGGGACCCTTCGGTAAACCGGGCGTCGGGCAGGTCGCGGCGGAGGATGTCGTTCCGGGTGTCGCAGCCGTTGCCGTCGACATCGAGCCATGCCTGGCCGAAGGCGCTGCGGTCATAGCCGTTCGCGGCTGCACGGCCCTTGACCGGCAGGGTCTCCAGCACATCCGCCGCGAGCTCATCAGGCACCGGCCGCACCGGCGCGACGGCCTTCATCCAGCCCGCCGCGAGCACCGGAGCGTCACGGGGACCGGCGGTCGGCGGCTCTGCCACGGCAAACTGGCCCGCGGTGAAGAACCAGACAACGGTGGCGGCCAGCGCCAGCAGTCCGGCCGTCAGCAGGGCCCACGCCTGGCGGGACCGGCGCCGGGCGCGCCGGAAGTCGGTCCAGGTGGCGGTCACGGACGTTTCCGCGCAGGATGGGTCTGCAGCACCCTCACAGCCTAGGACGCAGCACCGACGCCGGACCGGATCTCCACAGTGTGCAGGACAGGTCCAGCGCCGGTGCACCAGTCCCAAGGGCTCCCGGGCCGGGAGCTCAGGGCTGCGCGGTCATTGTTCCTTGGTGACCCGGCGGAGGTCCTCCTCGGCGAGGGCCATCAGCCCTTCCAGTTGGCTGACCCGCGCGTCGTCGACCTCGCCGGCCTCGCGCTTGGCGCGGGCGTCGTCAAGGAGGCGCTTGGCTTCCTTGGCGTTCCGCCGTGCCACGTCGAGGGCATGTTCCAGGGTGGTTTCGTGCTCCACAGCCGAGTTCTGTTCCATGGCTCCATTGTGGTGCCCATTCCCGGCCGTTTCCAGAGACCCGGCCGGGAACGTCCTCAAAATGCGGTTATCCGACCTCGACCGGGAGGCCTGCCGCCTCCAACGTTGCTGCGGCATCCTTGGCCGGGAACGACGGCGGGTTCACGCCGGCCATTTCTTCCATGACGCGGACCACCTGGCAGCTGTAGCCGAACTCGTTGTCGTACCAGACGTACAGCACGAGGTTCTTCTCGTTGGAGATCGTGGCCAGGCCGTCGACGATCCCGGCGCGGCGGGAGCCGACGAAGTCGGTGGAGACAACCTCGGGCGAATCGATGTAGTCGACCTGCTTCCGCAGCTCCGAGTGCAGCGACATCTCCCGCAGGTAGTCGTTGACTTCATCCCTGGTGGTGCCGTTTTCCAGGCTCAGGTTCAGGATGGCCAGGGACACGTCCGGGGTGGGCACCCGGATGGAGCTTCCGGTCAGTTTCCCAAGGAGCTCCGGCAGGGCCTTCGCTACTGCCTTTGCGGCACCGGTCTCGGTAATCACCATGTTCAGTGCGGCGGAGCGGCCGCGGCGGTCACCCTTGTGGAAGTTGTCGATCAGGTTCTGGTCGTTGGTGAAGGAGTGCACCGTTTCGACGTGGCCGTGCACGACGCCGTAGCGGTCGTTGATCGCCTTCAGCACCGGGGTGATGGCGTTGGTGGTGCACGACGCCGCGGAGACGATCTTGTCCGAATCGGTGATCGTTGCGTGGTTGATGCCGTGCACGATGTTTTTCAGCTCGCCCTTGCCCGGCGCGGTGAGGAGCACCCGGGAGACGCCCTTGCTCTGCAGGTGCTGGGAGAGGCCGTCGGCGTCGCGCCAGCGGCCGGTGTTGTCGACCACCAGTGCGTCGTGGATGCCGTAGCCGGTGTAGTCGACAGTTGCCGGGTTGTCCGAGTAGATCACCTGGATCTGGACGCCGTTGGCGGTGATGGTGTCGTTCTCGAGGTCCACCTTGATGGTGCCTTCGAAGGAGCCGTGAACCGAGTCGCGGCGCAGCAGGCTGGCGCGCTTGGTCAGGTCGTTGTCGGAGCCGCGGCGCACCACGATCGCACGCAGACGCAGGCCGTGGCCACCGCCGGCCTTTTCGATCAGGAGGCGGGCCAGCAGCCGGCCGATGCGGCCAAAGCCATACAGGACGACGTCGGTGCTGGTGCGGTCGTCGCCGCCGCGCTTGCCGACAACTTCGGCGAGCTCTTCGCGCAGGAATGCGTCCAGGCTGACGCCGTCGCCTTCGGCACGGTACTTCTCGGTCAGGCGGGCGATGTCGATGGCCGCCGCGCCCAGGTCCAGTTTGGTGAGGGCATCCAGCAGGGGTGCGGTCTCTTCGAGCCGCAGCTCTTCCTTGCTCATCCGGCGGGCGAAGCGGTGCGCCTTCAGGATGTTCATCGTGGACTTGTTGATCAGGCTCCGGCCGTGGATGGAAGTCACCACGTTGTTTTCGCGGTACAGCCGGCCGATCACCGGGATCATGGCCTCGGCGAGGGCCTCCCGGCCCATCCACGTATCAAGACAAGAATCTGACGTCTGGCTCACAGAACTACCTTCCTAAAATCCACCGCACACGTCCTCGTGTGCGGAAGTCGGCCGCCGGCGGGTCTCCGGAACCTAGGTGCTGCGGGGATTCGGTCCACCCCGTGCGCCTGCTTGAACCGCAAAGAAAAGCCGCCGGCTGCGAACGCAGACCCGGCGGCAGAACCTCTACGTTCGCTCTCCATTCTAGGGCGGCCCGGCGGCTCCGCCGGGCCTGGCCGGCGTGAAATCACTCACACGCAATCCGGGCCGGTGGTCCCCCCGTCACATAGGATGACCGCATGGGACTCATAGTTGCACTTCTTGTCGTTTGGCTCATCCTGTCGATCCTGGGCTTCGTCGTGAAGGGCCTGCTTTGGCTGGCCATCATCGGCCTGGTCTTGTTTGTCGCGACCGTGGTTTGGGGTTGGGTGAAGCGGAAGGCGAAGGCCTGATCCGACACCCGGTTTTGACTGGAGGGGCTGGCACCACAAGGTGCCGGCCCTTTCGTCTGTCCGGGGGGTGTCCGGCTCAGTGTGTGGGTTCCCATGCGCTGGCCGGGGGCCTCGCGGCCGCCGGCGCGGTGGTGGGATGGGTTGACCGATACGCCGGGTTCTGTGTTCCCGCGCTGTTACCGGCGCGGGAGTAGCGGCCATCCATCTACGGACGCCGTTGCCGACGCCCTCCAGCAGCCTACCCGGACACTCGGGCGAGCAGCCCTCAAACGTGCCCTGTCTGGCCTTGCTCCGGGTGGGGTTTACCTAGCCTTCCCGGTCACCCGGGAAGCTGGTGGTCTCTTACACCGCCGTTTCACCCTTACCTGCTCCCTGGCCGTGCGGACACGGCTCGGGGCAGGCGGTCTATTCTCTGTGGCACTGGCCTGCGGGTTACCCCGAGTGGGCGTTACCCACCACCCTGCCCTGCGGAGCCCGGACGTTCCTCGAGCCACTTGCGTGACGCGCGGCCGCCTGGTCAACCCATCCGTCGTTCATTCTACGGTCTCCCCGACTGTCCCGCCGCAGCGGCGCCATTTGGCCACGCCGGTGGGAGAATTGAAGCAAGTATTCCGCTAGTCGAGGAAGCGATTCGGATGGACGTTACCGCCGTCGTCGTATGGCTGATAATTCTGGTTCTGCTGTTCATCGTGGCCCGGATGTCGATCCGGATTGTGCGCCAGTACGAGCAGGGCGTGCTGTTCAGGCTGGGCCGGGTAATCGGCGTCCGGATGCCGGGTCTGCGCTTGATTGTTCCGGTGATCGACAGGCTCCAGCTGGTCAGCCTGCGGATCGTGACCATGCCGATCCAGTCCCAAGGCATCATCACCCAGGACAACGTCAGCGTGGACATCTCCGCGGTGGCGTACTACCGCGTGATCGATGCCGTGAAGTCCGTCGTGGCGATCGAAAACGTGGCCGCCGCGATCAATCAGATCGCGCAAACCACGCTGCGGAAGGTGGTGGGCCGGCACAGCCTGGACCAGACCCTGTCCGAGACGGAGCACATCAACAGCGACATCCGCGAAATCCTTGACGCCCTTACGCTGGAGTGGGGCGTCGAGGTGACACTCGTGGAGCTCAAGGACATTCAACTGCCGGAGAGCATGAAGCGTGCCATGGCCCGGCAGGCCGAGGCTGAGCGGGAGAAGCGCGCAAAGATCATCGCCGCCGAAGGTGAATCGATCGCGGCCGCGGCGCTGGGCGAAGCCTCCGACACGATGATGGCGCACCCGTTGGCCCTCCAGTTGCGCAACCTGCAGTCCCTCGTCGAAATCGGTGTGGACAAGAACACCACAGTCGTCTTCCCCGCCCCGCTAATGAGCACCATCGGCGAGCTGTCCGCGTTCTTGGCGCGGGAATCCCGTGCGGCCGGGGTAACGTCGCCGACCGTGGCCCCGGCAACGGCTCCGGCGTTTGTCCCCTACGAGGCCTCCGCACCGGCTCCGGTTCCGACCCCGGTCGCGGCCTCCGCAGCGGCTCATGTGGCAGCGGCACCCGCCAAGGTGGCGTGAGCGGATAGACCTCCAACGCCGGTCCGCGGCCATCCCGCCGCCGCCGGTAGGATCGTACGGTGCTGATTCTGCTGCCACCCTCCGAAGGCAAGACCCCCGCCACCGGCGGTGACGCCGTCGAACCGGCGTCACTCAGTTTCCCCGGCCTTAATGGCCACCGCGCCAAGGTCCTCGAGGCGCTCGGCACCGTCAGCGCCCATGAGGATGCGCTCGCCCTGCTCGGCGTCGGCGCCTCCCTGAAGGCCGACGTCGAACGCAACACCCGGCTGCATGCCGAGCCCGCCGCGCCCGCACACCAGGTGTACTCCGGGGTGCTCTACGACGCGCTGGACTACCGGTCGCTGACTTCCGTGCAGCGGAAAAAGGCGGATGCCTCGGTGCTGGTGATTTCCGCGCTCTGGGGTGCCATCCGCTTTGCGGACCGGGTGCCGGCGTACCGGCTGTCGATGGGCACGGCGCTGCCCGACGTCGGACGGCTGGCCTCCTTCTGGAAACCGCAACTGGCGGCAGCCCTCGCCGCGGAAACTGCCGGCGAGCTGCTGGTCGATTGCCGCTCCAGCACCTACGCGGCGGCGTGGGCTCCTCCGCCGGAACAGACGGTGGCCGTGCACGTCTTCACCGAGGTCAACGGGGTCCGCAAGGTGGTGAGCCATTTCGCCAAGCACACCCGCGGGGAGCTCGCCCGGCACCTGTTGGCGCGGCGTGGCAAGTCCCCGGAGACGCCCGCGCAACTGCGGAAGGCCGCGGCCGAGAAGTGGTCCGTGGAACTGGTTGACGGCACGGCCCGGAAGCCGCACGCCCTCAACATCATCCTGCCCAACTAGCTCGCATTAGGTGGCGTTTTCAGGGCTCAAAGCGACAACAAGTGCCAGCCAGTTGGGTGGTTAGGCCCATTCGGCGGAGCGGACCAGGATGCACCCGGAATCGGGGCAAAAGACGATGTCGTCCTCCGCGGCGGCCTTGATTTCAGCGAGGTCGCCGGGGCTCAGCTGCATGCCGGACCCCTCGGAGGTGCCGTGGAAAAGCCGGGCCGCGCCGACGCCCCGCTTGGCGAGGGTCTTCTCGTAGACGGCAAGCATTCCGGCGTCCAGGCCGGCTGCGAACTCGGCCCGGTGGCCGCGCACCACCGTGGCTTCTGCGGCCACTTCGGCCAGCTGCTCATCGAGTTCGGCACGGATGCTGCCGAAGGAACCTTGGATGTCATCAACAATCTGCTGTTGCGTGGCCTGGCGCAGGCGCAGCGAATCCAGCCGCTCCAGAACTTCGAGTTCGACGTCCTCCAGGTCCGAGCGGCGCTTGTTCAGTGACGCGATGTCGCGCTGCAGGGCCACGAGGTCCTTGGAGAGCCCGGTACCGCTGTTGAGCCTGGCCTCGTCGCGTTCGATCCGGGAGGCGACCTGTTCGACGTCGGCCTCGGCGCGTTTGAGTTCGAGTTCGGCGTCGTGCACCGCCACCTTAGCGGCCCCGAGTTCGCCGTTGGCCACTCCGAGGGCGGCTTCCAGGTCGGTGATCCGGGAGTCGCTTTCAAGGCTGCGGCGGCGGTTGGACAGAGACTTGAGTTTGGCATCCAGTCCCTGCAATTCAAGCAACTTCAACTGTTCCGCCGGTGCTGCCTTGGCCACTATTTCCTCCGCGTGTTCACATACCGGCCGGAGCCGGGCACCGTACCGGCGCTCTTTAGACTCTAGCGCCTAGCGTGCTCCCCGGCCTCGCTACGTCCCCACCAGCTCCCAAACCTCGCTGCGCTCGGTATGGGTCCCTCGCCGGTGTGGGCCCGGCGACGGACCTCGCCAACAAGGCTTAACCCGGAGTCAGAATGAAGTCCCACGGATCGCTGTTGGTGTTGCTCACCCGGATTTCGATGTCGTGCCCCTGGTCCGTCAGCACGTTTCCGAGAGCCTCGGCGGCCGCCGGCAGCCACAGCCACTCGCTCGCAAAGTGCGACACGTCGATCAGGTAGGGCCGGTCGTTGACGGCGGCCTCGCGGGCCTCCGACGCCGGATGATGCCGCAGATCCGCGGTCAGGTAGACGTCGGCGTTGCTCGCGCGGACCTCATTGAACAGCGAGTCGCCCGCGCCGCCGCACAGGGCCACCCTTCGCACCAAACCGTCCCGGTCGCCGGAGACCCGCACACCGCCTGCAACTGAGGGCAGGATGCCAAAGACCCGCGCGGCAAAATCCCCCAGTGTCTGGACGTCGGGGAGGTCGCCGACGCGGCCGATGCCCTCCTCGGGAAGGCCGTTTGTGGCGGGAGTCAGGGGCACCACGTCCTGCAGGCCCAGCGCGTCGGCCAACACGTCGGAGACGCCACCGACGGCGGAGTCACCATTGGTATGGACAGTCATCAGGGCGGTTCCGGACTCAATCAGCCGGTGGACGGCCTTGCCCTTGGGGGTATTGGCTGCCACCGAGGTGACGCCCTTGAGCAACAGGGGATGGTGCGTGATCAGCAGCTCCGCGCCCCAGCTGACGGCCTCCTCGATCACCTCGAGCGTGGGATCGACGGCAAACAGGATCCTGCTCACCTCGGCGGACGGATGCCCGGCCACGAGGCCCACCTCATCCCAGTCCTCCGCCAGCGATTCGGGCCAGAGCTCCTCGACGGCCAGCAGGATCATGCCCAGTGTCGCGGCCGAGCCGGGGCCCGCGGCTTCGGCGGGCTGAACTGAAACGTCGGTGTTCTCAGGTTCCATACCCTCATTTTTACCCTATCCGCGGCGCCGGCAGCCCCGGCAGGGCGTTCCGTGAACGCCGGAGTCCCGCGTCCGGGAATGATCCGGGCCGTTCGTCCATTGAACAAGGCATGAGAACTTTCGTGCTCGGCGGGGGCTGCTTCTGGTGCCTCGACGCCGTCTACCAGAAAACCAAGGGTGTCAGCTCGGTGATTTCCGGCTACACCGGAGGCCATGACCGCAACCCCGATTACTACTCCGTCTGCTCCGGAACCACCGGGCACGCCGAGGTTGTGGCCGTGACCTTTGACGAGGAAATCGTTCCGGCCGACATCATCCTGGACATGTTCTTCGCCCTGCACGATCCCACGACGCTGAACCGGCAGGGCTACGACGTCGGCACGCAGTACCGTTCCTCAATGTTCTACGAGACCACCGAGGAAAAGATTCTCTTCGAAGAAGCGATCGAGCGGAACCAGCAGCTGTGGACGCATCCCATCGTCACCGAGGTGAGCCGGCTGCCTCTTTTCCACGTGGCCGAGGATTTCCACCAGGACTACTTCGCGAAGTACCCCGAGCAGGGCTACTGCCAGGTGATTATCAACCCGAAGCTGGCCAAGGCCCGGAAATATTACTCCGCATGGCTTAAGGCTTAGCCAGGGTTCAGAGGCCCTCGTTAGGCTGACCTTAAAATTCCCTCCTCACGGATAGGCATACACACCCATGGCACGGATCTATGACGACGTTACCCAGCTGGTCGGCGGCACCCCGCTGGTCCGCCTCAACCGGCTCAGCGAAGGCCTGGACGCCACGGTGGCGGTCAAGTTGGAGTTCTACAACCCGGCCAACAGCGTCAAGGACCGGATCGGGGTCGCGATCGTCGACGCCGCGGAGAAGTCCGGCGCGCTGAAACCCGGCGGGACCATCGTCGAGGGAACCTCGGGGAACACGGGCATCGCCCTGGCCATGGTCGGCGCGGCCCGCGGCTACAAGGTCATCCTCACCATGCCGGAGACCATGTCCACCGAACGGCGCGTCATGCTCCGCGCCTACGGCGCTGAGATTGTGCTGACGCCCGGTTCCGACGGCATGCGCGGCGCCGTCGAGAAAGCCCAGGAGATCGTCGCCAACACGGAGAACTCGATCTGGGCCCAGCAGTTCGCCAACGAGGCCAACCCCGAGATCCATCGCCGGACCACCGCGGAGGAAATCTGGACCGACACCGACGGCAAGGTGGACATCTTCGTCGCCGGTGTCGGCACCGGCGGGACCGTCACCGGCGTCGGACAGGTACTCAAGGAGCGCAAGCCCGACGTGCAGATCATCGCCGTCGAGCCCAAGGACTCGGCCATCCTCAACGGCGGCAACGCCGGTCCGCACAAGATCCAGGGCCTGGGCGCCAACTTCGTCCCGGAGATCCTGGACACCAGCGTCTACGACGAGGTCCTGGACGCCAGCCTGGAGGATTCGGTGCGTGTGGCCCGCGAACTGGGCATCAAGGAAGGCATCCTGGGCGGCATCTCCTCCGGTGCGATCGTCTGGGCGGCGCTGGAGCTCGCCAAGCGCCCGGAGAACGCCGGTAAGCTGATTGTTGCCGTTGTCTGCGACTTCGGGGAGCGCTACATCTCCACCGTGTTGTACGACGACATCCGCGGCTGAGTCCAGCCCGTTGGCCACGACTTCGTAGAAAGATCTTTGTGAGCTTCTTCGCAAGACTGAGGGAAGACCTCGACGCCGCCCGGTCCCACGACCCGGCGGCGCGGGGCTCTTTCGAAAACGTCCTGGCCTACTCCGGCCTGCACGCGATCTGGGCGCACCGCGTCACGCACCGCTTGTGGCAGAACCCCTCGCTGCGTTTCCCGGCCCGGCTGATCTCCCAGCTGGCCCGGTTCCTGACCGGCATCGAGATCCACCCCGGCGCCACCATCGGCCGGCGTTTCTTCATCGACCACGGCATGGGCGTCGTGATCGGCGAGACCGCCGAGATCGGCGAGGACGTCATGATCTACCACGGCGTCACCCTCGGCGGCCGTTCGCTCGCCAAGGTCAAGCGGCACCCCACCATAGAGGACCGCGTCGTCATCGGCGCCGGCGCCAAGGTCCTGGGCCCCATCACGATCGGCCGGGACAGTGCCATCGGCGCCAACGCCGTCGTGGTCAAGGACGCACCGGCCGAGTCGATCCTGACAGGCGTGCCGGCGACCTGGCGGCACCGCGACGCCCAGCGCGAAACCAAGCCCGCCGTCGATCCGGCCGAATACGAGATCGATTACCACATCTAGCCGCCCCGTGGGCCATTGTCTATCCCGGAAAGCGCTGGTAAATCTTCCAGAGCACGACGTCGAACGCGCGGTCCGGCAGCAGCCGGCGCAGCAGCAGGATCGCCCGCGCACCCTTCCCCACCGGGTAGCGGGTTCTGGGCCGCGGCGAGGTGGCTGCGTGGACGATCGCATCGGCAATCACTGCGGGCTCCGAGGACAGCGCCGAACCGTCGGTGGAGGCCAGCGCTGCAGCCACGACCTTCGCCTGGGCCGCGTACGGTCCCGCGCCCGAGCTGGCCCGCAGCCCCTCGGCGGCGATGGCGCCCCACTCGGACTGGGTGCCCCCCGGTTCAATGATCGACACCCGGATACCGTGCGGCGAAAGCTCCACGCGCAGCGAATCGCTGAGTCCCTCCACGGCGAATTTAGTGGCGTGGTACCAGGCCCCCAGCGGCTCGTACATCTTGCCGCCGATCGAGGAGACGTTGATGATCCTGCCCCTGCCTGCGGCCCGCATGGCCGGAAGCACGAGCTGGGTCATCCGGGCCAGGCCGAAGACGTTGACGTCGAACTGCCGCCGGGCCTCGGCGAGTTCAACCTCTTCGAGCGAGCCGTACGACCCGTAGCCGGCGTTGTTCACCAGCACGTCGATCCGGCCGTGGGCGGCGAGCACTCCCCCGACGGCGGCGTCCATCGAGGCCCCGTCCGTCACGTCCAGCGCCACGATCCGGACGCCGTCGGCCTTCAGCGGTTCCATTTTCTCCACCCGCCGGGCGCCGGCGTACACGGTAAAACCGTGCGCCGCGAGCTTCCGGGCGGCCTCGAAACCTATCCCGGTGGACGCCCCGGTGACAAATGCGACAGGCTGGGGCATGAGCAAGACTCCTTAGGACAGTGCGGCCGGACTGGCAGTGCGGCCGGGAAAACTGTGCGGCCGTAAACAGGAACGGCCGGCGCCCCCAGAGTATCGGGTAGCGCCGGCCGCCGTGCCGGAACGGACCGGACTAGTGCGTGTCCACCGCGGCGATTTCCGACTTGTCCTCGCCCCAGAGGGTGTGGAAAGTGCCTTCGGTGTCATTGCGGCCGTAGGTGTGGGCACCGAACAGGTCGCGCTGGCCCTGGATCAGGGCGGCCGGGAGCCGTTTGCGGCGCAGGCCGTCGTAGTAGGCCAGCGAGGAGGAGAACACCGGGACCGGGATGCCCAGCTGCACCGCGGTGGCCACCACGCGGCGCCAGGCCGGGAGCAACTCGGCGATCGCCTTGGTGAACGCCGGGGCGAACAGCAGGTTGGCCGGCTTCTCTGCCGCGGCGTAGGCCTTGGTGATGTCCTTGAGCAGCTCTGCCCGGATGATGCAGCCGCCGCGCCACAGCGAGGCGATCTCGTCCAGCTTGAGGTCCCAGCCGTACTCCGTGGCCGCGGAACCGAGCATGTCCAGCCCCTGGGCGTAGGAGACCAGCTTGGAGGCGTACAGCGCCTGCCGGACATCCTCGACAAAGGTTTCCGGCACGTCGACGGCGGCCTCGCCGCCGGTGAGCAGTTCCTGCGCCAGCTTGCGCTGCTCCGACTGCGAGGACAGTGCGCGGGCGAAGACCGATTCGGCGATGCCCGACGTCGGGGAGCCCAGTTCGAGGGCGGAGATGACCGTCCAGCGGCCGGTGCCCTTCTGTCCGGCGGCATCCACCACGACGTCGACGAAGGGCTTGCCGGTCTTGGCGTCCACGTGGCCGAGGACCTCGGCGGAGATTTCGATCAGGAAGGAGGCGAGGTCGCCCTTGTTCCACTCGGCAAAGATCTTGGCCTGCTCGGCCGGTTCGATGCCGGCACCGGAGCGCAGCAGGTCGAACGCTTCACCGATGACCTGCATGTCGGCGTATTCGATGCCGTTGTGCACCATCTTGACGAAGTGTCCGGCGCCGTCGGTGCCGATCCAGGCGCAGCAGGGCTGGCCGTCGACGTGGGCCGCGATCTTTTCCAGCAGCGGACCAAGCGCCTGGTAGGACTCCTTGGAGCCGCCGGGCATGATCGAGGGGCCGTTGAGGGCGCCTTCCTCGCCGCCGGAGACACCGATGCCCACGAAGTGCAGGTCCTTCTTCGCGAGGGCGGCTTCGCGGCGGCGGGTGTCCTCGAAGTGCGAGTTGCCGGCGTCGATGATGATGTCGCCCGGCTCCAGCAGCGGCTCGAGCTGTTCGATCACGGAATCCACCGGCTTGCCGGCCTTGACCATGATGAGCACACGGCGCGGCTTCTCCAAGGAGTCGACCAGTTCCTGCAGCGTTTCCGTGCGGATGAAGTCGCCCTCCTGGCCGTGCTTTTCCAGGAGCGCGTCCGTCTTCTCCACGGAGCGGTTGTGGAGGGCAACGGTGAAGCCGTTGCGGGCGAGGTTTCGGGCGAGGTTTGCCCCCATCACGGCAAGGCCGGTGACACCGATGTGTGCTGACATCAAAACTCCAATTCATTCTGTGCAACGAGTGCATTTGGTCCCGCACAGGAGGCGGGACCGTCTTCTTGGGATCAGTGGCTGTCAATAAACCATACGTATTTACGCGGGCGGCTGGAAAGGTGCGCCAGCGAAGCGGAATTCGTCGCGTCACAAACAGTCTATGGTTTTACGTCACAGCCGCGACTGCGCTCGTGGGGATCGGAGGTCGCGCCACTATGCTTACGACTATGTCAACCAGCCTCCATCATCGTGCCATCGAGCACCTGGGAACCCGCATCATCGCCGGTGAGCTACCCGCGGGCCACGTCATGCTGGCCGAACATCTCGAGGACGAGCTAAAGGTCTCCCGCTCGGTGGTGCGCGAAGCCGTGCGCGTGCTTCAGTCCCTGGGGCTGGTCGAGACGATCAAACGCGTCGGCATCCGGGTGCTGCCCGCCAGCCGCTGGAATCCGTTCGACCCGCTCGTGATCCGCTGGCGTCTGGCCGGCGAGGGCCGGGGTGCCCAGCTGCGCTCCCTGGCCGAGCTGCGGACCGCCGTCGAACCGGTGGCGGCGGAGCTGGCGGCCGGCAACGCCCCGGCTGAACTCCGCAGCGAACTGGTGGACATCTCGCACGCCATGCGGAAGGCCGGCGAGGCCGGCGACGTGCCGCGGTTCCTGGAACTGGACATCGCGTTCCATTCGCTGCTGCTGACCGGCTCCGGCAACGAGATGTTCGCCAACATGGTGGGGCAGGTCGCTGAGACTCTCACCGGGCGCACCGTGCACGGTCTGATGCCGGACCACCCTCGGGCTTCGGCACTGCAGTGGCACGTGGACGTGGCTGAGGCGATTGAAGCCGGCGACGGCGCCGCCGCTCGTGATGCCTCGAACAAGATCATGCGCGAAACGATCGCGGAAATGGAACCCAGCTGGAAGGACCAGCCCCGGGTCTTTCTTCCCGTCCAGCACCGGTAAGCGGCGCGAGCGGCGGCCGTCTGCCGGCCGTGCCGCCGCCGCAGTTAGTCCTGACGATGGTGTAATTCAACCGCTTTGCGTTTCACATTTGGACTCATTCACGGTATATTTTTTACAAGCCTTCCACCGCGGCATCCCCCAATAGTCGCGGTGGAAGGCTTTTCCATTGCCCGAAGGCTTTTCCATTGCCCGGAGGCTACAGTCTGCGGCTAGGCGGCGTCCGCCACCGCCTCCCGCAGTCGCCAGCCGCCGCCCAGGCCGTCCCGGATAATTTCCATGGTGGTCAACGCGGATCCGCTGTTCCGGCCCAGTCGCGCCTGAATCTGCCACACCTCGACGTCGACCCGGCTCAGGCCCTTCGGCATCCGGTGCTCGGCCTCCCACCAGCTCACCCGCTCAAACCAGCGCACGGGTTGCGCACCGACAAACCATTCGCGGCCACCGCGGACCACCGCCAGGGGGTGCCCGTCCGGGCCGGTTTTTACTAAGACGTGTTCCATGCCAGCGACGGTACTGATAGGCACCGACATTCTGCGCGCAGCCCAACCCCGGCCAAAAAACGCAGCAAACGGCGCAGCAAAAAACCCCGCCGCAACAGGCCTCTCAGCCTGCCGCAACGGGGTTTTCAGTGGTGGGTCCTACCGGGATCGAACCGATGACATCCACGGTGTAAACGTGGCGCTCTACCAGCTGAGCTAAAGACCCAATTCGTTGTTTCCGCACACTGGCGCGTCAACCAACGAACAATGACTCTACCGGAACCGGCGCGGGAAACGCCAATCGGTGTCGGCCGCCGCACGAGCCTTAGGGAACTGTCTCAGAGGCTTGGGAGTTCCGCCGCGAGCCAGGTCAAGGATTCGCTGACGCCGGCCTCCAGCTTGATGGTGGCCAGGTCATCACCCCGGGTCTGCCCCCGGTTGATGATCACCACCGCCTTTCCCTGCTTGGCCGCGTGGCGGGCGAACCGCAGCCCGCTCATCACGGTCAGGGATGAGCCCGCCACCAGCAACGCCGCGGCGGCGTCCACCATGGCGTAGGAGCGTTCCACGCGGTCTTTCGGAACGTTCTCGCCGAAGTAGACGAAGTCGGGCTTCAGTGTGCCGCCGCAGGCCGGGCAGATCGCGACGACGAAGCCCGCGATCAGGTCCGAGTCCTCCACGGTGGCATCGGCGTCGGGCGCCATTTCCACGACGCCGGCAGCAAGGGCCTCGGCCAGGAAGCCCGGATTGAGTTCCTCCAGCATGCCAGCCAGCAGCGAGCGGCTGTAGCGGCGCTGGCAGCCCAGGCAGACCACCTTGTCGAAGCGACCGTGCAGGTCCACCACGTTGACGCTTCCGGCGTCCTCGTGCAGCCGGTCCACATTCTGCGTGATCAGGCCCGTGAGCAGTCCCCGGCGTTCCAGCCGGGCCGCGGCCGCGTGGCCGGGGTTCGGGTCAGCCCGGCGCAGATGCGACCAGCCGATGTGGTTCCGCGCCCAGTAGCGTCGGCGGTTCTCGGCAGCGCCAATAAATTCCTGGTAGGTCATCGGCGCGCGCGGCGCCGCGCCGGGGCCCCGGTAGTCCGGGATGCCAGAGTCCGTGCTCAGTCCGGCGCCGGTGAGCAGCGCGAAGCGCTCCCCCGCCAGGACGGCGTGAATTTCCTGCAGAACCTCCAGTTCGCTGCGCGCCGGTTCGGCGGCCGCAACTGGAGGCAGGCTGGCGAAGCCGGTCATGCCGACCCCGGGCCGCCGCTGCCTCATTGCCCCGGCCCCCGCCGTCAGGTCCTGGCGAGTGCGGCCAGGGCGGACCGGTATTCGGCGAAGTCCCGGGCCTGCCCGCGGGGATTCACGACGACGTAACGGATGATTCCGTCCGCGTCGATGATGAATGTGCCGCGCTGGGCCATGCCGCTGGCGGGATCAAAAACGCCATACTGCTGCGCCACGGCACCGTGCGGCCAGAAGTCCGCGAGGAGATCGAAGGTGTACCCCTCCTTCTCCGCGTACGCACGCTGCGCGAACTTGCTGTCCACCGATACCCCCAGCACGACGGCGTTGCCATCGTCGAAAAGGGCCAGGTTGTCGCGGATTTCGCAGAGTTCCCCTGTGCAGATGCCGGAGAACGCGAAGGGAAAGAACACCAGGACCACGTTGCGGCCGCGCAGGGCGGCAAGCCGGACCGGCTCGCCGAACTGGTTGACCAGCTCAAAGTCCGGCGCCGCGTCACCGACGGCCGGCACGCGAGAAACCGGGCCGGCCGCAGCGGCGGAAGCGGCTTGGGTCACTTGTTCTTCCGCGTGACCAGGCGGGTGGCGCTCCAGTCCTTGGAGACGCCCGCCGAGGTGGTGTAGTGCAGCCCTGCGGTGGGAGCGGCGTCCTGGATCTCCGCCGGCGAAACGTAACCGACACGGCCGTTCTTGGGGGTCAGCACCCAGACCACGCCGCCTTCGGTCAGGGTGGTCCGCGAACCGACCAGGGTGTCAACGAGGTCGCCGTCGTCGGACCGCCACCAGAGGATAACGGCGTCTACTACCTCGTGGTCGTCCTCGTCGAAGAGTTCAGAGCCGGTGAGGTCCTCGATGTCGTCACGCAAGTCGAAGTCGACGTCGTCGTCGTAACCGAATTCCTGAATCAGATCCCCGTTTTTGAAACCCAATTTTTCCGCCACATTTACCGAAGTGGCGGCGTCGGCCTCGCTCACGTGTTGCTCCTATGCTGTTGGTGCTTCCTGGTGCCCCGCTTGGGGTACTGCAATTTCGCGTACTGCAATTTCAAGTGCTGCATTCTGTCTTGCTTTGAAGTGCCTGTGCCGCTAGTGATTTCCATTACTACCAGCCAACACCCTTTGGGCTTTCGCTTCAAGCTGCAGACCCGGCGATCCACCATATTCTGCGTCACACCGGGCCTTCCTGGGAACCCGGGAGGCCTCGTTGTCACAGAACCAGTATGCCCGTGAAATACGGCGGCGGCCCCACGCGACGGCTACGCATCCGCGGACTCGCCCGGCTAGAGTGGCTGATGACGACCATGCCTGCGCGGACAACCGACCGCTCCTACAACAGGGATGGTTGTGATTGGACCTAGCCCGGCGCACAGGACCGGGCTGCTGTTACCGATATGTCGCACACGTCGCGTTCACGCCAGGCAGTTACCCTGCCGGAGCTGAGGGTGCCGATGAATGCGCTCAAAGAGAGGTTGGACGTGGCTGCAGGAGAAGAAACCTCCCATATCCTCAGCGGGTTGACTAACCAGCTGCCTGATCGTGATCCGGAAGAGACCGCCGAATGGCTGGAGTCCCTGGACACCCTGATTCAGGAACAGGGCACCGAACGTGCCCAGTACATCATGCGCAGCCTGCTCCAGCGGGCCGGCGCACAAAGCGTGGGCGTGCCGATGGTAACCACCACGGACTACGTCAACACGATCCCGGTGGACCAGGAAGCGCCGTTCCCCGGCGATGAAGAGATCGAACGCAAATACCGCGCCTGGCTGCGCTGGAATGCCGCCGTGATGGTGCACCGGGCCCAGCGGCCGGACATCGGCGTCGGCGGCCACATCTCCACCTACGCGGGCGCTGCGACCCTTTACGAGGTCGGCTTCAACCACTTCTTCCGAGGCAAGGACCACTCCGGCGGCGGCGACCAGGTCTTCTTCCAGGGCCACGCCTCCCCCGGCATGTACGCCCGCGCGTTCATGGAAGGCCGCCTGACCGAGGAGGACATGGACGGCTTCCGGCAGGAGAAGTCCAAGGAAGGACACGCCCTCTCCTCCTACCCGCACCCGCGCCTCATGCCGGAATTCTGGGAGTTCCCCACCGTGTCCATGGGCATCGGCCCGATGAACGCCATCTACCAGGCCCAGTCGAACCGCTACCTGCACAACCGCGGCATCAAGGACACCTCCGACCAGCAGGTCTGGGCGTTCCTGGGCGACGGCGAAATGGACGAGCCGGAGTCCCGCGGCCTGCTGCAGCTCGCGGCCAACGACAAGCTGGACAACCTGAACTTCGTGGTCAACTGCAACCTGCAGCGCCTCGACGGCCCGGTCCGCGGCAACGGCAAGATCATGCAGGAACTCGAAGCGTTCTTCCGCGGTGCCGGCTGGAACGTCATCAAGGTCGTCTGGGGCCGCGAGTGGGATGCCCTGCTCGATAAGGACGAAGACGGCTCCCTCGTCAAGATCATGAACGAGACGGTCGACGGCGACTACCAGACCTACAAGGCCGAGTCCGGCGGCTTTGTCCGTGAACACTTCTTCGGCAAGACCCCGCAGACCAAGGACATGGTCGCGGACATGACGGACCAGGAGATCTGGAACCTCAAGCGCGGCGGCCACGACTACAACAAGGTCTACGCCGCGTACAAGGCCGCTACCGAGTTCAAGGGCAAGCCGACGGTCATCCTGGCGCACACGGTGAAGGGCTACGGCCTTGGCACCCACTTCGAGGGCCGCAACGCGACCCACCAGATGAAGAAGCTCACGCTCGCGGACCTGAAGGCCTTCCGCGACCACCTGCGCATCCCGATCACCGACGAGCAGCTTGAAGCCGACCCCTACCGGCCGCCGTACTACCACCCGGGCGCCGACGCACCGGAAATCAAGTACCTGATGGAACGCCGCCAGGCACTGGGCGGATTCCTCCCGGAACGCCGCTCCAAGCACACCGATGTGACGTTGCCGGGCGACAAGGCCTACGAAGTCGCCAACCGTGGTTCCGGCAAGCAGCTGGCCGCCACCACCATGGCTTTCGTACGCCTGCTCAAGGACCTGATGCGGGACAAGGAGTTCGGTTCCCGGATCGTGCCGATCATCCCCGATGAGGCACGCACCTTCGGCATGGACGCATTCTTCCCGACCGCCAAGATCTACAACCCGAACGGCCAGAACTACCTGTCGGTGGACCGCGACCTTGTCCTGGCGTACAAGGAATCCATCGCCGGGCAGATCGTCCACGCCGGCATCAACGAGGCCGGCTCGGTGGCCGCGTTCACCGCTGCGGGCACGTCCTACGCCACCCACGGCGAACCGCTGATCCCGATCTACGTCTTCTACTCGATGTTCGGGTTCCAGCGGACGGGCGACTCCTTCTGGGCCGCCGCGGACCAGATGACCCGCGGCTTCGTGATTGGCGCAACCGCGGGCCGCACCACCCTGACCGGCGAAGGACTGCAGCACGCCGACGGCCACTCCCCGCTCCTCGCCTCGACCAACCCGGCCGTCGTCAGCTACGACCCTGCTTACGGTTATGAGATCGGCGTCATCATGCGCGACGGACTCAACCGGATGTACGGTCCGGGGCTGGCCGACAACGACCCGTCGCGGAACGTGATGTACTACATCACTGTCTACAACGAGCCGATCTCCCAGCCGGTGGCCCCGGCGGAGCTCGACGTCGAGGGCATCGTCAAGGGCATCTACCTGCTGGCACCGGCCAAGATCGACGGCCCGCGCACGCAGATCCTCGCCTCCGGCGTGTCCGTCCCGTGGGCCATCGAGGCCCAGCGGATCCTCGCCGAGGACTGGGGCGTGTCCGCCGACGTCTGGTCCGTGACCTCCTGGACCGAGCTGCGCCGCGACGCCATGGCCGCCGAGGAAGACGCCTTCCTGAACCCGGGCCAGCCTGCCCGTGTCCCGTTCGTCACTGAACAGCTCGCAGGCGCCACCGGACCGATCGTGGCCGTCTCGGACTACATGAAGGCCGTCCCGGACCAGATCCGGCAGTTCGTCCCGAACGAGTTCGCCTCGCTCGGCGCCGACGGCTTCGGCTTCTCGGACACCCGCGCCGCCGCGCGCCGCTTCTTCAAGAACGACATCCACTCGATCGTGGTCCGTTCGCTGCAGATGCTGGCCCGCCGCGGTGAGGTCGACGCCCAGGCCCCGGCCCAGGCTATCGAGAAGTACCGCCTGCTCAATGTCAACGCCGGCACCACCGGCAACGCGGGCGGCGAGGCCTAACCCGCGCCAGCGGCGCAGGAGACACCACGACGGCGGTTCCCACCCTGGTGGGGGCCGCCGTCGGGCATTTAACCCGGTGTGATCCAGCCCAACGCGACTTGTAGCCTTTGCACAAATGGAGCTTGGCCCGCCTGCGCCGTATGCTCGAAGCATGGCAGAGCCCACCACCACTCCCGCAAAGCGCAAGCCGGCCATGCGGGCGCTGACCCCGGAGAAGGCCGAGACGCTCAAAAAGCTCCGGTCCAGCGTGGGCCAGCTGTCCACAACCACCCTGCGTCAGCTGGAAAAGTCGCTGCCCTGGTACAGCCGGCTGAACTCCGATGAACGGTCCGCCCTGGGCATGGTCGCGCAGAACGGCATCGCCGCGTTCGTGACCTGGTTCGAGCGGCCCAGCTCGCCCTCCTGGATCCTCTCCGACGTCTTCGGCACGGCACCGACCGAGCTCACCCGCTCGATCAGCCTGCAAAAGGCGCTGCAATTGATCCGGATCGTCGTGGAGGTGGTCGAGGAGCAGGTCCCGGTCATCGCACCGGAAGCCGACCAGGCCGCCCTGCGCGAGGCAGTGCTGCGTTACTCGCGCGAGGTGGCGTTCGCCGCGGCCGACGTCTACGCCCGCGCCGCCGAGACCCGCGGTTCCTGGGACACCCGGCTGGAGGCGCTCATAGTCGACGCGATCCTGCGCGGCGAAAACACCGATGCGCTCCGCTCCCGGATTGCCGCGCTGGGCTGGAAAGCCCAGGAACGCTTCACCGTGATGGTGGGAAATTCGCCGTCCGAACCGAACGCCAGCTATGTCAGCGAACTGCGCCGCACGGCCGGCCGCTTCGCCGAGGACGCCCTGGTCGGCATCCAGGGCGACCGGCTCATCCTCATCCTGGGCGGGGTGCAGGACCGCGAGACCGCGTGCCAGAAGCTCAGCGAACTCTTCGCCCCGGGCCCGGTGGTCTACGGGGCCGAGGCTGCCTCGCTGCCGGAGGCCAGCAGCTCCGCCCAGTCGGCCTTCGCCGGCCTGACCGCGGCACGGGCCTGGCCGTCCGCGCCGCGCCCCGTGGCGGCCGACGACCTGCTGCCGGAGCGCGTGATCTCCGGGGACGACGCCGCCAGGCGCTCACTGGTCAAGAACATCTACCGGCCACTGCTCGCCGCGTCCAATGGGCTGGTGGAAACCCTCGGGACGTACCTCGAACTGGGCCATTCACTCGAAGCGACGGCCCGCGAGCTCTTCGTCCACGCCAACACCGTCCGGTACCGGCTCAAGCGGGTTTGCGACGTCACCGGCTGGGACCCGCTGATCCCCCGGGAGGCGTTCGTGCTCCAGGCGGCGCTGGTGGTGGGCAGGCTTTCGACCCCGCCCAGGCCCTCCACGGAACGCCAGCCGTCCCGCAACAACACCTGACCCGTTGTAGACTTCCTACAAACCGACCCGGTGAGCTTGGTGCATGAAAGTACCGATGAATCACGCGGCAATTTGGAAAGCTGGATACGTGCTTGCAATCGTCTGCCCTGGACAGGGCTCCCAGACCCCTGGTTTTCTCGCCCCCTGGCTGGAACTGCCTCCCGTCGCAGGCCACCTGGCCTCCCTTAGCGAAATCGCAGGTATCGACCTCACTGCCCACGGAACGACTTCGGACGAGGAGACCATCAAGGACACCGCCGTCGCGCAGCCCCTGATCGTCGCCGCCGGACTCGTGGCCGCCAAGTCCCTCTTCGACGTCGAACTGGGCACCCTTCCGGTCATCCTCGCCGGACACTCGGTGGGCGAAATCACCGCTTCCGCCCTCGCCGGCGTGCTGACCGAAACCGAAGCCATGACCTTCGTCCGCGAACGCGCCAACTCGATGGCCGCCGCCGCCGCGGCAACCCCCACGGGCATGAGCGCCGTCGTGGGCGGCGACCCCGCCGAAGTCCTGGCCGCGATCGAGGCCTGCGGCCTGACCCCGGCGAATGTCAACGGCGCCGGCCAGACCGTGGCCGCCGGCACCCTGGAGCAGCTCAAGGCCCTCGCCGAGAATCCGCCGGCCAAGGCCCGCGTGATCCCGCTGAAGGTCGCCGGCGCGTTCCACACCTCGCACATGTCCCCCGCCGTCGCTGCGTTGCAGGCCCTCCGGCCCTCGCTGCACCCGCGGAACCCGCAGGTCCCGCTGCTGTCCAACTTCGACGGCGCCGAGGTCACCGAGGGCGGCGCCGCCGTCGACAGCCTGATCGCCCAGGTGTCGCGGCCGGTCCGCTGGGACCGCTGCATGGAGACCCTCGTGCAACGCGGCGTCACCGGCGTGATCGAGCTGGCCCCGGCCGGGACGCTGGCCGGACTGGCCAAGCGCGGCATGCCCGGCGTGAAGACCGTCACCGTCAAGACCCCGGATGACCTTTCCGCCGCCTTGGCCCTATTCGCAGAACTGGAGGGAGTGAAATGAGCGCTCCGACCCTGAAGCAGGCCCCCCTCAATGAAAACAGCCGGGTGATGGGCGTGGGCGCCTACCGGCCCGACGTTATCGTCACCAACGAGGACGTCTGCCAGTGGATCGACTCCTCGGACGAATGGATCCGGCAACGCACCGGCATTATCACCCGCCACCGGGCCTCCGCCAACGTCAGCGTCATCGACATGGCCGAAGGCGCCTCCCGCGAGGCCCTGCAGAAGGCCGGCGTTGACGCGTCCGAACTGGGCGCCGTGATCGTTTCCACCGTGACCCACCCCTACGCGACGCCCTCCGCCGCCGCGAGCCTTGCCGACCGCCTCGGGGCCACCCCGGCGCCGGCGTTCGACATTTCCGCCGCCTGCGCCGGGTACTGCTACGGCATCGCCCAGGCGGACGCCTTGGTCCGCTCCGGCGCGGCCAAGTACGTGCTGGTGGTCGGGGCGGAGAAACTCTCCGACGTCATCGACAACACCGAACGCACCATCTCCTTCCTGCTCGGCGACGGCGCCGGCGCCGTCGTCATCGGCCCGGCCGACACCCCGGGCATCGGCCCGTCGGTATGGGGATCGGACGGCAGCAAGTGGGACGCCATCGGCATGACCCATTCCATGCTCGACATCCGCGACTTCGCTGCCGCCGGCAAGCACGGGAGCGCCCTCAGCGAGGGTGAGGCCGCCGCAACCGAAGCCGCCCTGTGGCCCACGTTGCGCCAGGACGGCCAGACGGTGTTCCGCTGGGCGGTCTGGGAAATGGCCAAGATGGCGCAGCAGGCCCTCGACGCCGCCGGGGTCAAGGCGGAGGACCTCGCGGCGTTCATCCCGCACCAGGCCAATATGCGAATCATCGACGAGATGGCCAAGAAGCTCAAACTCCCGGACACCGTCAAGATCGCCCGGGATATCGCCGAAGCAGGCAATACCTCGGCGGCCTCCATCCCCCTCGCCACCCACCGCTTGCTGCAGGAAAATCCTGAACTGAGCGGCGGGCTGGCCCTGCAGATCGGCTTCGGAGCCGGACTGGTCTTCGGCGCCCAGGTGATTGTGCTTCCATAGCACGGCACCGCTCTTCCCGGCTGTTCGCATTTCACAACAGCACGGATTCCCAAACCAAGCCGAACCCTCGGTTTGAATCATTTCGCCAGAAACGCCCGGAAGCGCCGGGAGCAGACGGCAACAACAAGAAAAGGAGCCATCAATGGCTAGCAACGAAGAAATCCTGGCCGGTCTGGCTGAAATCGTCAACGAAGAGACCGGCCTGGCCCCCGAGGCCGTCGAGCTGGACAAGTCCTTCACCGAGGACCTGGACATCGACTCCATCTCGATGATGACCATCGTGGTCAACGCCGAAGAAAAGTTCGGCGTGCGCATCCCGGACGAAGAGGTCAAGAACCTCAAGACCGTCGGCGACGCTGTCAGCTTCATCGCCAACGCCCAGGCCTGATCCCGCCTGCACCCCGGCTTCGGCCCCTTCCGGCCGGACCTGTGGCCGGCCCGGGACGCTTCAACAGCTTCCCGGGCCGGCATACCACGGCCGCCTTCTTTCAGTACCACCCCGAGATTTCCTTACGCAGGCCCCGGCCGCCCCATCAGGCTCCGGACACGGCAGGCGCACCGACAGAGAGTGATCCCATGACACGCAAAGTAGTCATTACCGGTCTGGGTGCCACCACGCCCATCGGCGGCGATGTCCCCACGATGTGGAAGAACGCGCTGAAGGGCGTCTCCGGCGCGCACACGCTTGAGGACGACTGGGTAGCCAAGTACGAGCTGCCGGTGCACTTCGCGGCACGCGCCTCCACTCCCGCCCTCGACGTCCTAAGCCGGGTCGAAGCCAAGCGCATGGACCCGTCCACGCAGTTCGCCGTGGTGGCCTCCCGCGAGGCCTGGGCCGACTCCGGCATCACCGACATCGACCACGACCGCCTGGCCGTGGCCTTCGCCACCGGCATCGGCGGCGTTTGGACCCTCCTGGACGCCTGGGACACCCTCCGCGAAAAGGGCCCGCGCCGGGTCCTTCCCATGACCGTGCCGATGCTGATGCCGAACGGCCCGGCTGCGGCTGTCAGCCTTGACCTGGGTGCCCGCGCCGGCGCCCACACCCCCGTCTCCGCCTGCGCGTCCGGCACCGAAGCCGTGCACGTGGGACTGGACCTGATCCGCTCCGGCAAGGCCGACGTCGTCGTCTGCGGCGGTGCCGAAGCCGCCATCCACCCGATGCCGATTGCCGCTTTCGCCTCGATGCAGGCGCTCTCGCGCCGCAACGACGATCCCGAGCACGCCTCGCGCCCCTACGACCGCGACCGCGACGGCTTCGTCATGGGTGAGGGTGCCGGCGCGCTGGTCCTCGAAGCCGAGGAGCACGCGATCGCCCGCGGCGCCCGCATCTACGCCGAACTAGCCGGCACCTCGGTGACCGCCGACGCGTACCACATCACCGCCCCGGACCCGGAGGGCCTCGGCGCCACCCGGGCGCTCAAGGCGGCCATGTTCGACGGCCGTATCCAGGCCGAGGACGTCGTGCACGTCAATGCGCACGCCACCTCCACCCCGGTCGGCGACAAGCCCGAATACACCGCGCTCAGGGCCGCCCTCGGCAGCCACGTCGACAACGTGGCGGTCTCCGCCACTAAATCGCAGATGGGGCACCTGCTGGGCGCCTCCGGCGCGGTGGAAGCGGTGCTGACCGTGATGGCCGTGTACGAGCGCAAGGCGCCGGTCACGATCAACCTGGAAAACCAGGATCCGGAGATCCCGCTCGACGTCGTCACTTCCGAGCGTGCGCTGCCCGGCGGAAGCATCGTGGCGCTGAGCAACTCCTTCGGCTTCGGCGGCCACAACGCCGTCATCGCCGTCCGCAGCCTCTAGGCGGGCTCGGGCCGGCTCCGGCCCGCACGCCGAAATGACAGATGGCGGCAATGTTCTTCGTGAACATTGCCGCCATCTGTCATTTGGCGTTGCTATGGAGTGCGGTGGGGGTGGGCCAGGCGGCGGAAACCTGGGTCCAGAGGGTGTCGGTCCTAGCCGACCTGGTGAAGCCAGCGCACCGGGGCGCCTTCGGCGGCGTGCCGGAAGGGCTCGAGTTCCTCGTCCCAGGCCTCACCAAGGGCGAGGGAGAGCTCATGGTAGACCGCGGAGGGGTCGCCGGCGCCGGATTCATAGGCGTAGCGGATGCGGTCCTCGGAGACCATGATGTTGCCGTGTACGTCCGTGACGGCGTGGAAGATGCCAAGTTCCGGAGTGTGCGACCAGCGGCCGCCGTCAACACCCTGGCTCGGCTCCTCGGTGACCTCGTAGCGCAGGTGGGCCCAGCCCCGGAGAGCAGACGCCAATTGAGCCCCCGTCCCGGCTGTTCCGGTCCATGAGAGCTCTGCCCGGAACATTCCGGGCGCAGCGGGCTGGGCAGTCCAATCAAGGTCCGTCCGCTTGTCCACGACAGACCCAATGGCCCACTCAACGTGGGGGCACAGGGCGGTCGGGGCCGAGTGAACGAACAAGACACCGCGGGTTAGTGCAACAGACATTCCATCCTCCATAGCTATAGGTACGTCTTCCCCAACGACCTCTGCCTGGATGTCCGTCTGTTGCGCGGATCCGTGTGCGGGGCGGTTGCCCCTGCCTGACTATTCAGTTTTTCAAAGCACTATCGCATTTTTCGCAGCAGTTTCGAAACCCCGTGCCGCAAAAAATAGGTCCGGGTCTCAGGTGGTGAAAACGATGCTCTTGAGCTTCAAGCACCACTTGAAAGTTGCCGGGCGTGAATCTCATTCTGCCCCACCCCGGCTAATTACGCCAGTGCAATTCGGCGCGTCGCACCCCGGCGAGTCGTTTTATCTGACCAACTCGTCAGCCGGGCGTCCGACCGCCTTCTGCCGCGTGGCGGTGGAGGGGGCAGGTCAGGCGCGCGGGTGGGCCTGCAGGTAGCTCTTGCGGAGCCGGTCGACCGAGACGTGGGTGTAAATCTGCGTGGTGGCCAGGCTGCTGTGGCCAAGGATTTCCTGCACGGCACGGAGGTCCGCCCCGCCGTCAAGCAGGTGGGTTGCCGCCGAATGCCGCAGCGCGTGCGGACCGGTGGCGGAGGTGTCCCCCAGCCCGTCCAGTTGCCCCTTCACGACGCTGCGGACCTGCCGCTGGTCCACCCGCTTGCCGCGCGCGCCGAGGAAGAGCGCCGGGCCCGAATCGTCCGTAGCCAGGGCCGGACGTCCACGGCGCAGCCAGTCGTCGACTGCGAGCGCCGCGGGGAGGCCGTACGGTACCGTGCGTTCCTTGTTGCCTTTGCCGATGACCCGCAACGTCCGACGGTCCGGGTCGAAATCGTCCACATCCAGGCCCGACAGCTCCCCGACGCGCACGCCGGTGGCGTAGAGCAGCTCCAGCATGGCGCGGTTCCGCAGGGCCAGCGGATCGCCCTCGGCTGCGGCCGTCTCGGCCCCGGCCACGAGCCGCTGCACCTGCCCTTGCTGCAGCACGCCGGGCAGGGACTTTTCCCGCTTCGGCGCCCTCAGCCGCAGGGCCGGGTCGACGGCGATGAGTTCCTCGCGGACGGCCCAGGCGGTGAAAGCCCTAGCGGTGGCGGCGTGACGGGCCAGCGTAGCGCGGGACTTCCCCGCTTCGCTCTGGGCTCCCAGCCAGCGGCGCAGGGTGCCAAGTTCGAGATCGGACAGGTCCCCGGCCCCCTCCGTGGCCGCATGTGCCAGCAGGCTTCCGACGTCGGCGAGGTAGGCGCGCACGGTGTGCACGGAGCGACCCCGTTCCGCATCCAGATAGCGGCCGAAAGCGTGGGCGGCCTCGGCGAGCGCTGTGGGCAGTTGCTGGGTCGGCACCCTCCAACTCTCCCAGCATTCACGCCCGCGCTGGTGGAGCTTGTCGGCGCGCCGCCGGGTCGGGCCGATCCCGTGCGTTACCCCGCCGAGGAAGACCGCTTCCAGCCGCCGCCTCGGGATTCGGCCAGTCCCAGCAGGCCAAGCCGGCCGAGGCCTGCGCGGACCGATTCGGCGCTCAGCCCGGCGACGGTGGCAAGCTTCTCAACCGAACTGGTAATCCTCAGCGGCAAGGCGTCCAGCAGGATCAGGTCCTCCAGGGTCAGCCCGTCGTGGGCTTCCACCCGGCCGGACTTGGCGTCGGGCAGCGAGTCGCCGCTGGGCGAGGCCAGTTCGGCGATCTCGCCCGCGTCCGTGACGCACACAGCCCCGCCCTCGCGCAGCAACCGGTGGCAGCCGGCCGAGTTGGCGCTGTGCACCGAGCCGGGCACCGCTCCGACTGGCCTGCCCAGAGTTTCGGCATGGTGCGCGGTGTTCAGCGCCCCGGACCTCCACCGGGCCTCAACCACCACCGTGACGGCGGCCAGGGCTGCGATGAGTCTGTTGCGTTGCAGGAAGCGGTATCGCGTGGGTGCCGACCCCGGCGGGACTTCGGCCAGGACCGCTCCCTGGTTGGCGACGGCGCGGAGCAGGTCCTCGTTGCCGGCAGGGTAGAACCGGTCAACTCCCCCGGCCATGACGGCAATCGTAGGCAGGCCGCCGGCAGCACCGGCCAGGGCGGCCCGATGCGCGTGGGCGTCGATGCCGTAGGCTCCGCCGGAGATGATCGTAAACCCCCGCTGGGCCAGCGCGTAGGCAAGATCGCCGGTCACGGCGGAGCCGTACGAGGTGCTGTCCCTGGAGCCCACCAACGCTATGGCTCTGCCCGCCGGCGGCAGCTCCTGCTCCACGCCCCGCCACCAGAGGCAGAGTGGCTCCTGCAGCGCCAGGTCCGCGAGCTGGCCGGGCCACAGTGGATCCGCCGGAATGATCAGGCGGCCGCCGAGGCGCTGCACGGTCGCGAGGTCGCGCGCCGGCGCCAGGTCGGGAACTCTCGGTGCCCAGCGTTTCAGTGCCAGGCCCAGCCCGGTCCAGCCTCCGCCTGCGCCGTGCTCCTCCAGCACGTGGGAGAGTTCCTGTTCCAGCCCGGGCCCTGCGGTCAGCTGCCCGGTCGCGATCCTCAGGGCGTCTTCTGCTCCGGCGACCCGCACGAGCGCCAGGCCTGCGGCGTCCTGGGGTTCCAAGAGCCTGGACAACGCGGCCCGGGCAGTCCGTTCGTTTTCAGTCATGGTGCTGCTTTCTCTTCGTGCTGCTCTCTTCTCAAGCCGGGGTTCCGATGCCGGCATCCCGTGGCGCCGTCAGGCGGCTGTGGCTGTGGCCTGCCGAAGGCCGAGTGCCTGGCCGATGTCGTCGGCATCGGGGACGGGGCGGGCAGAGAGGTCCGCGAGGGTCCAGGCCAGGCGCAGGACCCGGTCGTAGCCGCGGGCCGTGAGGGCGCCGCGTTCCAGTGCCCGGTCGAGAATCCGGGTGGTCGGGCCTGCCAGCCGCAGCGGGCCGCGGAGCACCCGGCCCGGTACCTGCGCATTGGTTTCCAGCCCGAGCGGCCGGAGCCGGTCCAGTTGACACTCCCGGGCTGCCTGCACCCGCACCGCAATCTCGGCTGTGGTCTCTTCGCCGCGGGGCTGGCCGAAGTCCGCGAGCGCCACGCGTTCAACCTCCAGCTGGATGTCGACCCGGTCCAGCAGCGGGCCGGACAGCTTGGCGAGGTAGCGGCGCCGCATCATCGGGGTGCAGGTGCAGTCCACCCCCTTGCCGGAGGCTTTGCCGCAGGGACAGGGATTGGCGGCGAGGACCAGCTGGAACCGGGCCGGGTAGGCTGCCGTGCCCGCCGAGCGGTGGATGACCAGTTCGCCGCTCTCGAGCGGCTGGCGGAGTGCGTCCAGGACGCGTCGTTCGTACTCAGGGGCCTCGTCAAGGAAGAGCACGCCGCGGTGGGCGCGGGAGGCCGCCCCCGGCCGCGGGAGCCCTGATCCGCCGCCAATGATCGCGGCCGCTGTGGCCGTGTGGTGCGGGTTCTCGTAGGGCGGCCGGCGCAGCAGTGTGACCGTGGCCGACGTCAGCGAACTCAGTGAGTGGATTGCTGTAACTTCCATCGCCGCCCTGTCGCCAAGGTCCGGCAGCAGGCCCGGCAGCCGTTCGGCCAGCATCGTCTTGCCAGCCCCCGGGGGGCCGGTGAGCAGGACGTGGTGCGCCCCGGCCGCTGCCACCTCCAGGGCCCGCCGCCCGTCGCCCTGGCCCGAGACGTCGCACATGTCCGGCACCACGTCGGCGCCGGCGTCGGCCCCGGGGTCGTCCGGTTCGTCGTCATCGGGTTCGAAATCCAGGGCCAGCTCCTGCGGGTCGGCGCCGAAGTCGAAGGCCAGCCGGGCCAGGGTCCGGTAGCCGCGGACCTGGGCGCCCGGCACCAGTGCGGCCTCGGCAGCGTTCGCCTGCGCCACCACCACCTCTGGAAAGCCCGCCTGTACGGCAGCCATGACGGCCGGGAGGATGCCGCGCACGGGGCGCAGGCGTCCGTCCAGGCCAAGTTCCGCTAAGAAGACATGCCGCCCGGTGGGGCGGACGTCGTTGGCGGCCAGCAGCACGGCCATGGCGATGGACAGGTCGAACCCGGAGCCTCGCTTGGGCAACGACGCCGGGATCAAGTTCGCGGTAATCTTCCGTCGGCTCAATGGGATACCCGAGTTCTGCGCCGCGGATCGGATCCGTTCCTTCGCCTCGTTGAGCGATGCGTCCGGGAGGCCCAGGATGACGAACGCCGGAAGGGTCTGGCCGATGTCGGCCTCGACCTCGACGATGTAGCCGTTCAACCCGACCAGCGCGACCGAATAGGTCCGCCCCAGCGCCAACTACCCCACCCCTTTGAGGTGTTCGATGGCCGGTCCGCCGGTGCCGTCGTCGAGTACAGCGATGACGTCCACACGTCGAAGCGGCATCCGCAGCTCATGGTCCCGGCACCACGCCGAGGCCAGCCGGTGCAGCCGCGCGAGCTTATCCACGCCCACGGCCTCGAAAGGGTGCCCGTAGGCGAGGGATTTACGTGTCTTGACCTCGGCGATGACCAGGGCGTCGCCGTCGAGCGCCACGATATCGATCTCGCCCTCCGGGCAGCGCCAGTTGCGGTCCACGATCCGCATGCCCTGGGCTTCGAGGAAGCCGGCGGCGAGTTCTTCGCCGCGGCGGCCCAGCACATCCTTTGCTCTCATGCCTCCAGCGTGCGTCCTGAAAAGACGCCGCCACAGGCACCGGTTGGGCTATGTGGGTAACTTCAGCCCTTGCACCAGCTCGGGACGGGGATCAGTTGCCCAGGCCCTCGACCTTGGGCAGGGCCAGCTCCTCGCTGCGCGGGAGTTCCTCGACGTTGACGTCTTTGAAGGTGATGACGCGGACGCTCTTGACGAACCGGGCGGAGCGGTACACGTCCCAGACCCAGGCGTCCTGCAGCGTCAGGTCGAAGTACACCTCGCCGTCGGCGCTGCGTGCCTGCAGGTCCACGTGGTTTGCCAGGTAGAAACGCCGCTCGGTCTCGACCACATAGCTGAACAACCCGACGACGTCGCGGTATTCGCGGTAGAGCTGCAGCTCCATGTCGGTTTCATAGTTTTCAAGGTCCTCGGCACTCATGGTTCCATCTTGCACCATCGGGCGCCGGCCGCGCGCCACCGCCGGCCCCGGCTCAGTCGCGGAGCAGCTGCCAGCTGACGCGGTGGTACGGGGTGGGACCGGAGGCGCGGAGCGCGTCTTTGTGCGCGGCGGTGCCGTAGCCCTTGTTTTCGCTCCAGCCGAAGGCCGGGTACTCGGTATCCAGGGCAGTCATCTGGCGGTCGCGTTCAACCTTGGCCAGAACGGAGGCCGCGGCAACGCTGAGGCACTGCATGTCGGCCTTCACCAGGGTGTGCACCGGCGCGTCGCAGCCCGGCTCCTGTGGCCCTTCGTCGAACAGGGAGGCCTGCGCCACGGGTGAAAGCCAGTTGTGGCTGCCGTCCAGCAGCACCACGTCCGGCGTCACGCCGGCGGCCAGCACCGAGAACCAGGCCCGGTTGCCGGCGAGCCGGAGTGCTCCGATGATCCCGAGCGCGTCGATCTCCGCGGCGCTGGCGTGCCCCACGGCCGAGGCGACGCTCCAGCTCCGCACCAGCGGCTCGAGCCGTTCCCGGTCCGCGGCTTTGAGCAGCTTGCTGTCGCGCACGTCCGCGAGCAGCTTCTGCTGGTGCAGGTCCACGACGGCGATCCCGACGCTGACGGGGCCTGCCAGGGCACCGCGGCCCACCTCGTCGATCCCGGCGAGCAGCCGGGCGCCGGAGCCGCGGAAGCGGCGCTCGTAGTCGAGGGTTGGAGCTTCGGACACGGCCGTTGTCCCTACTTTCCGGTCGCCGCCGGGACGCCGCGGAAGACGTCCGGGTAGTTGTCGAGGGCGCTGATCCGGTTCAGCGGCCAGGCGATCACTGCGGCTTTGCCTTCAATGTCGGCTTCGTCAATGAAGCCGCCGTTGGTTTCCATGTGGGCGCGGGAATCGGCGG
The DNA here is from genome assembly GCF_056397065.1 of Arthrobacter sp. 05N428_2. Taxonomy (NCBI): domain Bacteria; kingdom Bacillati; phylum Actinomycetota; class Actinomycetes; order Micrococcales; family Micrococcaceae; genus Arthrobacter; species Arthrobacter sp. 05N428_2. The sequence continues at coordinate 167,596 of NZ_JBFTMR010000002.1, read as the reverse complement.
AGTGGTTCCGGTTGTCTCCCATCACCCAGACCTTGCCGGCCGGCACGACGACGTCGAAGTCGCGCACCTGCGGCACCTCGGCGCTGTTGATGTACTTCTCGTCCAGCGGAGCCCCGTTGACGGTGAGCCTGCCGCTGCCGTCACAGCAGACCACGTGGTCGCCGGGCAGGCCGATGACGCGCTTGACCAGGTGCTGTTCGGAGTTGTCCGGGAGCAGGCCCACAAACGTCAGTGCGTCCTGCACGCCGGAGAAGGCTCCGCCCGGTTTCTGCGCTGCAGGAGCCAGCCAGCCCTTGGTATCGCGGAACACGACGACGTCGCCGCGCTGCATGGCGATCGGCTCCGGCACCAGGAGGTTGACGAAGATTCGGTCGTTGACGTCCAGGGTGTTCATCATCGATTCGGACGGGATGTAGAACGCCCGGAACAGGAACGTCTTGATCAGGAAGGACAGCACGACGGCGATCACCACCACCGTGGCGACCTCTTTGAACCAGAGGAACACGGGGCTGCGGCCCTCACGAGCTTTCGCCCGGCGCGCACGTGCCGGGGCTGGCTGGTCGGCGTCGGGGGTGGGCGGAGAGGTCACCAGGGGCTCGTCGTGCCCTTGCGGATCAGGTGTCCGTGGTCCGGTCTCGGGCATCTACTGTCCGTTCTTGATTGTCGTGGCGGCTTCGTCGGGCCGCGCTATTGCTGCAAATCTATCAAGCGGCCAGATGATCTGTACCGGCCGGCCAATGATCCGGTCCAGCGGGACCATTCCGCCGCCCGGCGCCCCCAGCAGGCTGCGGGAGTCGGCCGACTTGGACCGGTGGTCCCCCATCAGCCAGAGCCGGCCGGCCGGGACAATCACACTGAATTTTAGCTGGCTTGGGGCATCGCCCGCATACAGATAGGGTTCCGCAACTTGCTGGCCGTTGACTGTGAGCCGGCCGTCGGCGTCGCAGCAGACCACGTGGTCGCCGGGCAGGCCGAGGACGCGCTTGACATAGGTCGTGTCGCTGCCGGTCAAGCCCAGCCAGTGGCCGGCGCCGGCAAGGAAATCCGCCGCCGGGCCCTTGCCGCTGTTGAGCGGGGCGAAGGAACCGCGGCCGTCAAACACCACGACGTCGCCGCGGCGGACCGGTTCAAAGGCAAAGTCCGTGCGCGAAACCAGGATCCTGTCCCCGTCGCGGAGCAGCGGTTCCATCGATGCCGACGGGATGAAGTAGATGTCCAGCCAGAGCGAGCGGACCAGGCCGCTGATGAGGACAGCGAGGACCAGGCCCAGAAGCGCAAAACGCCAGCCCAGTTTCCTGGGCCGGCGTTTTGTCTGTTCCATGATCCGTGTCCCCTGGCGCTCTTCTAAATTGAACAGCGCAGTGGCGGCTGGTTGCGGCAGATGCCGGAACCAGTCCGTGGATCCGCGCAGGATCGTCCGGAGAACTTACTTGGCGGTCTGGAAGTCGCGCTTTTCCTTGATCTTCGCAGCCTTACCGCGCAGTGCACGCATGTAGTAAAGCTTGGCGCGGCGCACGTCACCCTTGGAGACGAGCTCGATCTTGTCGATGATCGGGGAGTGCACCGGGAAGGTACGCTCCACGCCAACGCCGAAGGAGACCTTGCGGACGGTGAAGGTTTCGCGCACGCCGTCGCCCTGGCGGCCCAGGACGAAGCCCTGGAAAACCTGGACACGGGAGTTCTTGCCTTCGATGATGTTCACGTGCACCTTGATGGTGTCACCCGCGCGGAACTCGGGAACATCGTTGCGCAGCGAGGCTGCGTCTACGGAATCGAGGATATGCATTGATCCACTCCTGGTGAACGCCACAGGTCATTCACGTTGGGTCACGACGGCCAAGCCCGGGCGCATTTGCGCGCCGGAAATTCCCGCCGAAAGTATTGTCGTTCCGGCTCCGTCAGGAATTGACGGGGCCGGGGTGCCGCTGTTGGTCACGCTCCCCCTGTGGCAGGTTCGCTACCCAGCAGGCACAAAGACTAATTTTGCCACATTCCGGGGCGTTGTGGTGAATTGGCGTCGCCGGATCGGCTTCGCTCAGGCGTCGCTGCGGCGCTGGAGCCGGCCGTCGACGACGTCGTATCCGAGTTCCCCGAACGCCGTGCGGTCCGCGCGGGGCAGTTTGCCGGCGTCGAACACGTCGAGCAGGTCCGGACGGCGTTCAGCGGTCCGCCGGTACTGTTCGTGCCGCCGCCATTGCGCGATCTTGCCGTGGTTGCCGCTCAGCAGCACGGCGGGAACCTCGCGGTCCCGCCAGCTGGAGGGCTTGGTGTAGACCGGATATTCCAGTAGGCCGTCGGAGTGGGATTCCTCCACGAGCGACTCGGGGTTGCCGACGACACCGGGCAGCAGACGGCCGACGGCCTCGACCATGGCCAGCACTGCCACCTCGCCGCCGTTGAGCACGTAGTCGCCCAGGCTCATGGGCCGGACGGTGAAGTGGTCCGCGGCCCACTCCAGGACGCGTTCGTCGATGCCCTCGTAGCGTCCGCAGGCGAAGACCAACTGGTCCTCGTACGCGAGTTCGTGCGCGATCGCCTGGCTGAAGCGCTCCCCCGCCGGCGACGGAACGATCAGCACGGGCTTGCGGGCGTCCCCGCCGGCGGCAGCCGTGGGCGCGGCTTCGGCAACGGCGGTCAACGCCTGGGCCCAGGGTTCGGGCTTCATCACCATGCCGGCGCCCCCGCCGTAAGGAGTGTCATCCACCGTGCGGTGCCGGTCCGTGGTGAAGTCCCGAAGGTCGTGGACGTTCAGGTCCAGCAGCCCGTCCTGGCGCGCCTTCCCGATCAGGGAAAGCTCCAGCGGGGCCAGGTATTCGGGAAAGATGCTGACGACGTCGATCCGCATCTCAGGCGCGGTTCCCGTCGCGGGCACCCGCGTCGGTACCCTCCGGCCCCGGGCCATTGTCGCCGTCGGAGTCGCCGTCGTCGCTGTCGCCGTCGTCGGCGGTGGCTCCGGTCTCGGTGTTGACTTCGAAGAGTCCGTCCGGCGGGGTGACGAGGACGTACTTTTCGGCGATATTGACCTCGGGGACGATCTGCTCCACGAACGGGATCAGGATTTCCTTCCCGCCCTGGTCAGTCACCACCAGCAGGTCCTGGACCGGGAAGGTGTGCAGCCCGGAGACCTTCCCAACCACCGTGTCACCGACCMGGACGTCCAGGCCCACGAGTTCGTGCTCGTACCAGCCCTCGTCGTCGTCCTCCTCGGCCAGGTCCTCGGTCTCGACGAAGAGCTTGGCGCCGCGGAGGGCTTCCGCGTCGTTGCGGGTCTCCACGCCCTCGAAGGCCAGCAGCAGGATGTCCTTGTTCCAGCGAGCGCTTTCCACGGTCAACGGGCCGGCCGAGGCCGGTTCCACCACGAACTGCGTGCCCGGAACAAAGCGGTCTCCGGGCGCGTCCGTGAGCACCTGGACGGTCACTTCGCCGCGGATGCCGTGGGGCTTGCCGATTCGTGCCACCTGAAGCTGCATCTGTTCCTCTGTTCGGATTTTTCTTGAAGTCTGGGGCTTGTTGGCGCTTACTGCGCAAAACAGTCCGGCCCCTCCACCATAAGCTGGTGGAGGGGCCGGACTAAAGGCAAGTGTTGCTGGCTGCGCTACCGGCGGCGGTCGGTATCGACGACGTCGACCCTGACCGGCTCACCATCGGCCAGTGCCGCCACCACGGTGCGCAAGGCACGTGCGGTGCGGCCCTGGCGCCCGATCACCCGTCCGAGGTCGTCCTGATGAACGCGCACCTCGAGGGTGTCCCCACGGCGGTTGTTCTTCGCACTGACCTTGACGTCCTCGGGGCTGTCAACAATCCCGCGGACCAGGTGTTCGAGCGCTTCTGCCAGCAAGTTACTCAGCCTCGGTGGTCTCTGCTTCGGCGGGAGCCTCGGCGGCGTCGTCCTTCTTTGCCTTCTTGGTGATGGCTTCCGGGATGATCACGGAACCCTTTTCCGGGGCAACGAAGGCGGCCTTGGGAGCCTTGGTCTTCAAGGTGCCCTCCTGGCCGGGGAGACCCTTGAACTTCTGCCAGTCGCCGGTGATCTTCAGGATCGCGGCAACCTGCTCGGACGGCTGCGCGCCGACGCCGAGCCAGTACTGGGCACGGTCCGTGTCGACCTCGATGTACGAGGGCTCTTCGGTGGGGTGGTACTTGCCGATCTCTTCGATGGCACGGCCGTCACGCTTGGAGCGTGCGTCCATGACGACGATGCGGTAGTACGGTGCGCGCATCTTGCCGAAGCGCTTAAGGCGAATCTTTACGGCCACTTTTGTGGTCACTCCTGTTTCTGAAACGGGGTCGAGCCCGGCGTTCTGCACCCGTGGGGCGGGCCATACTAGGGGGTTCTAAAGGACAGGATCCGGACGCGGAGAGAGGGGCCACGCAGATCGAGTACCTGTTCATTGTGCCAGATCACCGCGCGGATTTCGACTTGACACCCGAAGCCGGCATCTTTCAGCGCATTTTGGCGGCGCCGGCTGGTGGGCGTCAGGAGGTCCAGACGTAGAGCCCGTCCTTGGTGGCGGGGTCCACGCCCGCGGCGAGCTCGGCCAACTGCCGGACATAGCGGGCGGCCTGCTCGGCGCCGAAGGGCATGTCCTCCTCGGCGGCCCAGCCCTCGGCGACATCTGTCAAGACGTCGCCGTCGCCTTCGGTCTCGTAGCTGAGCAGGTCCGCCAGGGTCCGGACCATGGCCGCCGGTACACCCAGCAGCGAGTCGCTGGCCACGTCCACCATCGCGAGCTCATAGTCGGCGCCTGCGGCATGCACGGCGGTCCCGGCAAGGTCGCCGAGGCGCTCGACCTCGAAGTCGCTGATGTCCGGAATCCGGACGGCTCCCGCGGCGGCCGGGGCGCCCTCGTCGAGGGCGGCCGCACGCTTGAGGGCGGCGTCGTGGGTGGCGACGAAGATTTCAGTAAATCCCAAGGAAGTGCTCCTCATGAAGGTCGGCTCGGCGTTCGTACCGGCGGCCGCATCGCAGGCAAGAACCCGCGCCGGCCGTCCGGTTTCAGCCTAGCCCAGCCGGGGGGACATGCCCTCCCTTCGCCGCGAGCAGCGGACACATAGGCACTATGCCCACGCCTGGCAGCGACCACTGAGCATGTTCCGCGTTTTCGTCCGCTACCACTGGACATGTCCCGCGCTTGGGGCTGCGCCACCGGGACATGTCCCGCGTTAGGGCTGCCCGGTGGACATATCGGCACTATGCCCACGCCTGGCAGCGACCACTGAGCATGTCCCGCGCTGGGGTCCGCGACCACTGGACATGTCCCGCGCTTGGGGCTGCGCCACCGGGACATGTCCCGCGTTAGGGCTGCCCGGTGGACATATAGGCACTATGCCCACGCCTGGCAGCGACCACTGAGCATGTCCCGCGCTTGGGTCCGCGACCACTGGACATGTCCCGCGCTTGGGTCCGCGACCACTGGACATGTCCCGCGCTTGGGGCTGCGCCACCCGGACATGTCCCGCGTTAGGGCTGCCCGGTGGACATATAGGCACTATGCCCACGCCTGGCAGCGACCACTGAGCATGTCCCGCGCTTGGGTCCGCGACCACTGGGCATGTCCCGAGGTCAGCGAACGGCGACGCGGATCCGGTTGCGCCACGGATCGTCGAAGCGCAGTTCGGCGCCGGTGTGGTGGGACTGGACTCCGGCGGTCTTGAGGCGGTCCGCGAGGGCGCCGACGTCATCGCCGGACGGTACTTCGATCAGGACCTCACCCAGGCCCAGGGTGTCGCGGCGGGGTCCCGCGCCTCGGCTGTTCCAGACGTTCATGGCCATGTGGTGGTGGTAGCCGCCGGCGGAGACAAAGAGCGCCTGCCCGTGCCAGCCGGCGGTCTTCTCAAAGCCGAGCGTGCCGACGTAGAAGTCGTGGGCGGACTGTACGTCGCCGACCTGCAGGTGGATGTGTCCGATGCCGGCGTCGGACTGCCGCTGACCGGCCAGGGACGCCTCGGTGAGGTGTTGTTCGAGGTAGCGCTGCGGCGGCAGGGCGAGGCTGTCCATCACGACGTTGCTGCCCTCCCAGGACCAGGCGTCCCGGGGACGGTCCCAGTAGAGTTCGATGCCGTTGCCCTCGGGGTCATTGAAGTAGAAGGCCTCGCTGACAAGGTGGTCGGCGCTGCCGGTGAAGAACTGCGGCGCGTACTGGGCCGCGCTGGCCACGGTGGCGGCCAGCGCCGGCTGGTCCTCGAAAAGCAGGGCGGTGTGGAAGAGCCCGGCCTCGCCGCGCGAGGGCAGGTTGAGCCCGGGGGCCGGAGCAAGGTGAACCAGCGGCTTCTGCTTGCGTCCAAGGTAGAGCCCGCCGTCCTGCTCGGCCACGATGTCGAGGCCCAAGGCACGCTGGTAGTAGTCGGTCATGAGCTTCATGTCGCCGACTTTGAGCATCACAGTGCCCATGGTGAGTTCGGCGGGAAGAAGATCCTGGGTACTGGCTTCTGCTGTCATCGAAACGCTCCAGTGGTTTTTGCGGCCACCGACTCTCGGCGACCCTTTCATACTACTAAATTACTTGAAGCTTCAATTTATTCCTTAGGTGCCGGGACGCTCGGCCGGACCAGTTCGCCGCGCAGCACGATGCTTCGCAACTCCCGCAGGGTGGCGAGATTGGCACGCGGATCCTCGCCGCAGACCAGCACGTCGGCACTGGCGCCTTCGGTGATCGATTCCGCTCCGAGCCAGTCGCGGGCGGCCCAGGCGCCGGTGTCGAGCGCGGCCCCGGCCGGGAGTCCGGCTGCGTGCAGCGCCTCGAGTTCGTCGACGATGCGTCCGTGCTGGATGACGCTGCCCGCGTCCGTTCCGGCGTAAATGGCCACGCCGGCCTCGTACGCTTCGAGAATCCGCTCGGCGCGTCGTTCCCAAAGCGAGCGCATGTGCGCGGCGTAGCGGGGGAACTTCGACTCGGCCTGGGCTGCAATGTCCGGGAAGGTGGCGATGTTGATCAGCGTGGGCACGATCGGGACGCCCTGGTCGACGAAACGGGGCAGGTGCCGAGGGAGCAGCCCGGTTCCGTGTTCGATGCAGTCGATGCCGGCGTCGAGCATGTCGTCGAGGGTGTCCTCCGCGAAGCAGTGCGCCGTGATCCGGGCGCCTTCATCATGGGCCGCCTGCACAGCGTCCTTGACGTTCGACGCCGGGAAGCTGGCGGCGAGGTCGCCCGCGTCGCGGTCGATCCAGTCCCCCACCAGCTTGACCCAGCCGTCGCCGGCGCGGGCTTGCTTGCGGACGGCCTCCACTAGGTCCTCGGGCTCGACTTCGACAGCCAGGCCGCGCAGGTACCGGCGGGTCCGCGCGATGTGCCGGCCGGCGCGGATGATGCGCGGCAGTTCGCTCCGCTGCTGGATCCAGCGGGTGTCGTGGACGGCTCCGGCGTCGCGGACCAGCAGGGTTCCGGCGTCACGGTCCGTCCTGGCCTGGCCCTCGGCGACTTCTTCCGGGACGTCCCCACCGGGACCGAGCCCGATATGGCAGTGCGCATCGACCAGCCCGGGGATAACCCAGCCGTCCAGGACCAGGTCCGGGGCCGCGCGGGGACGCCTAAAGGTCAGCCTGCCGTCGACGGCCCACAGTCCGCGGTGTTCCCTGCCGGGTCCGGTGAGGACGGGGCCGCTGAACTCGATGATGTTGCTCATGGCTTAAAGCCTAAGCCGCATGGCTATCCGTGGGCCCAACTCATCCAGCCCCAGCTGCGCCTCGTGCGCCCGCAAGGCCGCGAGTTCTCCGCCGGGGTTTGCGACGGGCTCGAAGCCGCAACTCGCGTAAAACGGTCCATTGAACGGAATGTCCGCAAACGTGCAAAGCGTCATCGATTCATAACCCCGGCACCGGGCGGCGTCGACGGACGCTCTAACCAGAGATCGTCCGATCCCGCGGCCGGCGAAGTCAGGATGCACCGAGAGTTGTTCCAGATGGGCTTGTCCGTCGACTTCATCAACGCGCACAAACCCTACGGGTGGATTTCCGGCAACCAGGACACAGACAGGGTCAACCGAGGTCGGGAGCAGAGGAGTCAGGAACGCGTGATACCCCAGCTCCGCCTCCAGCATGCGGTCTGCCGCGGCCTCGATGGCGGACAGCGCAGGGAGGTCTTCCGGCGTTGCCGTCCGGATGCGCGGCGCGGCCACCTTAGGACGCCCGGGCGTGCCCGCTGCGGTTGACCTCGGCGATGAAGGAGCGGATGGCGCGGTCGCCTTCCTTCGAATCCTGGGGACGATGGCCGCCGGCGGCGATGCGGTGCAGCGCGCCCGTCTCCCGCAGGTAGCCGGCGATTTCCTCGTAGAGCGGTTCCCAGCCGCCGGTAAGGACCAGCGTGGGCACGCCGGGGACGATTTGCAGCGGAGCTTCCCAGCCCGGGGCCTGCAGCCTGAGTCGGTGTGCTTCCCGCCCGTCGTCTGCGGCGGGCGCGCCCAGGGTGCCGCGGACCGGGGCGTGTGCGGCGAACACGCGGCGCACGAATTCTCGGTGGAAATCCTCATCGCTGAGGTTGTTGCGGACGTCGAAGAGCGGCTGCATGAGCGCCCGGTGCGCCGCGGTCGCCGGCAGTTCGGCCGTAAGCGAGAGGCAGGCGGGTTCCACGAGAGTGAGCGACCGGACCAGATCGGGACGTTCCACGGCCGCCATCATCGCCGCAATGGCCCCTTGGGCGTGGGCCACGACGTGGCCGCCGGAGTCGCCGCGGCCGTCGTCGGCGAGGGCACGCAGGACAATGCCGGCGTCCGCCGCGAAATCGGTTGCCAGCGGGTCGGCGACGGCGTCGAAGCCGTGCCGCCGCAGGAACAGTGCGTCATAGCCCAGGGCCATGCCATGCTGTTTCGGCCACGCCGCGGCGCCAAAGCTGCCGGCACCGTGGACGAAGACTACGCGCTCCTTGAACATGTCCTAAGCCTATGGCACCGTCCCGGCATCCCGGCCGACGACATACTGGTGTTCGACATGCGGGTCATCGACATAATGTTCATCGACATACTGGCGGGGACCAAGCCGGCTTCCGCTACTTGCTGCCGCCGAGGAACTTGTCGAAGCCCTTGGGCAGGTTCAGCTGGGACGGGTCGAAGTCTCCGCCCTGCTGGCCGAAGGCAGCGCCGGTGGGCAGGGCCTTGGCGCCGGCGGCACGGCGCGCCTCCGCGTCCTTGAGCTCCTGGGCGGCCTTGGCCGGGTTGCCGGAGCGTGCCTTCTTCTTCGCCGCAGGCTTGGACCCCTTGCGGGCTCCTCCCCCACCCATCCCGGGCAGCCCCGGCATGCCGGGCATCCCGCCGCCGGCCGCCATTTTCTTCATCATCTTCTGCGCCTGCGCGAATCGTTCCAGCAGGCCGTTGACCTCGGAGACGTGCACGCCGGAACCGCGGGCGATGCGGGCGCGGCGGGAGCCGTTGATGATCTTCGGGGACACCCGCTCGTGCGGAGTCATGGACCGGACGATCGCCTCGACGCGGTCAATCTCGCGCTCGTCGAACTGTTCCAGTTGCTGCCGGATGTTCTGCGCCCCCGGCATCATCATGAGCATCTTCTTCATCGAGCCCATGTTGCGGATCTGCTGCATCTGGGCGAGGAAGTCCTCGAGGGTGAAGTCCTCCTGGTCGGCGAACTTCTTCGCCATCCGGGCCGCTTCGTCCTTGTCCCACGACTTTTCGGCCTGCTCGATCAGGGTGAGCACGTCGCCCATGTCGAGGATGCGCGAGGCCATCCGGTCCGGGTGGAAGAGCTCGAAGTCGTCCAGGCCTTCGCCGGTGGACGCAAACATCACCGGCTTGCCGGTGACCGACGCGACGGACAGCGCGGCACCGCCGCGGGCGTCGCCGTCGAGCTTGGAAAGCACAATGCCGGTGAAGTTGACGCCTTCATCGAAGGCCATCGCCGTGTTCACGGCGTCCTGGCCGATCATCGAGTCGATCACGAAGAGGACTTCGTTGGGGACGATGGCCCGGCGGATCTGGCGGGCCTGTTCCATCATCTCGGCGTCGACGCCGAGGCGGCCGGCGGTGTCCACGATCACGACGTCGTGCAGGGTGCGCTTGGCTTCCTCGACGCCGGCACGGGCGACGGCGACCGGGTCACCGGCGGGGTGGTCCAGCTCGGAGGAGGTGGCGCCCGGGTGCGGGGCAAAGACAGGAACACCGGCGCGCTGCCCGACCACCTGCAGCTGCGTCACAGCGTTGGGGCGCTGGAGATCGCAGGCCACCAGCATGGGGCTGTGGCCCTGCGCCTTGAGGAACCTGGAGAGCTTGCCGGCGAGGGTGGTCTTGCCCGCACCCTGGAGGCCGGCGAGCATGATGATGGTGGGCCCGGTCTTGGCCAGCCGGATCCGGCGGGTCTCGCCGCCGAGGATCTCGACGAGTTCCTCGTTGACGATCTTCACGATCTGCTGGCTCGGGTTCAGCGCACCGGAGACCTCGGCGCCGAGGGCGCGCTCACGCACGCGGGCGGTGAACTCACGGACCACCGGCACGGCGACGTCGGCGTCCAGCAGGGCACGCCGGATCTCGCGGACCGTGGCGTCAACGTCCGCCTCGGTGAGGCGGCCCTTGCCACGGAGGTTCTTGAAGGTTGCTGTCAACCGGTCAGAGAGTGAATTGAACACGCGCCGTGCACTTCTTTCAGTGGATCTACAGCTGGCGGCCAGTGCGGCGCGCCAGAGTCGTGACTGTTTCGCCGGAACGAACTGCCTCGACAACGGGACTCGACTATCTAGGGTACCAAGCCGCACCTTCAAGGTGGCATGCTGGCGTAGGTGACCAGTCAAACAACTGTAAAGACCTTGCTAATCCTCGGCGCTTCGGGCGACCTGACCGGCAGGCTGCTGCTGCCGGGACTGGCCCGCCTGGTGGCGAGGGGCCACACGCCGGACCTCACGCTGGTAGGCGCAGGCTCGGACGACTGGACCCAGGAGCAGTGGGTGGACCGCCTGGAAACCTCCTTCGCCGACGCCAACTCCCAGGCCAGTTCCAGCGGGAAGCGGGAGCTGAAGCGGCTCCGCGCGGGCACCAGCTACCACCAGCTGGACGTCACCGCCGGGGGCCAGCTCGCCGGCCTGCTCGCCAAACTGGCGGGACCGGTGGCGGTGTACTTTGCCCTGCCGCCGAAGATCAGCCAGCTGGCCTGCGAAGCCCTCACCCCCGACCAAGTGCCGGCCGGAACCCGGCTGGTAATGGAGAAGCCTTTCGGGTCCAGCGAGGAATCCGCCCGGAACCTCAACAAGACCCTGGCCGCCCTAGTCCCCGAGGACCACATCCACCGGGTGGACCATTTCCTGGGCAAGGCCACCGTGCTGAACATCCTGGGCCTGCGTTTCGCGAACAACTTCCTGGAACCGATCTGGAACCGGGACCACATCGCGAAGGTGGAGATCATCTTCGATGAAGACCTCGCCCTCGAAGGCCGGGCCCGTTACTACGACGGCGCCGGCGCCCTCCGGGACATGATCCAGAGCCACCTGCTGCAGGTCATGGCCCTGATGGCGATCGAACCGCCGGCCTCGGTGGACGAACGGGACCTCCGCGACGCCGTCGCCGCGCTCCTGCGCGCCAGCAGTATCAAGGCGCCGTACGCCAAAAACACCCGGCGCGCACGGTATACCGCTGGCACCATCGACGGCCGGAAGGTCCCCGACTACGCCAAGGAAGCCGGCGTGGACCCAACCCGGGAAACCGAGACCCTCGCCGAGGTCCAGGTGAGCATCGACAACTGGCGCTGGCAGGGCGTGCCGTTCCTGCTCCGCTCGGGCAAGGCGCTCAGCGCCACCCGCAAGGAGGCCGTGGTCACCTTCCATCCGGCGCCGCACCTGCCCCGGGGCTTCACCGGCGTGGACTCCCCCAACCAGCTGCGGATCGGCTTCGGCCCGGACACGCTGCAGTTCGACGTCGACGTCAACGGCCCCGGCGACGTACTGAGCCTGGACCGGGCCACCCTGCACGCCGAACTGAGCGCCTCCGACCTGCTCCCCTACGGTGAAGTCCTGGAGGGGGTCCTCAGCGGCGACCCGCTGCTCTCCGTGCGGGGCGACACGGCGGAGGACTGCTGGCGCATCATTGACCCCGTGCTCAAGGCCTGGGCGCGGGACAGCGTGCCGCTGGAGGAATACGCCGCCGGGACGCCCGGTCCGGCGGGCTGGGCGACGTAGCGGACACAACGACGCCGGGCACCGCCGTCGGACGCACGGCTTGGCACCGCCGTCGGACGCCGCTGGGCACCGCCGTCGGGCGCACGACAGCGGGCCGGCCACCTCTTCAGGTGTCCGGCCCGCTGTCGCAACCCTCATTCGCGGTCCGCTGGCGCGGTGCGGCTGGAGGGCCGCAGCCTAGATGGCTGCCGCGCCGCGTTCTCCGGTGCGGACCCGCACGGCCTCGAAGACATCCACGGTCCAGACCTTTCCGTCACCGGCCCTGCCGGTGTTCGAGCTGGCGATGATGACATCCAGGATGTCGTCCGCCTGCTCGTCGGTGGCGAGCACCTCGACCCGGATCTTGGGCAACAGGTCCACGTTGTACTCGGCCCCGCGGTACACCTCGGTGTAGCCGCGCTGCCGGCCGTAGCCGCTGGCCGCACTGACCGTCAGGCCCTGCACCCCGTAGGCTTCCAGGCCTTCCCGGATGGCGTCGAGCTTTTCCGGACGGACGATTGCTGTGATCAGTTTCATGCCCCCACACTCTCCTTGCCAGCTGCTGTCTTCTTGCCGTTGGAATGGGCGTTCACGGCTTCGGGCGCCGGGGTCACGGCGTCGCCCTGCGGCTTGCCCGTGATCAGTTCGTGCAGCGGCTGGAAGCTTCCGCCCTGGCCGCCGACGCCGAACTCGTAGGCCGTCTCAGCGTGCAGGCTGAGGTCCACACCCACAGCTTCCTGCTCCTGCGAGACCCGGAAGCCCATCGTCTTGTGGATCGGGAAGGCAATGACGAAGGTCATCACAGCGGTGAACACGATGGAGAACAGTGCCGCGAGGGCCTGAGCGACGAGCTGTGTGCTGCCGCCGCCGTAGAACAGGCCCGCGGCGCCTTGGGACGGGGTGGCCAGGAAGCCGATCGCCACGGTGCCGATGACGCCGGACACAAGGTGGACGCCGACGACGTCGAGCGAGTCGTCGTAGCCGAACTTGAACTTCAGGCCGACGGCGAGGGCCGAGGCGACACCGGCAACGAGGCCCAGGGCGATCGCACCGAGCGGCGAGACGTTGGCGCAGGCCGGGGTGATGGCGACCAGGCCGGCCACCACGCCGGACGCGGCGCCGAGGGACGTCGGGTGCCCGTCGCGGAAGCGTTCGACGGCGAGCCAGCCGAGCATCGCGGCGGCGGGAGCGGCCAGGGTGTTGACCCAGATCAGGCCGGCCTGCTCGACTGTGGCGGCGGCGCCGGCGTTGAAGCCGAACCAGCCGAACCAGAGGATTGCGGCGCCGAGCATGACGAACGGAATGTTGTGCGGGCGGTGGTTGGGGTCCTTGCCGAAGCCCTTGCGGTTGCCGATGATCAGGACCAGGATCAGGCCGGCCACACCGGCGTTGATGTGGACCACGGTGCCGCCGGCGAAGTCGATCACCGGGGCGAAGGTCTGGCCGAACCAGCCGTCCTTGGAGAAGAGGCCCCCGCCCCAGACCATGAAGGCCAGCGGCGCGTAAACGAGGGTGGCCCAGATGGGCGTGAAGATGACCCACGCCGAGAACTTGGCCCGGTCCGCGACTGCGCCGGAGATCAGCGCCACGGTGATGATGGCGAAGGTCGCTGCGTAGCCCACCTTGAGCAGATCCGCCGGGTCGGTGAAGTTGTGCAACCCGAAGTGGCTGAACGGGTTGGCGACGATCTGGAAGAAGTTGTCTTCGTTGCTCGTGGCCATCGAGGCGCCCCACAGGACCCACGTGATGCCGACGGTTCCGATGGCGACGAAGCTCATCATCATCATGTTCAAAGCCGACTTGGCGCGGGTCATGCCGCCGTAGAAGAATGCCAGGCCCGGGGTCATGAACAGCACGAGGGCTGAAGCGACCAGGAGCCAAACGAGACCTGCGGTGAGTTCCATGGTCTGCGTCCTCTCTTGCTTTTGGTGCGGAGTAGTCCGCCGGTCCCAACGCATTTTGCGTTCTAAGAAGAGTCTGCTGGGGCCGTGTTTCACCGACTGGGGATTTACATTGCCGGGTTGTTACAAGAACCTCCCGGAAGTAAATGGTGCGTCTCAGGCTTGTTACGGTTATGTTTCCGGGACCCCATCCGCCCCCGGCCTCCCTCCCGGCACTGAAAGCAGCACCATGAGCAAAGCAACCCGTTCCGCCCACGGAGCCCGGCCCCCGACGGGCCTGCCGCGTCCCGGCCGGCCCCGCCTGCCACGGGACATCAAGGTGATGCTGGCCGCGGCCTTCCTGATCGCGTTGGGCTTCGGCCTGGTGGCACCGGTGCTCCCCCAATTCGCCACCACGTTCAACGTCGGCGCGACCGCCGCGGCGGTGATTGTCAGTATCTTCGCGTTCATGCGGCTCGTGTTCGCGCCGGCGGGCGGGGCGCTGATCGTCCGGCTGGGGGAACGCCCGGTCTACGTGGCCGGGCTGCTGATCGTGGCGGCGTCGACGGCGGCCTGCGCCTTCGCCCAGGACTACTGGCAGCTGTTGATCTTCCGGGGCCTGGGCGGGGCCGGATCGGTGATGTTCACGGTGGCGTCGATGACCCTGGTGGTGCGGCTGGCGCCGCCGGAGAGCCGCGGCCGGGTCTCCGGCGCCTATGCCTCTGCCTTCCTGATTGGCAATGTGTGCGGCCCGATCGTGGGCGGGCTGCTGGCAAGTTTCGGCCTCCGGGTGCCGTTCCTCGCCTACGCGGCCGCGCTGGTGCTCGCCGCCGCCGTCGTGCAGACCCAGCTCAGCCACGTCCCCGCAGGTTCACGTGCAGCCGGCGACGCGGCGCCGGCCATGCTGTTGCGGGACGCGCTGCGGGACAGTGCCTACCGGGCCGGGCTGGCGTCCAGCTTCGCCAACGGCTGGGCCACGTTCGGGGTCCGGATGGCCACGGTGCCGCTGTTCGCCGTCGCGGCACTGGGCGCGGGGTCGTCCTCCGCGGGCTGGGCGCTGGCGGTCTTCGCGGCGGGCAATGCCCTGGCGCTCACCTTCTCCGGGCGGCTCACGGACAGCCTCGGACGCAAGCCACTGGTCCTCGCCGGGCTGGTCGTCACCGGCCTCGCCACCGCCAGCATCGGCCTGACACACGTGTTGCCCTGGTTCCTGCTGGCCTCGACCGTCGCGGGCGTCGGGGCGGGGCTGCTCGGGCCCGCCCAGCAGGCGGCCATCGCCGACGTCGTGGGCAACGAACGCTCCGGCGGCCGGGTGCTGGCCGTGTTCCAGATGACCTCGGACAGCGGCGCGATCGTAGGGCCGATCATCGCGGGGCTGCTCGCGGACCGGCTGGGCTACGGCTGGGCGTTCGGCGTCACCGGCGGGGTGCTGCTCGTCGCTGCCGTGGGCTGGCTGCTGGCCCGGGAAACGTTCCGCGCCACGGAAAGGTGAGTCGCAACTCCGGACACCATCCGTCGGCGGCCAAATTTGGCTAGGCTGTCGGAGTTCCCAACAGAAGCCGGAGAAGTTCTTACATGCCAACCCACGAAGGTCCGTCCGAGCAGAGCCCTGACGACACTTCCCTCGAACGAAGCGATGACGCAAACGCGGTGCAGCGAAGGAATCTCCGTCCCGCCGTCGTGATCTCAGCCATCGCAGTGATTGCCGTGCTGGCGTCGCTGGTGCTTTTCCTGAGGCCAACGACGACGGGCGGTGCGACAGCGTCTCCGGCCGCGAGCACCACCCCCAGCGCGACCACGTCGCAAGCCTTGACCGCATCCGCGGCGGCCCTGCCGCCGACTCCCGCAGGCCCCGTCTACAAACAACCCGGGCCCCCCGCCGGCTCGCCGCTGGAACCGGTCGAACCGCTGAAAGTCAGTGTTTCATCGGACCAAGTTGGAACAGTGCTCAATAAAAGCACCGCCGGGTTGTCGTTTGAGGCTACTGACCTAGGCGATCCGGCCCTTTCCGCGGAAAACAAGACTGTCGTCGCGCTCCTGAATCAAATGGATCAGCCGTTCCTGAGGTTCGGCGGGCGGGCCGTTGACCGCCGCTTCTTCTGGACCTCGTCCGGGGAGTCGCTGCCTGAGAATTACCGTGGGGATAAAGCACACCTGCCACGGGTGGTCGGCCCGACAGACCTGACCCGGGTGGAAGCCCTGCTGGAGGCAACCGGCGCCAAGCTCACGATCACCGTGGACCTCGGACACTACGACCCTGCCCGGGCTGCGGATTTCGTCAAAAACGCAGTCAAAATTTTCGGCGACCGTCTCCTCAGCGTCACCGTCGGCAACGAACCGAACGGATTCGCCGCCGATGGCGTCCGTCCGCAGAGCTACAAAGTCGAGGACTACCTCAAAGAACTGCAGGCCTATGCCTCCGCCATCTACCAGGTCGCTCCCAACCTGCCTATTTCCGGCCCGGGCACCTACGAGGAAAGCTGGTGGAAGCCCTTCGCCGACCTGAAGCTGCCGCAGCGCAAGATCCTTACCTTCCACTACTACGGGCTCTTCAGCTGCGACGGCCGGAACGCCGACAGCTCACCGGTGATGTCGAACCTGATGAGCACCCGGATGCACGAACGTGCCGTGCAGTACATTGGCGAGGCACTCAAAATCGGAAGGGCCGCGGGGATCGAAACCTGGCTGCCGGAGACCGGCGCTTCAACGTGCCCGGGGTCCAACGACATCACTAAAACGCATGCCTCCGCATTGTGGGCCGCCGACTACAGTCTGAACGCGGCGCAGTTGGGCATTTCCAGGCTTGCATTCCACAGCTCCCTGCTCACGTGCGTCGGCGGACCGCCCATGTCAGCCATCTGCAACGGCGGGCCGTACCTGCAGCCCAACGGGTTGCTCTCTCCCCGGGCCAACTACTTCGGCATTGCCATGGTCAGCGCACTCGAGGGCGCAAAGTTCTTGAAGACCAGCAGCACTGGGGGCGGCCTTGCGACCGCCTACGGTTTGCAGAATCAGGACGGCAGCACCACTGTCGTCCTGGTCAACGAAAACAACCCGGAGAAGGCTGCCCAAACAGCCGTGACCCTCATCCTGCCAGGAAAGGCCCGGACGGGAACCATGACACAGCTGACCGGGCCCAGCTACGCCGCACAGGACAGCACACTGATCGACGGGGCCAAATCCGGACCAGTTCCGCTCGCTGACCGTGCCACGGTGGAGGGTTTCCAGCCCGATTCCGCGACGCAGAACATCAAGCTGACCGCGGGCACGGTGACGGTGCTGAACTTCAAGTACTAAGGCACTCCCGTAAGCAAAGTAGCTCGCAATAGGTGCCGTTTTCAGGGCTGAAAACGACAACAAGTGCGAGCTACTTGGGCGGGGAGGGGCTAGTTCAGCAGCGCGTCCACGAAGCTTTCGGCGTCGAAGGGGGCGAGGTCGTCCGCGCCCTCGCCGAGACCCACCAGCTTGACCGGCACACCAAGGGACTTTTGGATCGCGACGACGATGCCGCCCTTGGCGGTGCCGTCCAGCTTGGTCAGCACGATGCCCGTGATGTTCACCACCTCGGCGAAGACGCGGGCCTGGTTCAGGCCGTTCTGGCCGGTGGTCGCATCCAGGACCAGGAGCACCTCGTCCACCTCGGCAAGCTTTTCGATGACGCGTTTGACCTTGCCGAGCTCGTCCATGAGGCCGACCTTGTTCTGCAGCCGGCCCGCTGTGTCGATCATGACGACGTCGACTTCCTGGTCGATGCCGGCCTTGACCGCCTCATAGGCGACGGATGCCGGGTCCGCGCCGTCGATGTCCGACTTGACGGTGGCGACGCCGACGCGCTGGCCCCAGGTGGCGAGCTGCTCGGCCGCGGCGGCACGGAAGGTGTCGGCTGCGCCGAGCAGCACGTCCTTGTCCTCGGCGACGAGCACGCGGGCGAGCTTGCCCACCGTGGTGGTTTTGCCGACGCCGTTGACGCCCACCACCATCATCACGGCGGGCTTGTCCGCGTGGCGCTCGACGTTCAGGCTGCGGTCCATGCCGGGGTCAACCAGCTTGATGAGTTCCTCGCGCAGCATGGCTTTGACGTGTTCCGGCGAGCGGGTCCCCAGCACCTTGACGCGTTCGCGGAGGGCGTCCACGAGCTGCATGGTCGGTTCGGTGCCCAGGTCCGCCAGCAGCAGGGTCTCTTCGACTTCGTCCCAGACGTTCTCGTCGATCTTGTCCGCGGAGAGCAGGGCGAGCAGGCCCTTGCCCAGGATGTTGTTGGACTTGATCAGGCGTTCGCGCAGCCGGGTCAGCCGGCCTGCCACCGGCAGCGGGGTCTCGACCGGAACGGTCTCGAGGCCCGCGACGTTGTCCGGTACCTCGACGGTCTCGAGTCCTTCGACGTCGACGCCGGCCGGCGCCGCCGGTCCGCCGGGCGGGGCCGGGCGGTCCTCCAGCAGCGTCCCGCCGCCGGTGCCCTGCACAGGGTCGTTCGCGTCGCGCGTTCCGGGGTAGTTGGTGATGTTCTTCCGGGTCTTCATGAGCACCGGGATGAGCGCACCGAGGACCACCAGGACAACGAGGATGGGCAGCAGAATGGGAAGGATGTCGTTCACACCCCTAGCTTCTCACAGGGCTCTCAGACCTCGGCGCCCAGCCGCTGGCTGATGACAGTGGAGACGCCGTCGCCGCGCATGGTGACGCCGTACAGCGCGTCCGCGACTTCCATGGTGCGTTTCTGGTGCGTGATGACGATCAGCTGGCTGGACTCGCGCAGCTCCTCGAAGATCGTGATGAGACGGCCCAGGTTGGTGTCGTCCAGGGCGGCCTCCACCTCGTCCATGACGTAGAACGGCGAGGGCCGGGCCTTGAAGATCGCCACCAGCAGGGCCACTGCCGTCAGCGACCGTTCGCCGCCGGAGAGCAGCGAAAGCCGCTTGATCTTCTTCCCGGCGGGACGTGCCTCCACTTCGATGCCGGTGCTGAGCATGTCCGAGGGGTCGGTCAGGACCAGCCGGCCCTCACCGCCGGGGAAGAGCCGCGCGAACACCCGGACGAACTGGGCAGCCGTGTCCTCGAACGCCTCGGCGAACACCTTCTGCACGCGGTCATCGACTTCCTTGATGATGTCCAGCAGGTCCTTGCGGCTGGCTTTGAGGTCCTCCAGCTGGGTGCTCAGGAACTGGTGTCGTTCTTCGAGGGCCGCGAATTCCTCAAGCGCGAGCGGGTTGACCCGGCCCAGCGCGGAGAGGTCCCGTTCGGCCTTGCGGAGCCTCTTCTCCTGCTCGTCGCGGACGAAGGGTTTGCCTTCGATGATCTCGCGCCCGTCCTCGTCCACTGGGGCGCGGAGGGCAGCCCACTTGTCCGCCGTGGCGCCCGCCGCAACCGGCACGGGCCGGTCGGGGCCGAAGTCGGCGACGAGCTGGTCGGCGGTCAGGCCGAGTTCCTCGATGCTGCGCAGTTCGAGGGCTTCGATCCGGAGGCGCTGCTGGGCCCTGGCCAATTCGTCGCGGTGCACGGAGTCGGTCAGCTCGGCCAGTTCGCGCGCAAGGCCTTCATTCCCGCCGCGCACCTCGGCCAGTTCCCGCTCCATCTGCTCGCGGCGCTCCTCGGCGCGGTCACGTTCACGGCGGGCCAGCTCCACCGATACGTCGATGAAGCCGATCACCCGCTCCACGGCGGCGGACACGGCGGCGGCGCGGCCGGCCTGGAGCCGTCGGCGGCGAGCCCGTTCGGCGGCTTCCTCGCGGGCGCGGCGTTCGGTGGCGGCGGCGCGCTCCAGCGACGTCGCCCGGTTGCCGATGGCGGTGAGCTGTTCCTCCGCGCTGCGCAACGCCAGGCGGGCCTCCATCTCGGCCGAGCGCGCGGCCGACGCCGCCAGCGCGAGGGCGTCGCGGTGCTCGGGCGAGGGCTCTTCCTCCGCGGGGGCCTCCTGGGCGGCGGCCAGCCTGGCCGCCACGGTTGCCAGCGCTTCCTGCTCCCTCTGGATGCTGGCCTCCGCCCGGGCCAGCGACGCGGCGAGGCGTTCGCTCTCCCCGACGGCGCTGCGCAGCACCGAGTTCAGATGGCCGAGGCGTTCGGCCACAGCGGCGAGCCGCGCGTCCGAGTCGTGCAGTTTTTCGAGGGCGGCGTCCGCCCTCCCCTGTGCGGCTGCGCGGCGGGATTCCGCGGCGGACAGTGCGAAGCGGTTCCGTTCCAGATCGGCTCCCACGCCGGCGAGGCGTGCAGCTGCGTCGTCGACGGCGGCCTGGACTTCCAGCAGCGACGGCGCCGTGGCGGAGCCGCCACTAACCGTGAGGGCGGTGAACACATCGCCGGCGCGGGTCACCGCAATCAGGTCCGGCCGGTCGGCGATCAGCCGTGCGGCGGCGTCAAGGTCCTCGACGACGGCGGTGCCGGCCAGCAGCCGGGCCAGCAGCCGCGGAAGCGGGACGCCGGCACCAGAGGCTCCGGCCGGCGTTACCAGCGCGGCGGCCCAGCTCGCGCCTGCCGGAAGCGCGCCGGGAAACGGGTCCGCGCCCGGCGTGTCGGGCGCCCTGTCAGATTCCGCGGCGCCGGCCAGCAAAAGCGCGGCGCGGCCGGCGTCGTCGTCCTTGAGGAGCTGCACCGCGGCCGCGGCGGAGACGGCGTCGCGGACCACGACGGCGTCCGAACAGCTGCCCAGCGCGGCAGCGATGGCGGCCTCGTAGCCGGCCTCAACGGCCAACATCCCCGCGAGGGCGCCGAGGACGCCGGGCAGTCCGGCGGCCAGGACGCGTTCCGAGCCGTCCTTGCGGTTGAGGCCCAGCTGCAGGGCGTCGCGCCGGGCCACGAGGGCGCCGCGCTCCCGCTCGGCGTCGCGTTCCGCGGCCTTGAGGGCCTCGATTTCCGCTGCCACGGCGTCCAGGGCCCCGCTTGCGGCTTCGTATTCGGCGTCGAGGGTTTCCTCGCCGTCCTCGACGCCTGCGACCTGCGACTCGAGCGCGGTGAATTCGCTTTGGGCGTGCCGGCGGCGTTCCTCGCCGGCCTTTTGCGACTCGCGCAGCCTTCCGAGCTCGGCCTGGGCGGATTCGACCCGCGACCGCGCAGCACCGACCTGGCCGGCCAGCCGGGCGAGGCCCTCGCGCCGGTCCGCTGCGGCGCGGAGCAGGGTGGCGAGGCGTTTGTCCTCGGCGGCGGCCGCGCTTTCGGCTTCCTGTTTGGCGGCGGAGGCTGCGTCCAGGGCGGCGCGCTGCTCCACGATCTGGGCTTCCAGCCCGGCCTGCTCGGCGCGGACCCGGGCAGCCTGCCGTTCGAGCTGTTCGGGGTCGCGTCCGGGGTCGGGGGCCGCGTCCGCCGCGCCCAACAGGCGACGCCGTTCCTCGGCGAGCGAGCCGAGCGAGCGCAGCCGTTCCCGCCCGGAGGAGAGCTGGTACCAGTTGTCCCGGGCGGCGTTGAGCTTCGGGGTGGCCTCGGCGGCGAGCTGCTCCAAGCCGGCCTGGCGCCGGCGCCCGCTGTCCAGTTCCCGTTCGACGACGGCGCGCCGTGCCTTCAGCGCGGTCTCATCCGCGACGTCCTGCTCCAGGACCGACTGCAGCTGGACCAGGTCATCGGCCAGCAGCCGGGAGCGCGCGTCACGCACCTCGAACTGGACGGTCTGGGCACGGCGGGCGACTTCCGCCTGCTTGCCCAGCGGGGTGAGCTGGCGGCGGATCTCACCGGTGAGATCGCTGAGCCGGGCCAGGTTGGCCTGCATGGCTTCGAGTTTGCGGACCGTCTTTTCCTTGCGGCGGCGGTGTTTGAGGATGCCGGCCGCCTCCTCGATGAAGCCGCGCCGGTCCTCCGGGGTGGCATGCAGGACCTTGTCCAGCTGCCCCTGCCCGACGATCACGTGCATCTCCCGGCCCAGGCCGGAGTCGGAGAGCAGTTCCTGGATGTCCAGTAGCCGGCAGCTTGCCCCGTTGATGGCGTATTCGGAGCCGCCGGTGCGGAACAGCGTGCGGGAAATGGTTACTTCGCTGTAGTCGATGGGCAGCGCGCCGTCGCTGTTATCGATGGTCAGCGAGACGTGCGCCCGGCCCAGTGGCGGACGGCCGGAGGTGCCGGCGAAGATGACGTCTTCCATCTTGCCGCCGCGCAGGGTCTTGGCGCCCTGCTCGCCCATCACCCAGGACAGCGCGTCCACCACATTTGACTTGCCCGAGCCGTTGGGCCCCACCACGGCGGTGACGCCGGGTTCGAATTCGAAAGTCGTCGCCGAGGCGAACGACTTGAACCCGCGGACGGTCAGGCTTTTCAGGTGCACTGTGTTTCGGGTCTCCTGCTTGGTGCGGTCTGCGGGTGTTCTGCCGCTGGTCTGGACGGCCCCGGGTACCTACAATCTACTGCGGAGCTGTGACAATTCCGCGCAAAACCCGCGAGAACCCGCGGCCGGGGCGGCGGGCGCGTGCGGGAACCGGCCTGAAGCGGGCATAGTTAAGCACTTGGGCTTGTGCTTAAAGGGTGTGGTCAACCGCCGGAGCGCAGGACAGATACGAACAGAGGCTTGATTTGATAGGGAATGCAACATTCCGGCACCGTAATACCGCGTTGCTTTCGGTGAGCAGCGTCGAAGCACCGAAAATCGTCAGTTCCGCGGACTTCGACCGCACGCTGGCGCCGACCCTGCAGCGGTTGAAGTTCCCCCCCAAACTCCTCGAACGGGTCGCCGGCATCACGCACCGCCGCTGGTGGGCCCCCGGGACGTCGTTCGACGACGCCGCCATTGAGGCGGGCGCGAAAGCCCTGGCCGAGTCCGGCGTCGAAGCATCCGAGGTTGGCCTGCTGATCAACACCTCCGTCACGCGGCGCAGCCTTGAGCCGTCCGTCGCGGTGAAGATCCACCACGGGCTGAGCCTGCCGTCGTCGGCCATGAACTTCGACCTGGCCAACGCGTGCTTGGGCTTCGTCAACGGCATGACCCTGGCCGCCAACATGATCGACTCCGGCCAGATCAAGTACGCGGTGATCGTCAACGGCGAGGACGCCCAGGCCACCCAGGAGGCCACCCTGGCCCGGCTGCAGCGGCCCGAAACGACCCGCGAGGACTTCAGCCGCGAGTTCGCCACGCTCACCCTGGGCTCCGGAGCCGCCGCCGCCGTCCTCGGCCCCGCGGACGAACACCCCGGGGCGCACCGGATCGTCGGCGGAGTGATGCGCGCCGGCACCGAGCACCATGAACTGTGCGTTGGCGGCATCGACGGTATGACCACCGACACCAAGGGCCTGCTCGACGGCGGCCTCCGGCTGGTCGTGGAGGCCTGGCACGAGGCGAAACCGGAGTGGGACTGGGCCTCCATGGACCGGTACGTCACGCACCAGGTGAGCAACGCCTACACGCAGGCGATCATCGACGCGATCGACCTGGACCCGGCCAAGGTGCCGATCACCTTCCCGCATTGGGGCAACGTGGGCCCGGCGTCCCTCCCCATGACCCTGGCTGCGGAAGCGCAGACCCTCGTCACCGGCGACCGCGTGCTGTGCATGGGCGTCGGTTCCGGCCTGAACACCGCCATGGTGGAAATCGCATGGTAGAGGCCGACTGGCCCGGCGTCGACCCGGAATGGTCACGCGAAATCGATGTCCCCTCCAGTTCCGCCGCGGATGAGCCCGGCACGACGCGCCGCTGGCACCTGCTTGACAACGGCGCCCAACTCTCACGCCGGGGCCTGGTCCCGGCCGGCACCCTGTTGTGCGTGCACGGCAACCCGACCTGGTCCTACCTGTGGCGGACCCTGCTGGCCGCCGGAACCGATCCGGCCCGGCCGTGGCGGGTGGTGGCAGTGGACCAGCTGGACATGGGCTTCTCCGAGCGCACCGGGACGTTCCGGCGACTGGCGGACCGGATCAACGACCTGGGAGACCTCACCGCCGCGCTCGGGCTGGCCGGGCCCGTGGTCACCGTCGGCCACGACTGGGGCGGCGTTATCAGCCTCGGCTGGGCCGTGGCACACCCCCGGCAGCTCGCCGGCGTGGTGCTGACCAACACCGCTGTGCACCAGCCCGCCGGCTCGCCCATCCCGCCGGCTCTGCGGCTTGCCCTGCACCCTGCCGTGCACCCTTGGGGAACGACGACGTCGGACACTTTCCTGCGGGTGACGCATGCGCTGGCGCACCCGCCGCTGTCCCCGGCTGTCCGCACCGCTTTCATGGCCCCTTACCGGGGCGCCGGCCGCCGCGCCGGAGTGGGGAATTTTGTCGCGGACATCCCGGCCGACCCGTCCCATCCCAGCTTCCCGGCGCTGAGCAGGGTCGCCGAAGGGCTGCGCGGGCTGAGCGTCCCGGCCCTGATGCTTTGGGGCCCGCGGGACCCGATCTTCTCCGACCGGTACCTCAAGGACCTCATCGGCCGCCTGCCGCACGCGCACGTGCACCGCTTCGAGGGTGCCGGCCACCTGGTCGCCGAAGACCGGGACATCGCTGCGCCCGTGTTCGAATGGCTCGCCGGGCACGACCCGGCCAGCGGAACGGCTGCCGCCCCGACCGCCGCCGGCGCCCCGCAGCCGGACACGGCCGCCGAAGCCGCGCGGCCGGGCACCGAGCCCCTCTGGGCCCCGCTTACCGAGCTGGCGTCCGGCGCGGCCGGCGGCGACACCGCCGTCGCGGAAATGGCAGCGGACGGCAGCGTCTCCCGCTCGCTCAGCTGGCGGCAGCTGGAACAGGACATTGCGGCCCTCGCGGCGGGCCTGACGTCAGCCGGTGTGGGGAGCCGCAGCCGGGTGAGCCTGATGGTGCCGCCGGGCGTGGATCTGACAGTGGTCCTCTACGCCTGCCTCCGGCTGGGCGCGGTGGTGGTCGTGGCCGACGCCGGCCTCGGCCTCCGCGGCCTGAGCCGGGCAGTGAAGGGCGCCACCCCGGATTTCCTGATCGGAATCGACAAGGCGCTGGCGGCTGCCGCGGTGCTCGGCTGGCCGGGACGGCGCATCAGCGTGCGGGACCTGCCACCTGCCCGCCGCCGCCTCCTCGCCGTCGACACGTCCCTCGCCGCCCTCGCAAGCCGCGGAACGGCCGCCAGCCAGGAACCCCCGGCCCCGGACACGACGCCGGACCGGACC
This sequence comes from Arthrobacter sp. 05N428_2, assembly GCF_056397065.1. Classification (NCBI taxonomy): domain Bacteria; kingdom Bacillati; phylum Actinomycetota; class Actinomycetes; order Micrococcales; family Micrococcaceae; genus Arthrobacter; species Arthrobacter sp. 05N428_2. Next base: position 142,600 of record NZ_JBFTMR010000002.1, on the reverse strand, counting down.
ACGGACGCGGACGCCCCGGCCGCTGTGCTCTTCACCTCCGGCTCCACCGGTCCCGCCAAGGGCGTGCTGTACACACACCGGCAGCTGGCGGCGATGCGGGACACCGTCGCCGCGACGCTGGGAATCCGCCCGGGCGCACGCCTGGTGGCGGGCTTCGCCCCGTTCGCCCTGCTGGGACCGGCGCTCGGAGCTGTTTCTGTGACGCCCGCCATGGACGTCACCGCGCCCCGAACCCTGACGGCCCGATCGCTGGCGGCCGCCGCCGCGGCCATCGACGCCACAGTGGTCTTCGCCTCGCCCGCGGCGCTGCGTAACGTCCTCGCCACCAAGAGCGGCTTGGACCGGGCCGGCCACGATGCCCTGGGCCGCGTGGAGCTGGTGCTCTCCGCCGGCGCGCCCGTCCCCGAGCCGCTCCTCGCCCAGGTGCAGCGGCTGGTCCCCCGGGCCTCCCTGCACACCCCCTACGGCATGACCGAGGCGCTGCCGGTCACCGACATCAGCCTCGAGCAGATCCGCGCCGCCGAGGCCGACGCGGCCGGCGGAACCATGGCCGGGGCCGGCAATGGTGTGTGCGTCGGCCTGCCGGTGCACGGCGCCCGCGTCGCCGTCATCCCGCTCGCCGCGGACGGCACCGCGCCCGGGACCGGCTCGGTCACGGACCCGGCAGTGACGGGTGAGATCCTGGTCAACGCCCCGCACGTGAAAGAAGCCTACGACAGGCTCTGGCTGACCCAGATGGAGAGCGACCGCACGCCGGGCTGGCACCGCACGGGCGACGTCGGACACTTCGACGCGGCCGGGCGGCTCTGGGTGGAAGGACGGCTCGCGCATGTCGTGACGGCGCCCGGTACTGTCGTGACGCCGGTGGGCGCCGAGCAGGCTATCGAGGGCCTGGCCGAGGTCGGCCTGGCCGCCGTCGTCGGGGTCGGCCCGTCCGGGACGCAGGCTGTCGTCGCCGTCGTCGAGACCGTACCTCCCGCCCGCCGGGCCGGCCCCGCCGCCCCGCAGCTCGCGGGTCGGGTGCGGGACGCCGCCCGCCGGGCCGGTGTCAGCATTTCCGCCGTGCTCACGGTCCCCTCCCAGCCGACCGACATCCGCCACAACGCCAAAATCGACAGGACCCGGCTGTCCCGCTGGGCCACCAAGGTGCTGGCCGGCGGCCGTCCGGGCACGCCGTGAGGGTCCTGGTCACCGGCGCGAGCGGCCTGCTCGGCCGGGCTGTGGCCGCGCTGCTGGTAGGCCAGGGGCACGATGTCACCACGTTCCAGCGCCGGCCCTCAGGCGTCGACGGCGCCGCGGACGTCCTCGGCTCCGTGACGGACGACGACGCCGTCCGCCGCGCCGCCGTGGGCGCGCAGGGCGTCATCCATCTGGCCGCGAAGGTCTCCTTCACCGGCCGCGCCGCGGAATTCGACGAGGTCAATGTCGAAGGCACACGGCGCCTGCTCCGGGCGGCCCGCTCGGCCGGGGTGCGGGACCTGGTGTTCGTCTCCTCCCCGTCGGTGGCCAACTCGGGGGCCGCCATCGCCGGACTGGGCGCCGAGCCGGCGGATCCGCTCCGCACGCACGGCGACTATTCGCGGACCAAGGCCGAGGCTGAACTGCTGGCCCTCGCCGCGGACTCGCCGGAAGTCCGGGTCGCGGCGGTGCGCCCGCACATTGTCTGGGGACCGGGCGACACGCAGCTGGTGGAACGGGTGCTGGAGCGTGCGGGCCACGGGCGCCTGCCGCTGCTGGACGCCGGCGCGGCCCTGATCGACACCACTTACATCGACAACGCCGCATCGGCCATTGCCGCCGCGCTGCACCGCATGGCGCACATCCACGGCCGGGCGCTGGTGGTCAGCAACGGCGAACCGCGGCCGGTCGGCGAACTGTTGGCCGGCATATGCGCCGCGGGCGGCGTCCCGGCACCGTCGTGGCGGGTGCCGGGCAGAGCGGCCCGGGCCGCAGGATCGGTGGTGGAGAGGGTCTGGACCTGGAGCGGCCGGGCGGAGGAACCACCGATGACCAGGTTCCTCGCCGAACAGCTTTCCACGGCCCACTGGTTCGATCAGCGCGAGACCCGCGAACTCCTCGACTGGACCCCCTCCGTGTCGCTGGACGATGGCCTGGCGAGGTTGGCTGATTACTACCAGCGCCCGTTCCGCGGGCGCGGCTGGCAGACCGGGCAGGTGTAGGACGAACGGTTCATGAACTGTTCACGCTTGACCAGGCTGACTATTCCGGCCGCGGCGCAGCGCCGGCATTCCTGGCCCACGCGGCCGTAGGCGTTCAGGGACCGCTCGAAGTAGCCGGAGGCACCGTTGACGTTGACGTAGAGCGAATCGAAGCTGGTTCCGCCGGCCGCCAGGGCGTCGGCCATGACCTCCCGGGCGGCGTCGAGCACGCGCAGCGCCTCGGAGCGCCGCAGCGTGTCCGTGGGGCGGGCGTAGTGCAGCTTGGCGAGCCAGAGCGCCTCGTCGGCGTAGATGTTGCCGATCCCGGAGACCAGGCCCTGGTCCAGGAGCGCCCGCTTCAGTCCGGTTTTCCGGGCGCGCAGCCGCCGGTAGAAGGTATCGAAGGAAAAGCACGGGTCCAGCGGGTCCCGGGCGATATGCGAGGCTTCTTCGGCGATGAGCGGCAGCGGGGTTTCCGCGAGACCGCCGGGGCCGCCGTCGTACGTGGGGATCAGCGAGGTGAGGAACAGGCCGCCGAAGATGCGCTGGTCCACGAACCGCAACTGTTCCGGCATGCCCGACGCGGGGCTCAGCCGCAGCCGGATCTTCAGGTGCTTCTCGTCCGGGACGTCGGCGTCCTGCATCAGGAGCTGGCCCGACATGCCCAGGTGGGCCATCAGGGCGACGGCCGGCGTGCCGCTCCCCGCGTCGCCGCGGTCGGGCGCGGGATGGTCGGTGAGCGGGAGCCAAAGGAATTTCCCGCGTCGGACCACGTCCAGGACGCGGGCGCCTTCCAGGTTCCCGGCGAAGTCCTCGGCCCCCAGCGCGTGCCGTCGGATGGAGCGCGGATCCAGCACCTCCACGGCGGTGATGGTCCGGCCCCGCACCCAGTTCACCAGGCCGCGTCGGACCACCTCGACCTCGGGCAGTTCGGGCACGGTGGCGCCTAGCTGCCGGTCTCGGGCTTCAGCCGGGAGCCCTCGGCGGGCGCAGAGAGCCGGCGCCAGGCGTCTGCTGCCGCTTCCTGTTCGGCTTCCTTCTTGGAATTACCCGCGCCGGTGCCGTAGTCGTGGCCGCCGATCCGCAGCACGGCTTCGAAGGTCCGCGCGTGGTCCGGGCCGGAGCCCTCCACCGCGTAGTTGATGGTCCCGAGCTGGCGGCTGGCCGCGAGCTCCTGGATGCTGGTCTTCCAGTCGGTGCCGGCGCCGAGCGCGGCAGCGTCTTGCAGCAGCGGCCCGATCAGCCGCATGACGAGCTGGCGGGCGGACTCCAGGCCGTTGGACAGGTAGGTGGCACCGATCAGCGCCTCCATGGTGTCCGCCAGGATGGACGCCTTGTTCTTGCCCTCGGTGAGCTTCTCGCCCTGGCCGAGGTAGATGTACTCCCCCAGCCCGATGCTCCGGCCGATGCCGGCCAGTGCCCGGGTGCTGACGACGGCGGAGCGCCGCTTCGCCAGCTCGCCCTCGGGCAGGTCCGGGTTGTCCCGGTACAACGCATCGGTGACGGAGAAGCCCAGGATGGAGTCGCCCAGGAACTCGAGCCGTTCGTTGGTGGGGATGCCGCCGTTTTCGTAGGCGTAGGAACGGTGTGTCAGAGCAAGACGAAGCGTCCCGGCGTCAATAGAGACACCGAGACGCTTCAGAAGCTCTTCAGTTGAAGACATCTTGGTCAGCCTGTTGGCGGATTAGACGTCTGCGACCTTGCGGCCCTTGTACTCAAGGAACAGCGCGGTGCCAGCCGAGTCGGTAACGACCTTTGCCTGGTGCGGCAGGCTGTATACAACCTGGCCGTTTTCCACGGTCTTCACCAGGGCGGGGGCAGTTGCCTTCCACTGGGAGCGGCGGGCGCGGGTATTCGAGCGAGACATTTTCCGCTTCGGGACAGCCACGGCTAACTCATTTCTCTCTAGTCCAACACTTACAAATCAGTTTTGCCGGTCAGGCTTAGCCAGGTCGGCTAGGGCAGCCCAGCGAGGATCTACGACCTCGTGGTGATGCCCCGGCTCGTCTTCCAGGCGAACTCCGCATTCGGAGCAAAGGCCCTGGCAGTCTTCCCGGCACACCGGCTGGAACGGCAGCATGGTAACAACTGCGTCCCGCAACACCGGCTCAAGATCGATCAGATCGTGCTCGACTCGACGTTGCTCTTGTTCGTCTTCTTCGTCCGGGAATTCAGCTTCCCCGTACAAGAAAAGTTCTTGCACATCGACCTCTTGGTCATACGCAAGGGGATCCAGGCAGCGACCGCATTCGCCGGTTACTTTGACGATAGCGGTACCTGATACCAGAATTCCTTCGTGTACGGCCTCCAGGCGCAGATCCAGCCCGATGTCCGAGCCTTCCTGCACACCGATGAGCGCCACACCAAGATCACTTGGCGCGGGTACATGTTCCGTCAGTGTCCGCATGCTTCCCGGACTGCGTCCGAGGTCCTTGACGTCGAACGCCAGGGGCGAACTAGCATCTCGTTTAATGAGAACTCCTGTTGAACATATGACCGACGTACCATCCTAGCCTGAACTTCCGGGCGGACTCAAACCGGACGGCAGCGCGCGGTTCAGCACCGCACACCGGCCAGATCGGGGCCGCGCAACCGGCAGCAGGCCGCCGAGTACCGATCAAGCTTACCCTCTGCGCGGCGGTTCCGGTTACAGCTCGCCGGACTTCAGCCGCTTCAGCACGGACCTCGGCACGAAGTCGGAGACGTCACCGCCGAGCGTGAAGACTTCCTTGATCAAGGTGGAGGACAGATGCAGGTAGTGGCCCTCAGCCGGGAGGAACACCGTCTCGACCCCGGCGAGCTGCCGATTCATCGTCGCCATCGGCAACTCGTAGTCGAAATCCGAGGAGGAGCGCAGGCCCTTGACGATCGCCGAGGCGCCACGCTGCCGGCAATACTCGGCGAGCAGCCCCTCCCCCACGGGTTCCACCACGATCCCGCGCAGCGAGGCCAGTGTCTCCCGGGCCATGTCGAGGCGTTCCTCAAGCGGGAAGCGGTACTTCTTGGCGTAGTTGGTGGACACCGCCACGATGACCTCGTCGAAGAGGCTGGCCGCCCGGGCGATGACTTCCAGGTGGCCGTTGTGAATGGGGTCAAAGGAGCCAGGGCATACCGCGCGTCTCATGCTCCGAACCTACCGCATGGGCCTTGCGGGCCGGGATAACATGGCGGAATGTCAGGATCAAACAGTTCTTCTGCCGGCTCCGTATCTTCCGCCGATTCCGTCGAGCCGTTCACCGTAGCCGGAGGCGTCGTTCTTGTGACCGGCGCTGCCATGGGCATGGGGCGCCTTTACGCCCTGCGCGCGGCCCGCGAGGGTGCCGCCGTCGTCATTCTCTGGGACGTTGACGCCGACGGGCTCGCCCGGACGGCCGGCGAGGTCACCGCACTCGGGGCGCGCGCCGTCGTCCGCCGGGTGGATCTGGCCAGCCGGGAGGCAATCGCCGAGGCCGCCGGGGAGGCCGCGTCCGAGGGTCCGCTGACGCTGCTGGTCAACAATGCGGGAATCGTGCGCGGCGCCCTGTTCTGGGACCATGAGCCGGCCCGGGACATTGCGCTGACCATGGACATCAATGCCCTCGCGCCGATGTATGTCACCCACGCCTTCCTGCCCGCCATGATGGCAAACGGCGGCCGGCCGCGCCGGATCCTGAACATCGCCTCCGCCGCGGGCACCGTGTCCAACCCGCGGATGAGCGTCTACGCCGCCTCCAAGTGGGCGGTCATCGGCTGGAGCGACTCGCTGCGGCTGGAACTCGAAATGCAGGGCTATGCCCACCTGAAGGTCACCACGTTCTGCCCCAGCTACATCTCTACCGGCATGTTCACCGGCGCGCGCGGCCCGCTGTTCACGCCGCTGATGACCCCGGACGACGCCGTCGAGCGCGCCTGGCGCGCCACGGTGGCCGGCAGGCCGCAGCTGATCGCCCCGGCGACGGCGCAGCTCGGCAAGGTGCTCCGCGGCCTGCTGCCGGTCCGGGCCTGGGATTTCGTCGGCGGCAGGATCTTCGGCATCTACACCACCATGGACAAGTTCACCGGACGGGACGAGAAGGCGGGAACCCGGTGAGCGGGCAGCCGCTGTCCCCCTGGCAGCGGGCTGCCACCGGCGCCAACCTGCTCTCCCCCGGCGGAGACCTCGGCGTCACGATCTTTGAGGAGATGACCACGCTGGCGCTGACCACCGGTGCCATCAACCTCGGCCAGGGCTTCCCGGACGAGGACGGACCGGCGGAAATCAAGGACGCCGCCCAGGCTGCGATCGCCGCCGGCGCCAACCAGTACGCCCCCGGCAAGGGCATCCTGGAGCTGCGGGAAGCGATCTCCGTCCACCAGCGGCGGTTCTACGGGCTCGCCCCGGATCCACAGACCGAAATCATCGTCACCACCGGCGCCACCGAGGCCATCGCTGCCGCGCTGCTGGCCCTGGTGGGTCCCGGCGACGAGGTCCTCACGTTCGAGCCGTTCTATGACTCCTACGGTGCGATCATCGGCCTCTCCGGTGCCCGGCATGTCACCGCGCCGCTGCTGGCGCCCGATTTCATGCCGGACCTTGATGCCCTCGCCGCGGCGTTCACCGACCGCACCAAGGTGGTGCTGCTGAACAATCCGCACAACCCCACCGGCGCGGTGTTCCCCCGTGAGGTCCTCGAGCGCGTCGTCGAACTCGCCACCAAGCACGACGCCGTGATCATCACCGACGAGGTCTACGAACACCTCACCTTCGGCGTGGCGCATCTGCCGGTCGCCACCCTGCCCGGGGCCGCCGAGCGCACGCTGACCATTTCGTCCGCCGGCAAGACCTTTTCCTTCACCGGCTGGAAGATCGGCTGGCTCAGCGGCCCGGCCCACCTGGTCGCCGCCGCCCGGACGGTCAAACAGTTCCTCAGCTACAGCTCCGGGACACCGTTCCAGAGCGCCATCGCGGTGGGCCTGGGCCTGCCCGACGAGTTCTATGCCGGCATCGCCGACACCCTGCGGCTCAAGCGCGACATCCTCAGCGAAGGCCTGCGCGCGGCGGGCCTGGAGGTGTTGACCCCGCAGGGCACCTACTTCGTGAATGTGGACACGGCCCCGCTGGGGATTTCCGATTCGGTAGATCTGGCGCGCCGGCTGCCGGAGCTGGTCGGGGTCGCCGCCATTCCGGTCCCGGTCTTTTGCCACCCGGCGGGCGCCGAACGGACCCGCAGCCTGCTCCGCTTTGCGTTCTGCAAGAAGATCTATGTCCTGGAGGAAGCCGCCGAGCGGCTCTCCACCCTGCGGGACAGGCTGTGAGCGGGGACGCCAGCCGGGGCGCCACCCGTTTCCTGCGGACCACCGGCCAGCACGCCGTGATCGAGCCCGACGCGTTCACCGACGGCGGGTACCTGCTGAGCATCGGCGGCGCCGAGCAGTCCCACGTGGACCTGGCCGACCCCGCCGACATCTTCTACGAGTATCTGCGCCGGATCGGCCACGTGGTGGATCTTGCGGCGCCGTGGGGCGAGCCCATCACGGCCCTCCACCTTGGCGCCGGCGCCCTGACACTGGCACGCTACATCCAGGCCACGCGGCCCGGGTCCGTGCAGTACGCGGTGGAGCTGGAGCGGGAACTGCTGGACTTCGTGCTGCAGCAGTTGCCGCTGCCGGAGGGGACCGAGCTGCACACCGTGATCGGCGACGCCCGGGAGTCGCTGGCTACGCTGCCCGCGGAGCTGCGCTTCGACGTCGTCATCCTGGACATCTTCTCCGGACCGGAGGCGCCGGAACACATCGCCTGCACCGACTTCTACCAGGAGGCAGCGGCCCGACTGACCGCGCGGGGCGTGCTGATCGTCAATGTCGGCGACGAGCCGGGCCTAACCCTGGTCCGCAGCCAGGTGGCCGCGCTGCGCCGGGCGATGGCCGACGTGGCAGCCTTCGCCGAGACCGGCATGTTCGCCGGCCGGCACCCCGGCAACATTATCCTGACCGGCACGCAGGGCCAATGGCCCGACGCATGGACCGCCGCGCTCACCGCCCGCGGCCCGCACCCGGCGAAGGTGCTCGCCGGCGTCGAACTGGACATACTTTCGGACTAGGCGCGGCCTCAGCCGAACGCGATCTTCCGCAGCAGGACCCGGAGCTGGTCCCGTTCCGGGCCGTCCAGGGGCGCCAGGGACGTGTCTTCGGCCACCCGGACAGCTGCCGCGGCACGCTGATGCAGCTCCACGCCCGCTGCCGTCGGGCGGATGACCTTGGACCGCCGGTCGCGCGGATCCGGCGCGCGGAGCACCAGTCCCCGCTGTTCCAGCGCATCGACCAGGGAGACAATCTGGCTGGGATCCAGCCGCAGGAAATCAGCGAGCTCACGCTGCGAGGGCTCGGTGCCGCTGCAGGCCATCGCGAGGACCGAGTAGGAGCGCACCTTCAGGTCCAGCGAGGCCAGCATGGCGTTGGCGCGGCTGCTGCCCAGGGACCGCGCCCGCGCCGCCAGGAATTCGATTTCGTTCACCAGGTCGCTGGCGAGGAGGCGGTCAGGGACGGCCGGCAGCAGGCCGCTCTCCCACGTTTCCTTGTCCTGCTGGGTTGCTTCGGCCACAGGTCCTCACAGCATCGGTTGGCGTCTAGAAACGCTTGACGGCCTCAACGATACCGCCGCGCCATGACCATCCGGAAAACTGTTGAGAAAATTATGATTGACAACATCAATTATATGGGTTGTTATCTATGTAACCTCGGTGCTGCCGGCAGGACGTTGCAAGGCGGGGCCTGCCCGGCAGCCCCGATCGTCTAATAACTCACCCCAAGGAAGTGGACTGTTATGAAGAGACTCAAATTTGCGATTGTCGGCGCTGCTGCGGCGTTGCTGCTCACCGGCTGCGGTGCCGGGTCGCCGTCGGGGTCCACCTCATCGGCTGCCGCCGGCGGCGACGGCGTCCGCAACATCAGCGTCGGCGTGATCTCGATTGCGCCCTCCGCCGCTGTGCAGCTGGGCATCGACGAGGGGATCTTTGCGAAGCACAAGCTGAAGGTCGAGTTGCAGAGCGGGCAGGGCGGCGCGGCCATGCTGCCGGCTGTCTCCACCGGAACGATGAACTTCTCCGTGGGGAACCCGCTCTCCGTGCTGCTGGCCAAGAACAAGGGCCTGGACATGAAGATCGTCTCGGGCTACTCGAACTCCCTGGCCACCGGCAATGACATCAACGGCGTCGTCGCGAAGGCCGGCTCCGGCATTACCACGGCCAAGGACCTCGTCGGCAAGAAGGTCGCGGTCAACACCATCAACGCGCAGGGCGACCTGACCATCAAGGAAGTCGTGTCCCAGCAGGGCGGCGATCCGAACGGGGTCAAGTTCCTCGAACTCCCGTTCCAGGACATGGGCGCGCAGCTGGCCCAGGGGAACGTGGACGCTGTCTGGGTTCCGGAACCGTTCCTGTCCAAGCTGTTGGCGGACGGCAACAAGCTGGTGACCTACAACAACCAGGCGGCGCTGCCGGGCCTGCCCACCATGGTCACGTTTACCAGCGGCAGCTATGCCCAGCAGAATCCGCAGGTGGTGGCCGACTTCAAGGCGGCCATGACCGAGACGCTCGCCCTGGCGCAGGGCAACCCGGATAAGGTCCGGGCGCTGCTGCCGGCGTTCATGAAGATGCCGGAGGCAGTGGCGAAGGGCCTGCGGCTGGAGGCCTTCGACGGCAAGGTGGATGAACCCACGCTGGGCAAGCTTGGCGAGCTGATGGCCAAGTACGGGATTGTGCCCTCGACGCCGGACGTTTCAGGCACGATCCTCAAGTAGGACGGCCCCGTCCTACTCCGTGCCCTCCACGCCGGGCTCGGCGAACCAGAGCCGGGTTTCGCCGTACTTCTTCTCCGCGAACCGTTCCAGGCCCTCCGGCCAGGACGGTTCCGCGGAGCGGGTGGAGCGTTCCACCACGACGACGGCGCCCTCGGCCAGGTGCGGGAGCAGTTTGGCGAGCACCGCGGCCAGGCCGGCCTCGTCCAACGGGTAGGGCGGGTCCAGGAACACCAGGTCCCATTGGGTCCCCTCGGCGGCCCGTTCCAGGAACGATTCGACCTTGGACCGGTGCACGGAGACTACCTTGTGCCCCGCGACGGTATTAATGAGGTCCGCGTTGCGCTGGCAGACCTCGCTGGCCTTGCCGTCGGATTCGACCAGGTCCACGGTGCGCGCCCCGCGACTGGCGCTTTCCACGCCGAGCGACCCTGACCCGGCGTAAAGGTCCAGTACCCTAGCTTCCGCGATGATCTCGAAGGCGTCCAGCCGGGAGAAGAGAGCTTCCTTGACTCGGTCCGTGGTGGGCCGGGTCAAGGATCCGGGGACGCTGGCCAGCGGGGTGCCGCCGGCGGCGCCGGCGATGATCCTGCTCATGGTTGCAGCTCCCGGACGGCTCCGCCGCGTGTTCTGACTGCGTTCCTAACCGCGTTCAAGGAACGCCTCCTTTTCAGGGTTGAGGTAGTCGTCAATGGCCGCGGCGAGCACGGTGTGGCGGTCCAGCCCGGGGTCCGCGGCCACGATCGCCTGGGCGTCCTGCCGGGCGCGCGCGATCAGGTCTTCGTGTTCCAGGACCCGCAGCAGCTTCAGGGTGGAACGGCCGCCGGACTGGGAGGCACCCAGGATGTCGCCTTCGCGGCGGAGTTTGAGGTCCTCCTGCGAGAGTTCGAAGCCGTCGGTGGTGGCCGCCACCGCGTCGAGCCGGCGCCGGCTGGGGTGTCCCGGTTCCAGGCTGGTGACCAGCAGGCAGGTTCCGGGCAGGCCGCCGCGGCCCACCCGGCCGCGGAGCTGGTGGAGCTGGGAAATACCGAAACGGTCCGCGTCCAGGATCACCATGAGGGTGGCGTTGTGCACGTCCACCCCGACTTCGATCACGGTGGTGGAGACCAGCAGCTGGGTGCGGTTGGCGGTGAACGAGGCCATGGTGTCCGACTTCAGGGCCGGATCCTGCCTGCCGTGCAGCGGTGCCACGCTGATGCCGGCCAGCGCCGGCACGTTCCGCAGCTGTTCGACGACGCCGGTCACCGAGGCGAGCTCCCGGGCGCCGTTCTCGGCCAGGTCCGCGTCGGTGGGCTCCGCCTCGCCGGGACTGAAGTCGCCGTCGTCGTCGGTGCCGATCTTGGGGCAGACCACGTAGACCTGGTGGCCGGCGTCGATCTCTTCGCGGGAGCGGGACCAGATCCGGGTGGCCCAGGCCGGGTGTTCGGCCAGGCCCACCACGTGGGTGGAAATCGGCGCGCGGCCGGCCGGCAGTTCGTCCAGCACCGAGGTTTCCAGGTCGCCGAACACCGTCATGGCCACGGTCCGCGGGATCGGCGTCGCCGTCATGACCAGCAGGTGCGGCGGCTTGCTGGCCTTGGACCGCAGGACGTCCCGCTGCTCGACGCCGAAGCGGTGCTGTTCGTCGACCACGATCAGCCCAAGGTCGTAGAAGGAGACGTTTTCGCTGAGCAGGGCGTGGGTGCCGATCACGATCCCGGCGGTCCCGGAGGCCGCATCCAGCATGGCCTGTTTCCGGGCGGCGGTAGACATGGACCCGGTCAGCAGGGTCACCTGGACCGAGTCCGGGTCGAGGCCGCCCAGCAGCCCGTCGCGGGAAAGCGGTCCGAGGGTCCGCCGGATCGAGTCGAAGTGCTGGGCCGCGAGGACCTCGGTGGGAGCCAGCAGTGCGGCCTGGCCACCGGCGTCGACCACCTGCAGCATGGCGCGCAGCGCCACGATCGTCTTGCCGGAGCCCACCTCGCCCTGCAGCAGCCGGTTCATCGGCGAATCCAGCGCCAGTTCCTCGGCGAGGGTCTTGCCGACCGCGCTCTGGCCGGCGGTCAGCGTGAAGGGCAGCTGACGGTCAAAGGCGGTCAGCAGGCCGTCGGCGGCGGGGCGGCGCGCGGTGGCTTCCTCGGCCGCCAGCTGGGCGCGGCGCCGGGCCAGCGCGGACTGCAGCACCAAGGCTTCCTGGTAGCGGAAGCGGTCCCGGGCACGCTGCCAGTCACTGGTGGTCTGCGGGGTGTGGATCAGCCGGTAGGCGTCCGGGGCGGGCAGGAATTTCTCGCGGGCGGCGATGTCGGCGGGCAGGGGGTCGTCCAGGTGATCCAGCTCGAGGGTGTCCAGCAGCGTGGAGGTGACCTTTTGGATGGACCAGCTGGTCAGTTTGGCGGTGGCCGGGTACACCGGGATAGGCATGGCGGCGAGCTGTTCCGGGTCCATGCCCGGGATGTCCGGGTCTTCATCCAGCAGCTGGAACTCGGGGTTGGTCAGGCCCAGCGAGCCGCCGTAGCGGGTCACCTTGCCGGAGAACAAGGCACGCCGGCCCGGCTGCAGCTCGGCCTTGGCGCGGAAGCCGTTGAAGAAGCTCACCTTGAGCGTGCCGGGCACACCGGTTCCGGCGTCGTCGGTAATCACGACGTCCGTCAGCGTGCCGCGGCGGGCGCGCATGGACCGGGTGCTGTTGGAAAGCACGCGGGCGATCAGGGTGACCTCTTCATCCAGCGGGACCTCGCTGATGGGGGTGAGTTCGCCGCGGTTCATGTACCGGCGGGGAAAGTAGTTCAGCAGCCCGCCGACCGTGCTGATGCCGAGGTGTTTTTCGATGACGGCCGCGGAACGCTTCCCGATCCGGCGTTCCAGGCCCAGTTCAAGCTCAGCGTTCATGTCCGTCGAGGTCCCGGGGCAGGGCGAGGTCGCTGACGGTCAGGTCCGACGGTTCGCCGAGCGAGCGGATCAGGGCGACGGCGGGCGCGGGGTCGCACACGTGGACGTGGACCCGCCAGCGGTAGGCGCCGTCGGCGTCGGCCTCGCCGCCCACCTGGCTCATGATGACGGACTCGCCCATCTCGTCGAGCCGCTGCCTGAGGGTGGCGGCGTCCAGTGGTGAGAGCCTGATGGTGCACATGACTTCCACGCCGTCGTCGCGCGGCAGGTCGGCGTGGATGTGCGGGGCCTGGACGTCGTAGCCGTGCAGGCCGTCGAACAGTTGATCCTGGAGTTCCTCTCCGAGCACTGCAGAGCGCAGGCAGTCGAGGATGAGGAGCATCCCGACGCCGCCGGCATCCACCACGTGGGCGGTGTGCAGGGCCTCGAGCTGGTCCTCGGTGCGGACCACGGCGGCCAGGGCGGCCCCGACGGCGGCGTCAAGGGCCAGGCCGAGGGTGTGGTTGCTGTCGTCACCGTCGTGTTCGGCGTCGACGGCGGCCGCGGCGCGGCCGGCCGCTTCCATGACCGAGAGCATGGTCCCGGGGACCGGGTCGCTCAGCGCGGACCAGGCCCGGATCTGGGCGCGGTTGAGGGCGGCTGCCAACAGGGGCGAGCTGAGCCGGGCGTGTCCGGCCAGCGGTTCGGCGGCGGCGCACAGGAAGACGGCGAAGAGTGTGCCGGAGTTGCCGCGCGCCTGTTCCATGGCGGCCTGGCCTGCCCGGGCCAGAACGGCTCCGACGTCGTTCTGCGCCGGGAGGGGCGGGCCCACCACGTGCAGGTGGGGGTCGCCGCTGAGCAGCGGCAGGGCCGCCGTTTCGGTGGGGACGTCCTGCAGGGCCCGGGCGGCGGCGCGCACCGTGAGGTAGAGGTTGGTCCCGGTGTCGCCGTCGGCCACGGGAAAGATGTTGATGGCGTTCAGGCGGTCGCTGTGGTTCCCAAGCGTTGTTTCGGCCTTGCCCAACCACCGCTTCATCGCTTGCGCGTTGGCGGCAATTTTAGTCTGCAAAGTGATCCCATCCCACAGTGTCAGCGGGCCTGCCCGCTATGGTCACGCCCGCGCTGGCTGTTGCTGCCGGGGCTTCTACCGAGCCTATCGCAGTGAAACCGTGAGGGAGCTGAACGTCCGCGGGGAAAGCGGCGAGCAGGCCGTGGTCCTCGCCGCCGCCAAGGACCCACGGCATCGGGTCCCCGCCCAGCAGGGTAGCGGCCGGCTGCAGCGGTGCTGCGAGCTCCTTGAGGGCCGCCGGGTCCAGGTTGAGCACCACGTTGCTGGCCGCGGCCAGCCGTGCCCCGTCCCGGACGAGTCCGTCGGAGATGTCCATCAGGGCGGTAGCTCCGGAGTCCCGGGCCAGCGGGCCGGCTTCGAGCGGCGGCCGGGGCCGGCATTGGGTGTCCAGCAGGGCGCGCTGCTCCTGCGTCAGGTCGTGCACGGGAACGGCGGATTCCAGCAGGGCCAGGCCGGCGGCGGCGCGGCCGACGGTGCCGGCGAGCGCCAGGGTGTCCCCCGGCCGGGCGCCGGACCGCAGCACCGGAGCGTGTCCGTCGAGGGTGCCGAGGATGGCGACGCTGACGGCGAGCTCGCGTCCACGGCCCAGGTCCCCGCCGGCGACGGCGCAGTCCGAGGCGCCGAGCTCACGGATCCCGGCGCTCAGCCCGTCGGCGAAGTCCTCCACCCAGGACACGAGGGTCTCCGGGGGCATGGTCAGGCTGACCACCAGCGAGGTGGCGCGGGCGCCCATGGCGTTGATGTCGCTGAGGTTCTGGGCGGCGGCTTTCCAGCCGACGTCGTAGCCGGAGGTGCGGTAGCCGTTGTTCCACTCCAGCCGGAAATCCTGGTCCACCACCTGGGTGTCGATGCTGACCACCGTCCGGCCGTCCGGAGCCGCCACGATCGCGGCGTCGTCGCCCGGGCCCAGCAGCAGGCTACTGCTGTCCCCGCCGTGGAGCCGGGGGAAGATGCGCGCAAGGAGGTCGGACTCGGAGAGTTCGGCCACGGTAAGGCGCGATGAGGTGAAGGGTTCAGGCACAGCCCTACGCTACCGCGAGGGGGTGACAATGGCGTGTCCGGGGCGGGGAGCCCCGGGTCAGCCCGGGCCGTTTAGGTACTGCCGGAGCCTGGCTTCGGCCGTAGGCGGGCTGAAGCCCTGGGACGTAAGTTTGCCTAGGTCCAGCGTGCTGCTCGCCGGCCGCGGTGCCGCATTCTTCCCGGCGAAGTACTCTGCCGCGCTGACGCCCTGCACCGAAGAGCCCGGGCTGCCGCTCAGTTCGTAGACCTCCTCCGCGATGTCCGCCCAGGTGCAGGGCTCGCCGTCGTTACTGAGGTTGTAGGTGCCGTACGGCGCGGCGGTGTCCAGGAGGTGCCGGATTCCCGCCGCGATGTCCTCAGCGAAGCTCAACCGGCCGGTCTGGTCGTTCACGACGGACGGCGCAATTCCCCGACCGGCCAGCGATGCCATGGTGCGGACGAAGTTGTTGCCCTCGCCGATCACCCAGCTGGTGCGCACGATGTAGTGCCGCGGCACCACACTGACGACGGCGTCGCCCGCGGCCTTGGTCTGGCCGTACACCCCCAGCGGCGAGAGCGGCTCGTCTTCTGTGTGAACGTCCCGGGTGCCGTCAAAAACGTAGTCGGAGGAAACGTGAACGAGCCGTAGATCGTGTTCGACCGCGGTCCTGGCCAACCGCGCGACGGCGGTGACGTTGACGGCCCAAGCGGCGGCCCTCCCCTCGGCGGTTTCGGCTTCGTCGACCGCGGTGTAGGCGGCGGCGTTGATGATGGTTGAGTAGTTCTTCCAGTGCCGCGCCGCGAACGCATCATCACTTCCGAGGTCAAACTCAGCCCGCCCGGCGAACTCGACGGAATTGTCGCCGTCGTACAGTTTCCGCAGTGCCTTGCCGAGCTGTCCATCAGCGCCGACGACGAGCGTCTTCTTTGCCGGCATCGGCGCAACGTCCGCCAGGCGCGGGTGGGCCTTGTCCTTGTCCGAGAGCTCGGCCTGGTCCAAGGGAATAGGCCAGGCAATCGCCGCGGTCTCATCGGCGAGGTTCAAGAACGTGTATTTGCCCTGGGCATCGGCGGACCAGTGGTCATTGACCAGGTAGGTGTAGGCGGTGTTGTCTTCGAGCGTCTGGAAGGCGTTGCCCACTCCGCGGGGAATGAAGATCGCCTGGCTGGGATCCAGCTCGGCGGTGAACACCGCGCCGAAAGTGGGCCCTTCCCGCAGGTCGACCCAGGCACCGAAAATCCTGCCGGTGGCCACGGAGATGAATTTGTCCCACGGTTCGGCATGGATGCCGCGGGTGGTGCCGGCCTTTTCGTTGAACGAGATGTTGTTTTGGACGGGCCGGAAGTCAGGCAGGCCGAGCCCCACCATCTTTTCGCGCTGCCAGTTTTCCTTGAACCAGCCGCGGTTGTCGCCGTGGACCGGGAGGTCGTAGAGAACGACGCCGGGAATTGGGGTTTCGTGGGCGGTGAGCTTTTTCGAAAACTCGATCGTCATCTTCTACTGGCCCTGTTCCTGGTACTTGGCTTCGGTCGCGGCCTTCTGGGGACGCCACCAGTCCTCGTTGTTCCGGTACCAGCGAATCGTGTCCTCGATGCCGGCGTCGAAGTTGGAGAACTGCGGCTGCCAGCCGAGTTCGGTGCGGAGCTTGGCGGAGTCGATGGCGTAGCGCAGGTCATGGCCGGCGCGGTCGACGACGTGGTCGTAGGCGTCCGGTGCCTGGTCCATGTGTTTGAGGATCAGTTCGACGACGTCCTTGTTGTTCTTTTCCCCGTCGGCGCCGATCAGGTACGTCTCGCCGATGCGGCCCTTGGCAATGATGGCCAGCACGGCGGAGGAGTGGTCATTGGCGTGGATCCAGTCGCGGACGTTCTCGCCCTTCCCGTAGAGCTTGGGCCTGATTCCGTCGATCACGTTGGTGATCTGGCGCGGAATGAATTTCTCCACGTGCTGGTAGGGCCCATAGTTGTTGGAGCAGTTGCTGATGGTCGCCTGCAGGCCGAAGGACCGCACCCAGGCACGCACCAGCAGGTCCGATCCCGCCTTGGTCGACGAGTACGGACTCGACGGGCTGTACGGCGTGGTCTCGGTGAAGCGCTCCGGATCATCGAGATCCAGGTCGCCGTAGACCTCGTCGGTGGAGATGTGGTGGAAGCGTTTGTTGTGCTTGCGTGCGGCCTCGATCAGCGTGTACGTGCCGATGATGTTCGTATTGAGGAACGGTCGCGGGTCGTGCAGCGAGTTGTCGTTGTGGGACTCCGCGGCGTAGTGGACCACGACGTCGGCCTGCGCCATAAGGCTGTCCACCACCTCGGCGTCGCAGATATCGCCCTGCACGAACCGGAAGCGGTCCGCGGGAAGGCCCGCCAGCGACGCCACGGTGCCCGCGTAGGTGAGCTTGTCGAGGACCGTGACGTGATCTTCGGTGTGCGCCAGGGCGTGGCGTACGAAGTTGGCACCGATGAAGCCTGCCCCGCCGGTAATCAGTAATCGCTGCATATTGCAAGACCATACCTGTTGCGGTATCTCCGATAAACAAGAATGATGTGCCAATGCGGGGAATTATTTTGGCCGGGGGTACCGGATCACGCTTGCATCCAATTACGTTCGGGATCAGCAAACAGCTGGTCCCGGTCTACGACAAGCCGATGATCTACTATCCGCTGTCTACGCTGATTCTGGCTGGCATCCGGGACATCCTCATCATCACGGCGCCACAGGACTCGGAGCCCTTCCGCCGGCTGTTGGGGGACGGCTCACAATTCGGAGTCAGCATCTCCTATAAAGTCCAGCCCTCTCCGGACGGGTTGGCCCAGGCGTTCGTCCTCGGAGAGGAACACATCGGCCGCGATTCGGTGGCCTTGGTGCTGGGCGACAACATTTTCTACGGACCGGGCATGGGAACCCAACTGGCCCGGTACACCAACGTAGACGGCGGTGCGGTCTTCGGCTATTGGGTCCAGAATCCGGGTGCCTACGGTGTGGTCGAGTTTGACGGCGCCGGACGGGTGCTCACGCTGGAGGAAAAACCCGGAGTTCCAAAAAGCAATTACGCGGTTCCGGGCCTGTATTTCTATGACAACGATGTGGTAGAAATTGCCCGCGAGCTCAAACCGTCGGCCCGCGGGGAACTCGAAATTACGGATGTGAACAGGGCGTATCTTGGCCTGGATAAGTTGCACGTCGAAATTTTGCCCCGCGGCACTGCCTGGCTGGATACCGGGACTTTTGACGACCTTAACGACGCCTCGAATTTCGTCAGGACGGTCCAAAAGCGGCAGGGACTGATCATCGGCGCGCCGGAGGAGATCTCGTGGCGTCTGGGGTTCCTCAGCGACGACGAACTGCGGGCGCGGGCCGAACCCCTCGTGAAGAGCGGCTACGGAACCTACCTGCTCGGGCTGCTGGAGCCATAGCCCGGGCGCCCGGAGCGGCCCCAAGTCGAGGCGACCCCCAAATGCGCTCGTATTTCGTGCATGGAAGGGCACATGCCAAACTCTTAGGCATGCCCCGACCCGCCCTCACCGTGCCGCCCGCAACGGCACAGGGCCTGGCGTTCGCCCTCGGGGCGGTTATTCTCTGGCTGATCATCGCCGTCCAGCTCTTCGTCAACGTTGATCCCCTGACCATGCACCGCACGGACGCGGTCATCATGCTGGGCGGCGCCAGTTCCGAACGCCTGCCGGTGGCGCAACGGATCCAGCAGGAACTGGGCGCGCCCGTGCTGGCGCTTTCCCATACGGACACCCCGGGCAACAAGCTGGCCGATGAAACGTGCAATACAGCGCAATTCCCCAACTCCGGCCTGGTCTGCTTCCGCCCGGATGACTACGACACCCGGGGTGAGGCGCAGGCCGTCCGGAAACTGGTGGCCGCGAACGGCTGGAAGTCCATCACGGTGGTGACCTCCAGCTACCACCTCACCCGGGCCGGACGGCTGATGGAGCAATGCGCGACGGCCGATGTGCAGATGGTGCCCTCGCACCCGGATATCTCACCGGCACAGTGGCTGAGGCGTTTCGTGATCGAGACCGGCGGCCTGATCGATGTGTCGCTGCGGCCGGAATGCTCGTCCGCCGCCCGGTGATGTAAGAATTGAGGCCGGCCCGGTATCGAACGTCGACGACGACGGTCACCGAACGAGCGAGGAGGAAAGACGTTGGAACACGCAACGGATGACACTCCCCCGCGGGTCCCCGCGCCCCGGCACCTGCGCCGGCGCCGCTTCCGTGACGACATTTCCGATCTGCTGCTGGTCCCCGGCGCGGAACCGTACCCCGAGCCCCACCAACCGGCCGCGGGCCCACCTTCCGCGAAACGCTCCGCCGCGGCCGCTTCGCCGGACGAAGCCACGTACCGGCGTAAACGCCTGGTGGCTTTGGTCCTGGTAATTGCCGTCCTTGTCAGCCTGCCGGTGCTCATAGCCGCACTGGTACTCGCCGGCTGAGGCCGCGGCGCCGGTGAGCAGGTCGGCTCTCATCCGCTCTTCGCATAGAGGGGGTTGGTGGCGCCCCAGCCGTCGGTCACTTTGACGATGTAGTACTTTCCGGCTCCTAGGGTCGTTGCCCCCATGCTGGCATTGATGCTTTCCAGACCCGGGTTCAGCCCCTGCTGCTGGCCGAACACAGGGTTGTAGCCGGAGGCAGCCACGGTCTTGGATTGCACCAGACCTGCCGCAGTGGTCCACCGCAGTTCGACAGTCGCCCCGCTGAGATTGAAGCCGGTTACCTGTAATGCGCCGGAGGCTGCGTTAAAGCTGCTGTCGGTGACGATGGGAGGATTTTTTCCGTTCTGTAGTTGCTGCGCCAGGGGCACGCCGGTCCCGACGCAGGTGTAGTACGTGTCCCACATGAAGGAAAGGATCTTGCGCGGGGCGTTGGCCATCTGCTGGAGCTGCCTGTCGATCCGCCCCTTCGTCGTTTGGCCCCAAAGGTTTGCATCGCACGGATTGGTTCCGTTGGCGGGTGCCATTCCTTCCATGTTCGCCCAGAGAGTCGCCCCGGTTCCGGCCACTCCGGCGGCCGCCGCCTGGAAGTAGTCCCGGTTCGGGGCCACGTATTTGCTGCCCCAGGCGCCCGCCCCCACCGTGGCCGCGGCAAACTGGTCCACGGGCGAGTTTGCCTCGCTGCCGAAGTAGGCGCCGCCTTTGCCGGTCCCCATCCCGTCCTGAACGGCGATGCTCAAGGGTGTTCCGCCAGCAGTGAGCGCTATGTTGCGCGCCCCGCCCTGTGCTTGCCCCGGAGAGCCGTGGCCCGGCGCGGCGGTACGCGCGTCAATGTAGGGGCTCACGACGGCGCCGCGGCCCGGCATAATGGCCCGGATGGCTTGGTTCTGTATCCGGTAGACAGTCAGTGCGGGTTCAAAGGCCGGCCCATCGTTGAGAGGCATCTCGGTGGACAGGTAGAAGCCGGCAAGCCCTGGCACGTTGTTGGCCGCTGCTTGGTATTGCAGGTACCGGTCGGTGAACTGCCTGAACGTGTCCTGAAAGGACATGTCCGGAAGGTAGGCCACATCGGTTCTGTTGGACGGGATGGGCATGCCCGGGTAGAACTTCATCCCTTGGTCTGTCCAGGCCCGGGCCAGGGAGCCTGTAGCGCCCGCGCCTGGCGCGCTGCTGCCGCTGACAACCACGACGTCGTACAGGTTGTTTGAGGCGTCGCATCCGGCGCCGGTGGTGGGTAGTACTAGTACGGTGAAGAGCTTGTTGTTGTTGGTGATGCTCCGGTCGCGAGGGCATCGGACGGCGGCGGGTCCCCACTGGCTGGCGTCCGCGTAGGTGAATACCCGGTTCAGCAGAACACCGCTCGCGGCTGACTGGGCGCAATTGACCGTTGAGATCTGGCAGTCCGCGGGAATCCCGGCAACGCTCACCGGCGCCAGGCGGGACCCGAAGGTGATCACGGTGTCTCCCCCAATTGCCTTGATGGCCTTCAACTCACTTAGTGAACTGCGGACCCATCGATTCAATCGTTAGAAGCCCATGCCCGTAGCATTAAGGGCAACATTCGTTTATTTACTCTGGGGGAAAAACCGTGCCTACGATCATGCCGATCTTTGGGACGAGGCCGGAGGCCATCAAAATGGCCCCAATCGTCGCCGCCCTGCAGCAATCAGAGCTGTTTGAATGCACAGTCACTGTCACTGGCCAGCACCGCGAGATGCTCGACCAAGTCAACGAACTCTTCGGCATCGTCCCTGCCCATGACCTGGATATCCTGCAGCCGCGCCAGTCACTCTCGGCCATTATGACCCGAACCATCGACGGGCTGGACAAGCTCTTCAGCGACAACAAGCCCGACGCTGTCGTGGTCCAGGGCGACACGACTACCTCCACTGCAGGAGCCATCGCGGCCTTCTACCACGGCATCCCAGTGGTGCACGTCGAAGCCGGCCTTCGCAGCGGTGATTTGTTCTCCCCATTCCCGGAAGAGGCCAACCGCAAGCTGACGAGCCAGCTTGCGAGCCTGCACCTGGCTCCCACCAGCGTCAGCAAGTCAAATCTCGTGGCCGAAGGAGTGAACCCGCAGGACGTCGTCGTGACCGGTAATACTGTCATTGATGCCCTGCTCACCACCGTCGGAAAGCAAATACCGTTCGCCGACCACCGACTGGAAGACCTTGCTGGCGCCGGGCGAAAGATCCTTCTGGTCACCACTCACCGACGCGAAAACCAGGGTGACGCCATGCGCGGCGTGGGCAGGGCGCTGGCCAGAATCGCAGATGCGGAGCCCGACCTCGTTATTGTGCTGCCTGCCCACAAGAATCCAGCCGTGCGCGAAGCTGTGCTGCCCGCCCTCGAAGGCAAACCGAACGTCATTGTCACGGAACCTCTCCCCTACGGCGAATTCACCCGAATCCTGTCCCTTGCGCACATCATCCTGACCGACTCTGGCGGGGTGCAGGAAGAAGCACCGATCCTGGGCAAGCCAGTCCTGGTGATGCGTGACAACACCGAGCGGCCCGAAGCTGTTCACGCAGGCACCGTGGCCCTCATCGGAACAGATGAAGATCGCATCGTGAAAGAAGTGGACCGCCTGCTGAATGATCCGGCGCACTTCGATTCCATGGCCAACGCCGTAAATCCTTACGGTGACGGGCATGCGGCTGCGCGGACCATAGCCGCGATCGCGGAGCTGCTCGATTTGGGAAAGAGGCTGCAGGACTTCGGACAGTGACGTGGCTGGAACTACCTCGGGAGGGGAGCCTGTCCAGCCGAAAATCGCTAAAAATTCCGAGCATAACTAAGAATCCGTTCCACGAGGATGCCTGTGCAGCTAGAGCCAAGGAGTGCTCTAAAGCGGAGGGCTCGCCTCTCGCCGAAGCCAATGCAGCCATCGAGATGCTGGCAGCCACTTCCGGATGGGGCCGCCCGTTATCGGCTCTACGCCGGTCGGAAGGGTCAATCCCTACCAATCCCTGCTCTGCAAGGCCGCCGCCCATTATGAAATTGCAACCGCCCTCATTATTGACAGCTGGACTTTAGACAAATTGGCCGATGTGCGGCACGACGCGTTTCCGCGTAATCCCTCATATCCATTGGACTTTCTTTGTCTCGAACGGAATTATGAGTTGCGCGAGCGTGACGAAAACTTGCAGGATTTCCGGGATGCCATCCGGTCGTCCAAAAGCTGACGCGGCGGAATTGTCCGGACACCTCACAACTTCATTCCGTCCTCCCTGGATCTCGAAATGAGCGCCCGGCAGATTCTTATAGACGAAGCCGACCTCCTTCATGTGCTCGCCGATGCTTTGGCCGAAACGATGGCCTCCGCCGTAATCATCCACGGGGAGAGATCGTCGACGGTCCCGCATCCGACTATCGGCTGACCTACGGGGCTACGTCACGCGGAACAACGCTCGGCTTGAGTTCGGTATTCTTCCCAAAGACCGTGTCTACGTTGTCCTGGGGTCCTTCAAGGCGTACAAGGGTCTGAACAGGTTGCTAGATTCCCTGACGTGCCCTGTGCCGCTGGCCTATCCGTTCCCCGTACGCTGTTGGTCGCCGGTAAACTGGACGGCACCCCGGAGGTCGCCGAGTTTGCCGCGGGGTGCGAGGCAGATCCCAACGTCCTGATCGAAAGCAAAAAAGCGTGAATCATATTGTTCAGAACTACATGGGCGCGGCCGACATAGGATTGGCACCGTACACCCGCATGCTGAACAGCGGCGCGGTTCTGCCCTATCAGTCCTTGAACCTTCCAGGCATCGCCTCTAACTTCCGGATAATATGGGAGGGCATGCGGGTTGAAATCGGTGAACGGGTGCACGACAACTCGGCTGGGCGTCTAATTGGACCCTTCCAGGCGTCGAAGGGTTTTTCCAGAGCGGAACCCAAAAAAGCCGTGGGGCGGTATGCCGACCAGTTAAATTCTTTAGATCTGTCGCACAACTTCCCACACGTGGTCGTCGAAAAGCTCGACCAACATCTCGTCAAAGTTAGTGAAAAGGCCCGGAGGAACAGAACCTATGACGTCAATAGACGCCTCGATCGAGATCCAGAAAACGCGTTCCCCGTATCGGGGTAAACCTGCCAAGAATTTCTGGAAAACTGGGGTGCCCAAAGATGATGCTGAGGCGCTGAATGGTTTGCATGAAAGGAAATTTCCCATTGGCGAGTTCGATGCCGTTGCCACTGCTGGCAGTTGCTTCGCGCAGCACATTGCTAGAAACTTGCGGCTCAACGGTTTCAACGTCTTGGACGCTGAGCCCGCCCCGATCTCCCTCAGCGCGAAAATGGCCGAGAAATTTGGATTCGGCGTCTATTCGGCACGATTCGGCAACATCTATTACATTCGCCAGCTGCTCCAGCTTGCCCAGGAGGCCCTAGGCGAGCGAGAGCCAAGCAACTGGATATGGACAAAAGATGGGCGCTACTACGACGCCCTGCGTCCGTCCGTGGAGCCTGACGGTCTCACTACCCCAGAGTCCGTAAGGGAGCACCGAGAACAGCACATCGCCGCCGTCCGGAGGATGGTCAAGTCGGCCACGGTTCTGGTGTACACATTCGGTCTGACGGAGGGATGGGTGGACACTGCATCGGGAACCGTATTCCCCACGGCACCGGGCACCGTCAGTGGAGATTTTGACCCTGCTTTGTTCGAATTCAAGAACTTTGATTATACAGAAATCCTTGCGGACTTCGAAGAGCTGCGGCTCCTCCTCCATAAGCACAATCCCGGCCTGAAGTTTATTGTTACCGTGTCTCCGGTGGCTCTGGCCGCGACCGCAACGGATGACCATGTTTTGGTGGCCACGACCTATTCGAAATCCGTCCTCCGCGCGGTAGCGGGGGAACTTGCCCGACTCCACCCCGACATAGATTATTTCCCATCATTCGAAATCATCACCGGAAGCCAGGCGAAGGGCCGGTTCTGGGACGACACCCTTCGAGGCGTCTCACCGGAAGGCGTAAACACCGTAATGCGGCATTTCTTCCATTCCTACCCTCCGGTCGCAGCCGCACCGCCCAATGGACGTGTAAGTGAAGAGGAAATCCTCTGCGAAGAAGTCCTGCTGGAGGTGTTCGGAGAATGAAATATTGCTTTATTGGTGATTCCCATTTGGGTCACGTCATGCCCGCTTGGAATGAAAGCGTGGGCGACAGCGATTCGCACAAGGCCAGATTCCACATTGAACGCACCTTCGGAGAGCTACCGATGAGGATCCTCGACGGGGCGAAGGAGGTTGCACGCTTTGATGATATCCAGTGCGCACACTCTCCCGACGTTGATGTCAATTCCTACGACTTATTTGTCGTCTTCGGCATGCACTTTTCCTTTACGGCATTAGCCAAGACCTACGAGAAATTCAGATCTGAAGCGCACGAGCGCGATGAGCATTCTTACCTACTGTCGTCGGCAGCGCACGCCGCCATGCGCCATGACCTCTATGCGGGGTCAAAAGCAATGAGGGTCATCAACGCTTTGCAGCTCAACACGTCAAAGCCCGTCTTCTACGTCCAGCAGCCTCTTCCTCTGGAGTGGGTACTGGACCGCACCGAAGATCACCTACGCTTCTTTCGAAAGCTCTCGGACTCCCAGGATTTCGACAGCTTCCTAGCGGAGTATGAACTTCGGCTCCGCCAGCTGGAGGCCAGCGGAGTGCCTGTTCTAGCCCAGCCACAGTCCACACTGGGACGTCCCGGTTTCACGCAGGGACGGTTCGGGCTCGCCGATACTACGGACCTTGGTGCGGACAGCCCATATTCTAAGGGCGATTATTTTCACATGAATACCGAGTATGGCCGCCTGGTGGTCAAACAACTTACTGACCTGTCGATAGCGCCGGCTCTTAAGGAAACAACATGAGAATGCTTGATACCCGGATTTCCAGCCCTCGGTCCAAGTAGCACCTTGCAGCACCAACGGCTTCACCGGAGTTCGTGTATCGACCTAGTGACGTCAGTGCCCACTAAAGGGAACCTTGGAGGTTCTAGGGGGATGTGGGATCGTTTTTGGCTAGCAAAAGAATCGTGGTCCTGCTGGGACGACTGTTATTTGGCTCCTCGCGGTTCGTGGGGAAAGTCATCCCCGGATGTGTCAAGCCGTCGCCCGGACGGCGCTTCTCATGAGGATAATCGATTGGCGGTGCGTTTGATGTGTTTGATGCCGGTATTGTTGGCTTCGACCTTGCCGGTGGTGGCGCCGGTGACGATGAGGACTTCGATCTCGTTCCACCATTGGCAGAGCGTGCGGTAAACCTTGTTGGTCTCGGGCCGTCCGGCGTCCTCTACCAGAGTTTTGAGTTCGGTCGCAGCGGCCGCGTCGACCAGGGAGCTGGTGCGCAGCAGCGCCCCGAGCCGTTCTCTGACCTTCCACACGGCTTGGAGCTTGCCGGTCGGGTCGTCGGCGGCGAAGACCTCAGCCAGCCGGTGTCGCCGGCCCGCAGCAGCAACATCCGTTGGGCCCAGGCCTTGTCCATGCGGCGGCCCCGTCGGCCCTTGACCTGCTGGGACAGGTTCTGGCGGGCCTCGGTCATGGCCTGGTTGTCGAGGGAGGCCAGATGGAAGTGATCGACCGCGACAGCGGTGCGGGGCAGCCACATCCGCAGCGCTTTTCGGAACGCGGCCGACGGGTCGATCGAGACGACCTGCACACCGAGGCGCAACTGGGGCGGGCGGGCGAAGAGCCAGCGGCCGACGCCCCCGTGGTCCCGTCCGTCGACCATACCCAGGACATGGCCGGTGTCCAGGTCCACGATGGTCGTCATCCAAGGCTCGTGCCGGATCCATGAGCTGGATTCCGGGTTACGGAAGAACGAACCGGAATCGGTGTTCATCGATGCCCAGCATCCGCGGCTTGGGCTCGTCCACGTCGGGCAGGGTGAGGAGGCATGCTTCGGTCAGCGCGGCGCGGACTGTCCACCAGAACACCACGAATGCGGCAGCGGTCTCCGACACGGCGCCGCCGGAGCTGATGACAGCGTCAAAAATTGGTCCCGGAGACGGCAGGTGGATCGGACATGGCGCGGGACCTAGTCGGTGGATTCGAGGAAGGAGAACCGCGGACAGACGGGTTCCTCGCAGTGACAGCAGTATTTGAACCAGAGAACTTCCAGAGCGCCAGCGACGGGAGAGTCCGATGGAAGCGCCGTTCTTTCCTCCGCCTTGCGACAACATCGCAGTTCGGGCGGCCCGGTGGCGGTCCGTTTCGACAATGACCCGTCGCCTGCCGTCGTCCGCCGATGAACCGCTTCGAAGCCCGGAGCAGGTGCACGACGCAAGTCTGGACGGTCGCGGCCGGCCACGTCGCCGCGATCGCCTCAGGGAAGCCGGTCAGCCCGTCGCAGCAGACAATGAGCACATCCTTCACCCTGCGGTTGGCGCGCTCGGCACAGACCCCGGCCCAAAACTACGCGCCTTCGGTGGCCTCCACCCAGATCCCCAGGACAAGTTTGATGCAATCCATGTCCACGCCCACCGCCACGTGCGCGGCGCGGTACTGGACCTGGTGTCCGTTGCGTATCTTGACGACGATCGCGTCCAGATACGGGATCGGATACAGCGGCTCCAAGGGCCGTTTCTGCCATTCGAGGACCTCGTCGGTGATCTTGGAAATCGTCTCGTGGGACAGCTCCGTGCCGAGGGTGGATTCCAAGTGCTGCGCGATGTCCCGGACCGTTATCCCGCCGGCGTAAAGGCTGACAATCATTGTCATCGAGCCCACCGGTCCGGCGCGTACCCTTCGGGACCAGATGCGGGGCGAAGGCCCCGTCACGGTCCCGCGGCACGGCCAGGTCCACGTCCCCGCGGAGGTCCCGAGCGTCTTCGGATAGGACCCGCTGCGTGCGCTGGGCACGAACGGCCGACCGGATCGCCCTTGTCATAACCCAGGTGCCGGACAGCTCGGCCTGCAGTCCGCGCTTCAGCGGGGCCTTGATCAGCTGCTGGATAAAACCGTCCTTGCCGTCGAGTTCCGGCTGCCCGGAATCGATCTGCGGCATCAGCTCATCGAAGGCACCCGAAGCCTTCAACGCATCCATGCTCCCGGCCGCAGCCGCCCTGGGCGCAAGCTCCTCCGACAGCACCTCAAAGATCAGTCATAGCCACAATGATTCTCCAATCGATCAGCGACTACAGCCCCTCCTACACAAATCAATCTGACACCCCCTCCGTAGCCGAAGAGTTGCGAGTTCGCCGCGGTGCGTTCGAAGAGGGACAACGTCGCGTTCGAGGGAAGATGACGGAAGACCCCCGGTGAGGAACGCAGGATGTCCAGGTACGAGACATGTTCGCCTCCGGCGGCGAGCATCGCTGCCAAGAACCAACCAACCAGTGGGCCCGGCCGGTGCCTCGCGCCAGAGGGAACAAACGGTCACAGCCTGTCCTCACACAGCCTGCCGAGACCCAGGGCATCCATGAAGCTCGTGAGGACCGTGACCCCGGCATGGGAGATCAGCGGCCGGCCGGTGAACGTGACCGGAACGGACGGAATACACGGGTAGACTTTTGCATCGAAAGGGCACTCCTTCGGTCGGCAAATAACGGTCTCGACAACCACTATTTTCCCAGTTCAGAGGACTTTTCCGCGATTAAACGCCATCCCGGCCCACCCGTCATGAAAGCCTTGGGCTAGCGTCACTCGTCCCAGCAGGGCCATGGGCTCCTTCTCTACCTACGACACGGAATCAATTCCCCACCAACCACGAAGAGCCGGTTATCGTCGTGAGAAGTGCCGCCCGGGCGGCGGCCTGACACTCATCCGAGAATCCACTTCCTCACTAACCTTGAAGAGTCGGTTTTCCCTGTGTCCGCTGAAACAGTCCTGCCCGTCTTCAGCGCAGTAGCAGCAACCGAAACGCAGCCGAAGGCGCAGCAACGATGTTGGAAGGCTAGGCCTCGCTTAATCCGCTAAGGCGCCCATGAGATCGTCAGCTAGCTATTGACTCGAGGATATCGGCATAATCGGAGGACATCATATAAGGGGTGTACTGACGAGCGAACATTGTTGCATCAGTGGACGCCTTCTCGGCGTCATCGAATGCGGAAATGATCGAATACGCCAACTCCTGAATTTTAGCATCCGAGTGATAAAACTCCACCCATCTTTCGTCCCCAAAAACTGTCCTGAGCGGAGCCTGATCAGGAACCAGACACTTAGTTCCAAAGGACGATGCCATGTGAAGGGACCCCGAATTGAGCGAAGCACGATATGGAATGACGGCCAAATCCGCGGCCTTAAACCAATCAGGTGCCTGATAAGGAGAAATGTAATGCAGTTTGGAGACCGACTTGAGGGCAGGATCAGCCAGAGCATCCTGGACCGCCTGCTTCTCTGACGCAAGTGTACTGCCGGCCAAAAGCAGAGTGACGCGTGGATCAATTTGGGCAGCAAGCTTACATGCATCGATCAACTCAATGGCGCCCTTATAGGGCCTTATATGGCCGAACAGGAGAACGGCACGGGCATCGGTGGAGACGCCCAACTTCTTGCGGGCTGCAATTTTCGTTCCGGCCTCATCATACCAACCCCGGTAGCTAGAATGTCGCAGCAATACAGTCTTCTCAGGCGGGAGATCGTAAGACTCGGCGACATACTCGCGGGTTCGCGGGTTTATTGCCAGGATCAGATCGGCGACTGATCCCAGCCAGGCACAGAGTTCAATCTCCAAATCTTCGAACGGCGATTCATGCGCTAGTACGTTATGAATGGTCCATACCAAGCGCACTCCGCGATTCTTGGCACTTACGACAACGTCCTTGAATTGCTGCAGCCGGTGTTCAGCCTCGCGACGGTTTGGTGCCTCCTGGCATACGGGCGCCGTCCAATGAACGTGTATGACATCCCCATCGCCGCTGAGGCTGGCTTGGGAAGCCAAAGTGTCGACAGAGGTCGTCTTCACGATCCTGACGCCGCGAGACTTAGCAGCCAAGTACAAAATATCTTGATACGGATTGCCATCCCAGTACGGAAAGACCAGTATCCTGCGCGAGCTCATACCTAATTTTTCCTGCAAGTCTACTTTCCTTTCCTCGAGGCCATAGTCTGTAAGCGACGGCCGGCCCTTACTGTTTTGACTGCAGCCGCTCGCATCGGGGCTGGCATATGCTGAGCAAGCTTTCGGGCCCGTTTCATTCCGGGGGAAGTCAGACTACGGCTATAGACACTCAGGCCGTCCTTTGCTCCCGAAATAATCGCGTCCATACGTCGCTTATCCTCGATCGATCTCAAGTAATTGCTAATGCCGTGTTGTCGTTTCCTTGCGAAGGACGCTACGAGCCGCTGCGCCTCCGCGAACTCCGCTGGGCGCAATTTATCCAGATCCCGCAGAATGCGGTCAACGACGCCGCGTGCGAAGAGATCTTGGCGCCAGTCCAAGTCGAGATCATTGTACCCAAGGACGAGCAGTGCCTCCCGCCAGCCAAACATTTTGCTAAGCCGCAGATTCGGGATAGACAGAGCCTTTTCTTGCATATTTAGCAAAACGTTTACGTCCGCCTTCTTAATTAAGAAGTAGACAATCCTTTGCTGATCCGGTAGACCATCGAAAAATTCGTTCGGAATCTTGTTGATCACAGCGGATGCAGCGGAAATAACGGCGAGACCAGAATTTGTACGGGAATCGGGAGAATCAAAGAACGTCTTCAAGTGGGTCCAAAGATCATCCTGAACTAGCATTGAAAGGAAGGCGGCCGTTAGGGAAGCGTCATTCTTGCGTCGAACAGAATCCAGCGCGATATTCACTTGCTCGAGGTATCCCACCATGCTCGCCGTAGACCCTACCTGAGCAGACATCGACGTGGTACCGGGGCGTCTGCGATAGAGGTAAGAACAACCAGCGGCCACCTCTATAGAAGCTGCCTCCAAGTATGCGCGCGTCATCGGCACCAGGTCGTTTGCCCTTCGTACATCGGGGAACGAAATACGGGCCTCAAGAAAAAAGCTTCTGCGAAATAGCTTGTTCCAACAATAGCGGTTGAGCAATAACTCCGGCCTATCGGCAATTGTGATCGCGGAGGCGTCCCTGAAGAGCTCATTTTCAGTATTCGGCGACCAGCTATTGGTGACGCTAAACTGCATATAATCCATTACCACCATGTCAGACCCGCTACCGGCGAGACGGTCGATCATCGTCCGGTAAGCACCGTCGGCCACAATGTCGTCTCCGTCAGCGAAGGCGATATATTCACCAACGGCATGCTGGATTCCAATATTGCGTGCAGTCCCGCCTCCCGCGCCGAAAGTGTTGAAATACCGCACTAAGCCGGCCTCAACGAACTCACTAGCAACCAGCAGCGTATCGTCAGTGCTTCCGTCATCAACAAGGAGAACTTCGATCGAGTCGATGCCCTGCCGAAATATACTGTACAAGCACTCATCCAGCCAGGGCCCGACATTCTTAGTCGGAACAACAACGCTGAGTTGCGGTTCCCTAGGCAAATCCTCGGGGGTCTTGAATTGCAGGCTCAGGCCAAGATACAGCGACTTAACAGCAAGAGGAAGCTCATCAAATACGTCGGCAGGGACAAACTCGCGCAAGAAATCAATGAAATCCGCAAACTGACGTACAAGCGGAGGGGGCCACGCAAGGCTCATATGCTTGGCACGATTGTATGCTTCCGACTCGAGCATCCGCTTGGCGTACGCTCGCGTAACTTTTTCTGACGACTGCGCACGAATGACGTCGGCAACCTTGCCCGATTCTACGAGCCACTCGGAAACGAAACGATTCTCAAATAGCGAATTTGAAATGGCACCGTGTCGTCGCCGGTGCTCGTAGACATAATTGCTGACCACGTCTACTGAAGATGCGCGCGTAATGGCAACGGCACTGAACAATACGTCCTCGCAGGAGGTATTCTCGGAAAAGCGAATAGCGTTGTCACGGATAAAGTCCAGGGCAAAGATCTTATTCCAGGCAGTATGATCCAATATCAGATCCGGACACGACTCCACAGTCAGCCCCTGCTTCTTCTGCGAATAGATGCTCGAGCTGGTTGTCCAATATGTCAGGAACTTATCCGGGCCCGAATAAAAGTCGGCCGCCCTGCCCGCAACAATTTGTGATCCGCTGCTGCGTAGCGAGTCCATCATGACTTCAAATGCGTCCACGGGCAGGCGATCGTCACTATCCGGGAACGAGATGTAAGCGCCGCGCGCAAGCGCGATCCCTCTGTTTCTCGCCATGCCCAGACCACCGTTTTCGAATGAGTGGACCGAAAAGCGCGCATCGTTTAGGCAAAAGCCCTCCGCGATTTGCAGCGACGAGTCGGTCGATCCATCGTTGATTATTAGTACCTCAAACTCACTGAAGGATTGCCGCCGAATACTTTCAAGACATTCGGTCAGCCACTCAGCTACGTTATACACAGGAACGACAACACTTAGAAGTGGCCGCTCTGAGGACTCAGCTAGTTCGCTCATTGGCATTCTCCTGGAAAAGATCGAGAGGTGGGCAAAAGAACATCAGGGGGACGATCACTCACACTCCCCCGCCGTACGAAAAGTTACAGTCAGGGTGAGACGGTCAAGGAGGCTGGCTCCGAAACCCGCTTCTGCCCTAATGCAAGGACGTTCCAGCCTTGTGAGGTCCAGAGCGCCCCATCTATGACGTTACGTCCATCAAGGATCACTTTCTTGGCGACGAGGGGGCCCAAGTCATCCGGCTGCAGGGCTCTAAATTCGTCCCATTCCGTCAGCACTAGTGTCAGAGACGCACCGGTGACAGCCTCGTCAAGGCTGGTGGGATAGCTCAGCCGTGGAAACCTACGGGCCGCGTTCCTGCCGGCGATAGGGTCGTACACGGCCACATCAAACCCTCTTTCGTGCAGCCTGCTGGCTACATCCAGCGCCGGCGAGTCTCGCACGTCGTCGCTGTTGGGCTTAAAGCTAGCCCCCAAAACGGCTACCCGTTGCGGTCCGTCGTCGGAATCAAGGTGCTGCATGGCCAGACTTACAGTTCGGTCCCTGCGCCGCAAGTTGATCTCATCGACGCCAGCAAGAAAGTTCATTGTCTTGTCCAAACCAAGTTCACTCGTTCGCGCCTGCAGTGCGCGGATGTCCTTTGGTAGGCAGCCGCCGCCGAACCCAATGCCAGCGTTCAGAAATTTCCGCCCGATGCGGGCGTCATGTCCCACAGCATCAGCGAGCGTCCGGATATTTCCGCCAGTAACTTCCATAATTTCCGAGAAGGCATTGATGAATGAAATTTTGGTAGCAAGAAAGGCATTTGCAGCAACCTTTACGAGTTCAGCCGTTTCAAAGTCCGTCGTTATGACAGGCGTAGCCGCTGATATAGCTTGGCGGTAAATCTCTCGAAGAAGGTATTCCGAGGATTCAGATTCGGTGCCGAACACTAATCTATCCGGATTCAGGGTATCCTGTACCGCAAAGCCCTCCCTTAGAAACTCAGGGTTCCAGGCCACGTCGACATCGATTCCCCTATCAACGAGTTTTAGAGCCTCAGCCTGAAGACGACGCGCTGTACCAACCGGTACCGTTGACTTCCCAACAATAAGGGCGTCCCGGCGGAGGTGACTAAGAAGGCCTCCGAATGCCGAATCAATGAAGGTCATATCCGCTCGGCCATCGTCTTTCCGCTGCGGAGTCCCAACCGCCAGGAAATGCACGTCCGCCGAATCAGCCGCCTCGGCGATCGACGTCGTAAATCGCAACTTTCCAGAAGCAACATGCTTCTTTAGCAACTCCGGAAGAAGCGGTTCATGAAATGGAAGTTTTCCCGCGTTTAGGCTTTCAATCTTAAGGGGATCCTGATCGACCCCAAGCACGTCAAAGCCGAGCTCAGCCATGCAGACAGCGTGAGTAGCCCCGAGATATCCTGTGCCGATTACGGACAAAGACAGTGTCAACGAATTTCCCCCATTTAAAGTCTAGTGAGCATCCAAAAAGTGCCCCTGATAAGTATAGCTCTTCGGCCGTCCAGAGGTTCGCAAAACGACGTCTCCCGACCAGACGTGGGGCAAATCTCGGCCCCGAAGGTACAGACGTTATCGCCCCGTCCGTCCCATCCAGCTTGTGAATGCAGGCAGCCGTCCTGCTATTGGTCGGTGTAAGTCATTAACGTCGAGTTGTGGGGCCGGTTCGAACCCGTCCCATTGCTCCAAACAGTCCCGAAAAAATACCGAATTGTCGGCATTCCAAGTGTGAACGAGGTCCCCTTCTTGCGCCGTTCGTCGATTCATCATGTAGTTTTGGCCATGGTTTCTATAGACCGTCCCTCCCGACTTGCGAACCGCGTCTATGAGGGCCCGATCGACCGCGCTGGAAACAGGGCGCCAGCCTCCAAGAGAGAGCAACTGGGTCCTCGAAATCCAGAGTGTGCCTCCGGCAACGTGGTCCGAAAAAATTTCTCCCCGATGGTTCCTGCGAGTAGTAACATCAACCCCTCCTACATACGCGAACTCCACAGGACTTCCGACCAACATGGCATTTGAGTATTTTTGGGCGAGATAAAGATCTTCTAGATGGTGCTTTCCGTACCAATCGTCGTCGTCCATCTTTGTGACAAATTCGCCACATGCAGCGCGCGTCGCAAGATTGAGAACGTCCCCGAAGCGAACGTCCCCACCGGCCTCAAGCATAAGCAGCGGCCGGGGAAATGACTCGATCGCACGACGAGACGAGGCCGGCACGGTATCGACTCCGTGGAGTACGACTATCGTCTCGACCTCCTTCCACGTCTGTTTCGCGATCTGCTCCAAAATCGACGGAAGCATCCCAGGTCTCCGCGTAGCTAAGACAACACTCACCGTTGGAGTGGCCCTTCCTCCGAGACCGGCTTTTCGCCTTAGATGTCCCAGCCGCGCTTCCGGCAAGAA
This sequence comes from Arthrobacter sp. 05N428_2, assembly GCF_056397065.1. NCBI lineage: Bacteria > Bacillati > Actinomycetota > Actinomycetes > Micrococcales > Micrococcaceae > Arthrobacter > Arthrobacter sp. 05N428_2. The sequence continues at coordinate 108,499 of NZ_JBFTMR010000002.1, read as the reverse complement.
GCTCTTGAGCGCCATGCGTCTGCTGTTGATCGACAAGGATTCGCGCTCGATAGGCCTACAGGTCGCTCCTCCGAATGCCTCCACAGCCTCTAATACGCTCGGCCCCAACAAGTCCCGCACGTGCGGTGTTGCCCTTGAGAACTGGACGGGAATGCCGGCGCATGCAAGTTGGGAGAGCATCCGGGCAAAATCCCAATCGCTGCAATCGGTACCGCGGTCGAGCCGAACCAGGTGGAACTGCCGAAGAAACTTCACCTGCGCCTCGCCGAGCACCGTGAATCGCTGACCGTCCATTTCGCCCCGAGCGCCTACCGGCATACCACCAATAACCCAGCCGAAACCAGCGCCGAGGTGGCGCAGCTCGCATTCTGCAACAGCCGGGTAGGGATCAAACCCGGCCGGATTGTAGATCACGGGATCTACGGGCGGAAGCTCAAGCACTTCAGCAGTCACGCACGACGCTCCCGCCACTGAGAACGCACCAGGCGAGGCGCTTGGTTCATCTGACGAACTGGAAATGGCGAGGTCCACTGAATTTACTGGGTCAATGTCGTCGAAGGAATAGTCATTGCCTATCCATCCAGCGGATGGATTGCCGATTGCCCACGCAGCTGCAGCTGCGTCCGAGACGCCTATCTTGATGCAATCCGACGTTGTCAGGCCTAAAACCAAGCTTGATAGGATCCCGTGGATATCAAGCCAATGTACAGCACGTAATTCTAAAAACATCGCGTGGCTAAAGCCGGGAATTTTGCCCTGCCGGACGGACAGGGATTCCTCGAGAGTACTGGAAACAAGGCTAATAAAACCCGGCGCGGAATTTTCGACAATGATCCCAATATTATGGGCGCGCCCTTCCGTTGTGAAGAGAGGCAATAGGAGCCGCAATTGCGCGATTGATTCAACAATGACCACATACTCCGCATACCACGGCCCTGGGCTATTTTCCGTGGTGCACTCAAATCCATCTGCCGCTATTTCACGGTATTTCCAATCTTCAGTCTTCCAATCAGGAAAGGCGGCATCGAGAAGGGGGCCGAGGTTACCCGAACCAAGTGGAACGATGACGTGTTGCACTTTCTATTTCCTCTTCAAGCTGCGATACTTGCGCATTTGTATACGCCCTATTCCATAGATCGATAGTCTATTCCAAAGATCTGTGCTGCCGGGTCTAGCTAATGTCCGTGTTTTGGAAGTCAAAAGCTTTTTGAGTCTTGAAATCTCCCGTCGCAGTGCAACCAACTCTTCGTTCACAGCTGTCATGTTTAATTCCCGCTTTGCATCGAAAAGCATCACTTCCACGATGTGGCGGTCGGCGGCTCCCCTTCGGAAGAAGACTCGTGGCGGCGAGTCTCCGATTGCATGGATACCAAGCGCCTCACCATTTATCCACCGCTCACCGCCGCTGGCCCGGGCAGCGCTTTCGGCCTTTCTTGGGCCCGTCCGGTACAAAAAATCTGTGGACCAAAATTCAACTCCGCTTGGGACGTTGCTTACTGCTACGCGCACAACTCGGACTAAAGGTAGTGCCAGCGCCTGGTAGAGGGCCTCCATCGCATAGGGCGTCAGAATGACTCCTGAAGGCAGGATCATGGTTGACTGCGAGCCGTTTCCTTCCAATCCTTTGGACTCGATGATAGAGAACCTCGCGTCGCCTCCCAACCATTGCCAAATGCGAGCATCGGTCCCGACGACATTGTCTTCTAAGAGGGCCTCAAAGTCTTGGCAGCTAGATTTGAGCAACGAGACAATGGTGGCAACGACATCCTCAACGGAATTGCAATCCACAATAAAGATCTTGGTGCGGGGAAACCTCCCATGGGGCCCGAGATATGGGGGCAGTGCGACGCCCATCGACTCAAGCCACCTCGCTGTCGACCGTTCACTGTCCTCACCCGTTTGACAGCTCACGCCAGAATCCCCTCGTATCAATCAGAGTCTTGCCTTTCAGGGATAGACGATCGATGTCGCGGAACTTGTCATGATCCACGAGCAAAACAACAACGTCGGCTGCTTCAATGCCCGCTTCAGCTTCCACGAGTTGGACGTTGTGGAAAGCATCCAGGGCCGCTGGCAGTTGATCCGAATGCGGGGCTGCGACGAGAATCCTGGCCTCAGGCGCCGACTCCCCCAGCCGCCGAACAATCTCAAGAGCCGGGGACTCGCGCATGTCATCGATGTTGGCCTTGAACGCCAACCCGAGGGCTGCAATGGTGGGCCTATCCATACCCGACACCGCAGCCATCACTTGTGAGACGACGTGGGCGGGCTTCGCGTCGTTGACCTCGCGAGCGGTCCGGATGAGCCGGGAGTTAGTCCTGTCTGCAGCTACTATGAACCACGGATCTACTGCTATGCAGTGGCCGCCGACACCGGGTCCCGGTTGCAGTATATTGACACGCGGATGGTGATTTGCGAGTCCAATAAGGTCCCAAACATTGATGCGAAGGTTGTCGCTGATAATGGATAGCTCGTTAGCAAACGCAATGTTTACATCTCTATAGGCGTTCTCTACAAGCTTGGCCATTTCCGCGGTGGCCGCGTCAGTTAGATGAATGTCACCCTGACAGAAAACGCTGTAAAGGGCAGCTGCGGCCGCGGCCGCCTTAGGCGTGAGACCTCCAACGATTCGATCATTAGTGACCAACTCGATCATGATCCGGCCAGGCAAAACACGTTCCGGGCAGTGAGCGAACAAAATGGTTGGCCGGCCGCCTTCTCCGTGGAGGCTCAGATCAGGCCGAAGCTCAAGTACGAATTTCGCCAGCATTGCGGTGGTCCCGGGTGGCGATGTCGACTCCAAAATAATCAACTCACCTCCGCTTAACACCGGCGCAATGCCCTCGGCCGCGGACCGGACAAATCGCAAGTCTGCTGATTTGTCTTCCCCGAAGGGAGTGGGAACGGCAACGATGTAGGCATCAGCCGCCGGCGTTGTGGTCTGGGCGATCAGCGCACCCTGGCTAACTGCCCCGGCCACGTGGATGCCCAGGTCCGGCTCCACGAAGGGGACGTTGCCGGCATTGACCGCGTCCACAACAGTCTCATTGAGGTCGACCCCTACGACGGACAGACCATTGGCCGCCAAGATGGCGGCGGTGGGCAGGCCTATGTACCCGAGGCCAACTACGGCAACTTTCTGAACGGCAGACACGAATTCGCCCGGCTTAAATGTTGATGTGGTCATTGGGTTCCCCATAGAATTTCAGGCTTCCCGACGCCAAAAGTTTGGCATCGCTGATTTGCCAGGTGTGATCTGACCCCCCGCGGACTTGGAGGTAGTTGAAGCGGTCCGCCGAATAGATAGTCATGCCCTGCTGCTGGGCATTTTGAAGAAATGCCGTGTCCTCACCCAATCCCAATTGGGCAAAAGGGTTGTCCACAAAGACCTGCCGAGGCGCCATGATGGTAGGCCCCATAACAAAGTCCGTGTAACGGTGCTCCTTTTCCGCAAATCGGAGGACATTAGCTCGGGAGTTCTTAAGGTGCACGTAGTGCGCCTGTTTGCCTACGATGTCCGCTCCCGAGAAGCTGAGCGCGAAAAGCTGGTCGCTGAGATACTCCGGACCGTAGCAGTCGTCATCGTCCATTTTGGTGAGCACCTCGCCGCCAGCAGCGCCCGCGCAACGGTTGAGACACTCCCCCAGCGACACTGCGCGAGAAGCGCTGAGTACGACGGCGTTTTGCAGATCGAACACCTTCCGCAAGTCTGAGATCCTCCGCGCCGCAAGCTCAAAGCCGTGGGTCAGCATCACGAGCTCGGTTTGAACGCCGCACTGATCGGCCAGAGTTCGGAAGACTTGTTCGATTTTTTCCGGTCGGATGGTGGGAACGAGTACTGAAATACTGGGCCGTGAGACGGGCTTGGCACGCGCTGGCAGAACCTGTCCCAAAACCTGTTCGGCGCGATGGGAATACGTGTGTGCCTGCCAGATTTTTCGCTGCGCCAGGTGCGCGGTGCGGTCATTGAGCTCGGGGTTGTCGACCAGTGCTCGCGTGAGTTGGGCGGCGTGTTCCCGGTCGACTGCCACCGGAACTTCCTCTTCGGTGAAGTAGTTTCCAACGGCCTCACTCGGAGCGGTGATAACGGGTGTGCCGGCCGCGCTGATTTCAAAGATCCTGCGAGCGCACATGCTGGCCGAGTCGACGACAGAGTTGACGTTGAGGAAGACCTTGTAGGCCTTGTACGCGTTGAGCATCTGCGTATAGCTCAACGAGCCCACGACTCGCGTGCTCAACGGAGCCGGAAACTGGTAGCGGGCGTCACCACCGAGCCGACGAGAAAAAATCTCGAGCCCCGTAGTCATCCGGGCTGAGGCGTCCATGGCACCGCCCAAAAGTTGGTCCATTTGCTGGCGCCGGTCGGGGTATTTGTGCGAAAAGTACATGCCAGCAAAGGCGACGTCCCTGCTGTGTCGCCCGCGGCGCGGCCTCACCGGATTATGTACCGCCGGCTGGGCAGCGAACGGCAGGACGTCAATGCGGCTGTGGCCCAGATCAGCTTTGTACTGTTCCACTCGACCTGAATCTGATGTGAAGACGTAATCGAACAACTTCCCTGCGGGGAGGAAATCGTCATAATGGGGCGGATCTTCCTTATTCCAGAAGACCGTGGGCGTCCCTTGCTCCTTGCACCATTGCAGCAGTTCCCTGAATGGCGCGGCGGGGCCCGTAGGGCCAGCAATTTTTCCCCGCCAGAGACCGTTGTTGCCGGTCCACGCCGATTCTACAAAGAGCAAATCGATCTTGAGGCCGCTGAGGTCCTGGCGCCATGAGTTGGGATGAACGGCGTGAATCGACCATTCGTATCCGAATGCAAGCATGGAAAAGTCATCCAAGATAACTGCGGCTTTGATGTCCGGACGAACCGGGTCTAGCTCCGGTAGCGGAGCCGCCGCAAACGAGAGCCTGCGCTTCCTCCCCCGTCCGGTCCAGCCGCCTTCTACGCCTTGAACGTGCCTCGGGGCAGCGAAGCCTCGTTCAACCAACTGACGTTTACGCCACGTCTCTAGCTGCGGTAGGCCGCCCTTACGGAAGTGCCAAACGGCGCTGCGTAGATCCTTCGTTATCCCCATCAAACCCTGACCCTTCGCGAAGTTCGTTCGCGGACCTCAGTTGCCACCAAGACGGCCTTGGCATCGTCCAAGATCATTGAGGCCGAGTTGTTGTTTCCCTTTGACAGGTGCTTCGTGAATTCTTGGTAGGTCTTGATGGCAACCGCCGGATCCCCGTCCATGATGAGATCACCCTTGTCCAGCCAAATAACACGCGTGCACATGTCCCTAATGGTGTCCAGGCTGTGGCTGACCAGGAAAACGCAGCCGGCTTGAGCACGAAGTTCGTCCATCCGGAGTTTGCTGCGATCGGCAAATTGCGCATCACCCGTGTTCAGGGCCTCATCAACCAAGAGAATCTCGGGATCAACCGCTGCGGCGATGGCAAAACGTAGCCGAGAGGCCATTCCGGACGAGTAGGACTTCATCGGCAGGTGGATCGATTTCTCCAGGCCGGATAGCTCCACGATACCGTCAAATTTTTCGTGGGCCTGGACACGGCTCATGCCCATGGCGAGGCAACCCAGGATAACGTTCTGGTCGCCGGACAGGTCCTGGACCAAGGCCGCGTTGACGCCCAGCATGATGGGAGTGCTGGAAGCATAGACCGCGCCCGACGTGGGCTTGGACTGCCCGCTAATAATTTTCATCAGCGTGCTCTTGCCTGAACCGTTACGGCCGATGATGCCGACGGATTCCCCGCGTTCGACCACCAGGGACAGCTCGTTCAGGGCGTGCACGGTCACCATATTGGGCTTACTGACGGCCCTGCTCAGGAAGCGGCGCCGGATTCCATCCGTAGGCTGTTCAGAGACCTCGCTGGATGCGACCCGATACCGCATTTGCACGCTGTCCACCACCACGCACGGGTGGCCGGCGATGTATATCTCCTTCTCACCCGCGCCCATAGGACTCCTCCCCTTTCCAGAAGTACACCAGGCCCACAGCCAGGGTTCCGAGGGCCCATGCCGCAAGAATCGCCCAGGACTGCCATTGCGGAACCCTGGCGTACAGCACACAGTCGCGAATGATGTCGATGACATTGAACAAGGGGTTGAGCTTGATGACGGCCAGCAACTGCGGGTGGGTCACGAAACGGTCGTAGGTATAAAAGATCGCGGACAAGTACATCCACGCCCTCAGGGCAAAGGGAATAAGGTGCGTGACGTCGTTGATCCGGGAAATCATGCGAGCCAGGATCAGCCCGACGCCCAAGTTGAAAAGCGACTGCAGTAGTACTGCCGGTATCACCAGCAGCCAAAGCCACGTAATCTCTTCGGCCGGTGGGAGGACCACTGCGATTAGCAGCATCGCAAGGATCAGCGGAACCGCTGACAACAACTCACGCACATTCGCCCCGATGGGCAGGGCGGCTCTCGGGAAGTTGAAGGCCTGAACTACGGACTTGTTGTTTCGGATGGACCGAGCACCGGCGGTGATCGCGCCCGAGCTGAACTGGAAGATGAAAATACCAATAACGAGATATCCGAGAAAATTCTCGATGCCACCGCTGGTTTTCAGCAGCAGCCCGAAGATGAAGTAGTAAGTGAGTCCGTTGAAAATCGGGTTGAGGAGCAGCCACGCACTACCCAGCCGATCGCGCCGCGTGCCACTTTGCACACGCGCCCGGGAATCATAAAAAATAAATTGCCGGAAGTCCCAGAGCTGGACCAAATATTCGAGGAAGCCGGGACGGGACCCCACCCTGGTAAGGCGGCGCATGTCCACGGACAGCGGCTGGACAGCCGTCTGGTCCGGCTCCACTTCGGTTTCTGCGGACACTAACTCGTTCTCCTCATTTATCACGTAACAGCTCCGTGTAAGCCGCTGCCAGGGCGCTGGCGTTTGCTGCCCAAGTCCTCGAGGCCAGCACTTTCGCGCGGCCGGAGGTTCCCATGGCTGACCTCGCTGAGTCGTCTGACAGGAGCGCCGCCAAGGCTTCCGACAGCGCCGCCGGATTCTCCGGCTGCACCAAGAGACCGTCGACACGCTCGTCGACAATTTCCTGCAGTGCCGGCAGCCTGCTCGCCACCACCGGGCGGGCGCAGGCCAAAGCCTCAACGGGCTTGAGGGGCGTTACGGAGCGCGTCACCTCAAGGTCCTTGCGTGGCACAACAAAGACATCCAGAGCTTGGTGGTAGCGCGCCGCCTCTTCACGGGGAACCCTCCCCGTGAAGATGATCCGCTCGCAATAGCCCGACTCCCGGGCTTGCACCTCGAGTGCGGGGCGGGACACGCCGTCGCCCACGATCAGCAATCTAAGCTGCGGGAAACGGGGCGCCAGCAGCGCAAACGCGTCGATAAGGCAGTCGAGACCTTCGTAGGCCACCAAGCTGCTGACCGTGCCGATGTACTGTCCGCCCTCTTTGAGGCCAAGCACACGGCGTGCCGATGCCGTGTCTAAGGGCTCCTCGAGGAAGTCACCGCCCACAGCGTTCGGGGCAATCAGGATCTTGCCTTCCGGGATGCCGGCGGCGACGATATTGGCCTTCATCGCGGTACCCAGGGTGACTACCAGATCAGCGTCCCGCATGACCCCGGCCTCGCGGTCCTGGAAGAGTCGGTAGTACTGGCTGCTCTTCGCGTCCGCTCCGCGGGTGGAAGCCCACGTGTCGGCCAGTTGCCCACGCACCTCGTACACCCAGGGAATACCCACGGCGCGGGCCACGGCTCGGACCACCACCGCGTTCACGAAGTGCGTGGTGGTGTGCAGGACGCTGGGCTTGAAATCCAGCACGATGGCCAACAATTCTTCGGCTTGCTGCTGAAGCCGGGCGTCCAGGGTATCGGCCAATTTTGCCGGAAGGAGCCGCCGGTAGCGGACGCCGTCCACTAGATCTTCGGCTCTGGCACCGAGCTTGCCGACCTGAACCGGATAGCCCAGCCTGGTCACGGCCAGGACCTCCCAGCCCGCGGCCTGCTGGGCGGCCAGGATGGAGTGGGACCGTTGCGCATACCCGCTGGTAGTGTGCGGCAGCGAGTTGCTCAGGAGGTGCAGCACTCGCCCGGGCACGGCAATGAAATCCTCGTGGTCCAGCGCGGGACCCGCGGCGCCTTTCAGCACACTGACTTCGGCTGCCAGCCGCGCCCGCTGCCGCCGGCCAGCCCGGCCTTCAGTATCCAAGACCGCGACGGCGTCGCCGACGGCGCCGTCGTACCAAAACCGGCGGGCGCGGGTAGCCGCCAGGCTGCGCGCGCCACTCGAGCGGCCAAGAAAATCATCGGCCAGCCCAGGCAGTTGGGCGGCAAGGGCGACGTCGGCGAGGCGCCGGGCACGTTCCCCCGCCAGCCCGGCTGCAGTGGCCAGGGAGAGCCGCCGCTTCACGTCGGCGTCGTCGCCCGACACAAGTGCGGCAATCAGGACCGGAACATCGGTGGACTCGGGGCGTGCGAAACGAACAACCGCCGTCGAAAGCGGCCGCACCAGCCGCGCCGGGAACCGGCGGCTGAGCTGCAGGAGGAGTAGGAGCGGATCGTCCGTCAGGTGGCTGCTTGCCACGCCTGCGGCCAATCGAACATTGCGGAGAAGCTGGATCATCGCGCTGGGACCGGCTCCCGGCCGAGCAGTCCGGCGATGAGCCCCATGTACCGCTCGGCCAGCTGGGCGTAGTCCGCGTTTTCCTTGACCCACTGACGGCTGGCTTCGACGCGGACCAGCCGCGAGCGGTCTGCTGCGAGCTCGCGCCAAAGCTCGGCGACGGCTTCCGGGGTGCTCGCCACAATGTCGCCGGCTTCCGCATCTTCGATGATGCGCGCGGCCTCACCCTTGACGATTGCCGTGACGTGACGGCCCAGGGACAAGACTTCGTAGGTCTTGGAAGGGACAGTGGTTTCGAAGGACTTCCAGTCGTCCCGGAGCGAGATGATGCAGGTGTCCGCAGAGGCGTAACGGTCCAAGACGGCCTGGCCGTGCAGGGGCTGGTGGAAAGTGACGGGAGCGCCAAGGTCGCGCGCTAGTTTCTCCAGCGCCGGCAACTGCGTGCCGTGCCCCACCAGATGCAAGTGCATGGCATCACCCACCAGCGCACTGGCGCCGATCACCACTTCCAGCCGCTGGCTTGCTCCGTGGTTGCCGAGGTAAAGCGCTTCAAAGACCTCACGCTCCGGTTCCGGCGGCGGCAGGAACGGAATGGTATCGACGTGCAGGCCGTTGCTGACGGTTGCCACGTTCCTGAGTCCCCGCATGCGGAGCGTGTCCGCAAATCCATCCGTGACGGTGACCACCAGGTCGGCGCGACGTTGGATGAACTCGACGGCCACTTCGACCACACTCTTGACGCGGCCCTTCACCATGCGTGAATCCCGCGCCAGATCCGGCCACGCATCGCGCATCTCGACGATCAGCGGAACCTTCCGCGCCTTGGCCAGGAGGTAGCCGGCGGCGAGGATGGGCAGGCTGGGTGCAGTGGCGAGGACCACGTCAGGCTTCCGCGTCAGCAGCCCCAGCGGCACGGTCATTGCGGCTGAGAAACAGTGGTCAACGAAGCGCGCCAGCTGGGAGTTGCCGTGCGGCAGGTACGGAACACGGCGGATTTCTTCGGTGAACTGGCCCTTTTGCCGGCGGAAGGGGCGGCCGGCCCGCTCCTGCGGCAGCTCGCGCCGGCCGGCCGGGGCATGGGCGACCGGTGTGACGACGTCGACGTCCCAGCCGGAGGCGCAGAATTCCTTCAGCAGTGCCGTCCAGCGGCGCTGCGGAGGGCTGCTCTCCGGCCAGTAGGAATGCACCAGGAGACTTACACGGACGGGACGGTCCTCGGCTGCGGCGATTCGTGACACGTCCTGGAAGGTTTGCCGGGCCATCCTACTTTCCGGCCTTTGGCGAAATACGAGCACCCTTGCCACCCAGGGCACGGAAGTAAGCAAGTCCTGCACCTAGCAGGATCAGGACTGTGACCAACTGCACGCCGAACGGGCTGCCAGTTGCTGCCGCCACCGCCGCCTGGATGACCGGAGCCGCCTGCACCGGCACGGGGGCCGGCGTCTTGGAAGGAGCCGCCGACGGCAGCGCGGCGGCCGTGGCGCTTGCCGACGGGGAAGGCGCTTCTGTGACTGCTTCTGCCGGCTGCTCGCCCGGCGGCGTGGTTTCCACTGAGGGCATCACTGTCAGCTGAGGCACGGGCGCGGGGCGTTCCGGCGAAGCCGGAGCTGGGACAGGAATGGCGGGAGCCGCGGGTGCAGCGTCCCCGCCCGGGGCTGGAGCCGGTTGGGAATCCCCAGACTGCTCGGGCGGTGCCGTAGGGGGTAGAGAAACGATCGGCGAATCCGGGATGGGATCGGGCGCCGAGGGTGTGTCCGTTGGTGTGTCCGTTGGCCCGTCCGTGGGCGTTGGCGCGGGCGTCGTATCCAGAATCACCAAGGAAGACGGGCTGGGGTCGACTTGATCGTCCGCGTGAGCGGGGGCTGCGCCGAGGCCGAGGGTCAAAACCGCAGAGGCGCAGAGCGCCGCCGCAGCAGTCCCAAGAGTGCTCCATTGGGCACTGCTGTGTGATGAAGCCAAGTGTTCCCCCAAAGCAAATTTTCCGTGCGGTACGTCGCCAGGTTCAGGGTTCGTACGGTCTGTCGGAGCCGCCAAACTTACGCGGCACCGTGAGTACTCTACAGGTTCCCCGGCAATTCCCGGGTTGCTGCCAGCTTCATATGCTGCGGATTTGTAGAAGTTACGAAGTATGTTGGTCCGTCCCCGCCCAGTACCGCGACAACCTTGGCTGCTGATTCTCAGCGAATTGTTCGCTGCCTCTCGGGCACCTCGGCACCGCTCCAACTGTTGGTGAACGGCCGGGAAACGAGAGCTGGTTGGTGTCGAAAGTCACGGCACCGTTGCTGTGAGTGGGGTCTAACCGCGCATGTTCGAGGCAACCCCAACCACCGGGATAGGCTGGATGGATGCAACAGCTCCGCCGGCCCGGTCCTCTTCGTCCGCTTCGCCTTCTTGCCACCGCAGCCGCCGCCGGGCTGGTACTCAGTGCTTGCTCCCCCGCCGTCGACGTCTCCCCTGCCAAGGACGCGGCGAACGCCGCCTGCGCGCCCATGATGGTGGCGCTGCCGGACAGTGTTGGGGACGCGAAGCTGCGAAAGACGAACAGCCAGGCGACGGCGGCGTGGGGTGACCCGTCCGTTCTTGTCCTGCGGTGCGGCGTCAACGTTCCCGGCCCCACCACGGACCGCTGTGTGAGCGTGAACGGCGTCGACTGGGTAATGAAGGAGGGCAACCCGGTGTGGACGCTGACCACCTTCGGGCGCGATCCCGCCACGGAAATCCTGATGGACCCGAACAAGATCAGCTCGGCCACCGTGCTGGCGGAGCTGTCGGCGTCGGCCTCGAAAATCAAGGCGACCCGGAACTGCGTGGGTCAGGCGGACCTGCAGAACCTGCCCACCGGCCAGTAGGCGGGCCGGCGCGGCCGCAGCCCGCGTGCTGGGCCCACGCCGGCAGGGTTCCCTGGCCGAAGCGGAGCGAGGTTAGGGTGCCGGTGGGGACTAGCGGAGGCCGGTCTTGCGGTGCAGGGCCAGGTGGATCAGCTCGTCGATCAGTTCCGCGTAGCCCAGCCCGGAGGCCTTCCACATTTGCGGGTACATGCTCTTGGGCGTGAAGCCGGGCATGGTGTTGATCTCGTTGATGATGAGTTCGCCCTCAGGCGTGTAGAAGAAGTCCACCCGGCTCAGGCCCTCGGCGCCCACGGCGTCGAAAGCGACGGCCGCCAGCTCGCGGACCCGGGCGATGGCTTCCTCGGGGAGGTCGGCCGGGCAGCTGAGGGCGGCGGCGTTGTCCTCGACGTACTTGGCATTGAAGTCGTAGAAAACGTGGCCTCCGCCGGCGACGGAAATCTCACCGGGCATCGAGGTGCGCGGCGCGTCGGTCCCGCGGCCCTCCAGCACGGCGCATTCGATCTCCCGGCCGACGATGCCGGCCTCGATCACGAGCTTGGGATCGTGTTCCCGCGCGGCCTCGATCGCGGCGTCGAGTTCCTCGAGCGAATCCACCTTGGAGATGCCCATCGAGGAACCGGCCCGGGCCGGTTTGACGAAGACCGGGAAACCGAGGGCGTCCACGCGCTTGCGCACCAGCTCGGGATCGGTGAGCCACTGCCGGTCCGTGACCGCGATGTAGGGACCTACGCGCAGGCCGGCGGACTCGAAGACCACCTTCATGTAGTGCTTGTCCATGCCGACGGCAGAGGCCAGGACACCGGCGCCGACGTAGCGGGTGTCGGACAGTTCCAGCAGCCCCTGGATGGTGCCGTCCTCGCCGAACGGCCCGTGCAGGAGCGGGAAGACCACGTCCACGGTACCGAGTTCCTGCGGAACCTGGTTGGGAGCCGCCACAATCAGCTGGTGTTCGCCGCCGATCTCGGCCAGCGTCACGGTGCGGTCCGACGGCGCAACCTCCGGCAGCGAGCTGGCGGAGAGCGACCATTCCTTGGTGTCGCCGGAGGCCAGCACCCACTGGCCTGTCTTGGCGATCCCGATCGGAATCACCTCGTATTTGGCCTGGTCAATGGCGCCGAGCACCCCGGCCGCCGTGACGCAGCTGACCGCATGTTCGCTGGAACGGCCGCCGAAGAGCACCGCTACCCGGGGCCGGGAGCGGACGGGCTGGGCCTCTGGAGTCAAGTTATTTTCCGGCACTCTTAGTAATCGCCTTCGGATTTCAGGTCCCGGGACAGCAGCAGCGGTCCCAGGTCGTCTACGGACAATTTTCCGGCCAGCACCGCGACGACGGCGGCGGTGATGGGCATCTCGACGCCCAGCTTGCCGGCCAGTTCATGCACGGCCTGGGCCGACTTGATGCCTTCGGCGGTCTGCGTCATTTCGGTGGTGACCTGTTCCAGGCTCAAACCGGTGCCGAGCAGCCGTCCGGCGGTGTGGTTCCGCGAGAGGGCGGAGGAACAGGTGGCGACGAGGTCGCCCAGGCCCGCAAGGCCGGCCATCGTCCGGGCTTCGCCGCCCAGGGCGAGGGTCAGCCGCGAGGTCTCGGCAAGGCCGCGGGTGATCACGGACGCCTTGGTGTTGTCGCCCATCTCCTTGCCTTCGCAGATGCCCACGGCGAGGGCAATGATGTTCTTGACGATGCCGCCGATCTCGACGCCCACCACGTCCACCGTCGTGTAAGGGCGGAAGTAGGGCGCGGTGCAGCTGCGGGCAATCCAGCCGGCAGCCGTCGCGTCGGAGCAAGCGACCACGGAGGCCGTCGGTTCCCCGCGGGCGATCTCCATGGCCAGGTTGGGACCGGACACGACGGCGACGCGCTCGGCCGGAATGGCCAGCTCCTCGCAAATCACTTCGCTCATCCGGGCGTCGGTGTGCAGTTCCAGGCCCTTCATCAGCGACACGACCAGCGTGCCGGGCCCGATCAGGCCCTTCCACTCGCGCAACTGGGGCCGCAGGGTCTGCGCGGGAACGGCCAGGACCACCAGGTCGGCACCGTCCAGGACCTCGGCGACGTCGGTAGAGGCGGTGATGCTGACCGGCAGCTCGATGTCTTTGAGGTACTGCTCATTGCGGTGCGCGGTGTTGATCTGGTCCACGACGGCGGCGCGGCGGCCCCAGAGTCGGATGCGGCGGTCGACGTCGGACGCTTCGGCGGCGTCGGCGAGGATCTTTGCGAAGGTGGTCCCCCAGGAGCCGGCGCCGAGCACGGCGACGCGGACGGCCGAACCGGCGGAACTTGGGCCCGCGAGTTCTGCCGTCATTTGGCACCGTCCGCAGGGGTGCCGGGCTCGCCGCCGCGCTCGACAAAGCGGCCGTGGCTGGACTGGTTGTGCTCCGACGGGTCCCAACGCACCAGCGGCGGCTGTCCCCCGCGGAGCGTGGCCAGCAGTTCGGTGATGGCGTCCATGATCACGTTGGTTGCTTCGGTCAGCGTGGCTTTGTCCAGCGGGCGCCCGGCGAAGGCGCTCAGGTCCACCGGGTCGCCCACGAGCACCCGGGAAGTCTTGCGGGGGAAGACGTGGAAGCGCTTGGCGTAGCGCGGGAAGACCTCATGCGCGCCCCAGTGGGCCATCGGGACCGCCGGGATGCCGCTCTGCAATGCCATCCGGGCCGCCCCCGTGTGGCCCCTCATCGGCCAGAGATCCGGATCGCGGGTCAGCGTCCCCTCCGGATAAATCACGATGGCGCCGCCCTCGTCCACGATTTCCTTGGCGAGCTGCAGCGAACGGTTGGCGCCCGACGTCGAGCGTTCCACCGGGACCTGCTTGGTGTTGCGCAGCACCGCGCGCAGCACCGGGACCTTGAACAGGCTGCCCTTGGCGAGGAAGTGGGGCATCCGTTTCTGGTTGTAGAGCATGTGGCCGATCACCAGCGGATCGATCTCGGTGCAATGGTTGGGCACGGCGATGAAGCCGCCGGCCGGGAGCTTTTCCAGCCCCTCCCATTTCTTGTTCATCAACAGGTTCATGACCGGCCGGACGACGCCGGCGGCGATGGCGAAGTTGAGGTGGCTCTTGGCCGTTTCCTTCACGTGGTCCTCTACCCGGCCGTGGTGATGTCGAAGTCGGCGCCGAGGCCGGCGAGCTTCTCGGTGAAACGCTCGTAACCGCGGTTGATGATGTCGATGCCCGTCACGCGGGAGGTGCCGGTGGCGGCCAGGGCTGCGATCAGGTGGCTGAAGCCGCCGCGCAGGTCCGGCACATCGATGTCGGTGCCCTTGAGCTGGGTGGGGCCGGAGATGACGGCCGAATGCAGGAAGTTCCGCTGGCCGAAGCGGCACGGGACGCTGCCGAGGCACTCGCGGTGGACCTGGATGTTTGCGCCCATCCGGATCAGGGCGTCGGTGAAGCCGAAGCGGTTTTCGTAGACGGTCTCGTGGACGATCGAGACGCCTTCGGCCTGGGTCAGTGCGACGATGAGCGGCTGCTGCCAGTCGGTCATGAAACCGGGGTGCACGTCGGTTTCGAGGACCAGCGGGTTGAGTTTGCCGCCGGGGTGGTAGAAGCGGATGCCGTCGTCGCCGATGTCCATCCCGCCACCCACCTTGCGGTACGTGTTTAGGAAGGTCATCATGTCGCGCTGCGTGGCGCCCTCGACGAAGATGTCGCCGCGGGTCACCAGGGCGGCGGAGGCCCAGGACGCGGATTCGTTCCGGTCCGAGAGGGCGCGGTGGTTGTAGCCGCCCAGATCGTGGACGCCCTCGATCCGGATGGTGCGGTCCGTCTGGACGCTGATGATGGCGCCCATCTTTTGCAGCACGGCGATCAGGTCCACGATTTCGGGTTCGGTGGCCGCGCCGGTCAGCTCGGTGATGCCCTCGGCGCGGGTGGCGCTGAGCAGAACTTGTTCGGTTGCTCCCACGGACGGGTAGGGCAGCGCGATCTTGGCGCCCTTGAGGCCATTCGGGGCGGAGATGTGGATGCCGCCCGGGCGCTTCTCCACGACGGCGCCGAACTGGCGCAGCACGTTGAGGTGGTAGTCAATGGGACGGTCGCCGATCTTGCAACCGCCGAGGTCCGGAATAAAGGCCTCGCCGATGGCATGGATCAGGGGTCCGCACAGCAGGATCGGGATGCGCGAATCGCCGGCGTGCGCGTCGATGGCGGTGTGCGAGGCCGTCTTGGCGTTAGTCGGGTCCAGCGTGAGGTCACCGGTGACCGGGTCCTTGTCCACGGTGACGCCGTGGAGCTGGAGCAAGCTGGTGACAACCTCAACGTCTTTGATTTCGGGAACGTTGCGCAACACGGACGGCTCATTGCCCAGCAGGGCAGCCACCATCGCCTTGGGGACAAGGTTCTTGGCCCCACGCACGGTGACGCGGCCGGTCAGCGGGACGCCTCCGCGGATTGTCAGAACACTACTCATTTACCAGTTTCCTCACGACTACTCGCCCCCAAATCCTTACAAAGGCACCCGCTAAGCATAGGAGCATGCGTTACCGATCCGAAATACGGCGCGGCCGGAAGAGGCGGGAATCGCCTCATTGCACTGCCGTGTCAGGGGGCGTCTCCCTGGGTGAGAGCCGCGAAAAACGCACACCTTTCCGGCGCCAATTGGCGTCTGCTTCAGGGCCGCGCAACGCGTACATCATTAATGTCAGACCCCTGCTGGACACTTAATACATGGACGGCATTCAGGCGCACGAGAGGGTTTCGGCCGCGGCGGCATCGATGGTGGGGCGCGCCGTGACGGTCGCAGAGCTCGCCCGGCTCCTGGCCGGCCTCCCCGCCCCGGCCAGCGCCGCCGCGCTCATCGACGAAACACGCCAACTCGAGGACCTGAAGTCCGCCCTCGCCGCCCGTCAGGCCCGCCACGCGGTCGCTTTCGACCTGGCCCAGCGCCGCGAACAGGCCGACGCCGGGATCCCCGCCGAGCAGCTCGGGACTGGGGTCGGGGCGCAAATCGCCCTGGCCCGGCGCGAATCCCCCGCCCGGGGTGGCCGGCTCCTCGGCCTCGCGAAAGCCCTCGTCACCGAAATGCCCCACACCCTGGCCGCCCTGGAAACCGGGCAGCTGAACGAATGGCGCGCCACGCTCCTGGTCCGGGAAACCGCGTGCCTGACCGCCGCCGACCGGACCGCCGTCGACGACGAGCTCGCCCCCGACACCGGCACGTTCACCGGAGCGGGCGACCGTGCAATCGTCGCCGCGGCCCGGGCCGCCGCCTACCGCCGGGACCCGCGCTCGGTCACCCAGCGGGCCGCCCACGCCGAGGCCGAACGCCACCTCAGCCTCCGTGCGGCCCCGGACACCATGTGCTACCTCACCGCCCTGCTCCCCGTCGCAGCCGGAGTCGCCGTCCACGCAGCCCTCACCCGGCACGCCGACGCCCTACGCTCCGCCGGGGACGCCCGTTCCCGGGCCCAGCTGATGGCCGACGCGCTGGTCGAACGCACCACCGGCACACCCGGCGGAATCAGCGGCATCGAAATCCAACTCGTCATGACCGACCGCACCCTGCTCCAGGCCGACAGCGAACCCGCCCGGCTCCCCGGCTACGGCATCATCCCCGCCGGCCGGGCCCGGGCACTCCTCACAGACGCAGGCCGGACGCCGGGCGCGGGAGCGGGCGGCGGAAATGACGATCCGGCCTTCAGGATCTGGGTGCGCCGGCTCTACACCACCCCCGGCACCGGCGACCTCGTCGGCATGGACTCCCGCGCCCGGATCTTCCCGCCAAGGCTGCGCCGCTTCATCCAGGCCCGCGACCACACCTGCCGGACCCCCTACTGCGACGCCCCGATCCGGCACCTGGACCACATCGTGCCCTGGCACAACGGCGGCACCACCAGCGGCGGCAACGGCGCCGGACTCTGCGAAGCTTGCAACCACACCAAAGAAACCCCCGGCTGGACCGCCCGACCCCGCCCGCACCCTGGCTCCGGCCGACACACCCTCCAACTCACCACCCCCACCGGCCACACCTACCACTCCACCGCACCACCCCTGCCCGGAACCGGCGACGGCCCCGCATATCCGGCCTCATAACGGATCGGGCAACGCGTCAGGGCCAATCACCTCGAAACGATTCACCGCAGAAAACTCCGGCACCGGGCAAAGATCATCATGGGCGCCCGCCTGGCCGCGAGCCATGCCGCCTAGGTGCGCCTGGGCAAGGGGCTCCCTGCTCCCTCGTCGAGCACCACTTAGGATCCGACGTCGGCCGCGGCGATTGCTTTGTCCGTAAGGATGGGCATCATGGTGAGCAGCGCGAGCGTCAGCAGTCCCATGAGGCCGAACATGGCTTGCAGGCCCAGCCATTGGGCCAGGAGGCCGCCCGCCGCGGCACCGAGCGGCATGGTGCCCCAGGCCAGCAGGCGGTAGGCACTGTTGACCCGTCCCAGCAGCCGGTTGGGAGTGATGCGCTGGCGCAGGGACACGGTGATGACGTTCCAAAGCACGATCAGCATGCCGCCGACAAAAAGGAACGGCCCCAGTACATAGGGGTTGTCGGTTATGGCGGGCGCAGCCACGAACATCGTGCTCCCAAAGATGGTAAGCATCAGGGACTTGGACCGCCCCAGCTTGGCCTCGGCCCATTCGGCGAAAAACGAGCCGACAAATGCGCCGAGCGCGGAGGTCGTCAAAAGCAGGCCGAACCCCACTTCAGACAACTTCATCTGCGAAGCCGGGCCCACGGCGAACAGCACCAAGACCGCGAACGCCGCGCTGGAGGCAAAGTTGAACACCCCGGTCATCACCGCGAGCGTCCGGAGGATCGTCTGGTTCCAAAGGAACCGCAGACCTTCACCTATGTCGTAGCGCAACGTTGTCTTCTGTTCCCGCTCAGGGCGGAAGGCCCCCGGGACCAGGAGCAGGCCACCGACGGCCGCAAGCCACAGGGCCGCCGGCACGGCAAAGCCCGCGACGACGCCGGTTGCCACCAGCAGGCCGCCCAGCGGCGGCCCGACGAACTGGTTGGTGGTGAGCTCGACAGCGTAGAGCCTGCCGTTGGCGCGCGAAAGCTGATCCCTATGCACCACCTGCGGCATGATCGACTGCGCGGAAGTGTCATAGAGCGTTTCGGCCACACCCACCAGCAGGGCGACGACGTAGAGCACCCAAATGGACCCGACGTCCAGCAGGATGAGCGCGACCACCAGAACGGGCAGCACGGCGCGGCTCAGGTTGGCCCACAACATGAGCTTGCGCCGATCCAGCCGGTCGGCCAGCGCTCCGGCGGTCAGCGCGAAGATCAGCCAGGGAAGGGTCGCCGCGACCGTTAGTCCGGCAACCAGCGTGGGTGACTGAGTGAGCTGAACGGCCAGCAGCGGCAGCGCGATCTTGAAAACACCGTCCGCCAGGTTGGATAGCCCGGAGGCGGTCCAGAGCTTCCAGTAGGAGTTACCCAGCGGCGAACGGGTCCGTTCCTGCACCTGCTCAAGATGTCCGGTCATAGGTGGACCATGCCACAGCCATTGAGAAACTTCAAGGGGGTTTGAATCTAGTACATCACTTGTAGGATGGGTACATGACCGATGCAGCACAGCCGAGAGCGGACGGGAAGAGGCCCTCGGCCAGCGCCCAGGAAATCAAGGCGCTGGCCCATCCGTTGCGCCTACGGATCTTGCGCCTCTGCGGGCTGCACGAACTGACCAATAAGCAACTCGCCGACCGGCTGGGCCAAGACCCGGGGACGATGCTCTATCACGTGCGGCAATTGCTCTCCACGGGCTTCCTCGAGCCCGCCGAAGTCCGCACCGGGGCGAGCGGTGCCCTGGAGAAGCCGTACCGCTCCACCGGCCGGTCCTGGAATCTGGACAGTGCGCTGCGGGAAGCCGGTCCGGGCGGTCCGCTGGCACCGATTGAGGCGTTTCGGGAAGAGCTGACGGAGGCAGGACCGGACGCGCTGGCCAACCTGTCCCGCTTCGTGCTGCATCTCTCCGAGGCAGACGCTGAAGATCTGGCTACCCGCATCCACGCTGTGCTGGACGAATACACCGACACCGACCGGCAGCGACTGGACCAGCCCGCCTACGGCGGCATCTTTGTCCTGCACCGAACAGCGGATTAGCTCGACGGCGCTTCCCGGCGGCACTCTGTGCGCCGGCTCGACGTCAGGAGAGCTTGGCCGGCAGCGTCCTGGGCATGAAGGCGGGCCGCGTGGCTTCGAATGCGGTGATATCTTCCTCGTGCTGCAGGGTGAGGCCGATGTCGTCCAGGCCTTCCAGCAGGCGCCAGCGGGTGTAGTCGTCAATCTCGAACGGAGCAACCACGGTGCCGCACTCGACCGTCTTGGAGACGAGGTCCACTTTGACCTCGGTGCCGGGGGCGTTTTCGAGCACCTTCCAGATGAGCTCGATGTCGTCCTGGGCCAATTCGGCGGCCAGCAGGCCCTGCTTGCCCGAGTTGCCCCGGAAGATGTCCGCGAAACGCGAGGACAGCACGGCCTTGAAACCGTAGTCCTTCAGCGCCCAGACGGCGTGCTCACGCGAGGAGCCGGTGCCGAAGTCCGGCCCGGCCACCAGCACGGAGCCGGCGCTGAAGGGTTCCTGGTTCAAGATGAACGCGGGATCCTTGCGCCACGCCGAGAAGAGGGCGTCCTCGAACCCGGTGCGGGTAATGCGCTTGAGGTAGACGGCGGGGATGATCTGGTCGGTATCGACGTTGCTCTGGCGCAGCGGGACACCGATTCCGGTGTGGGTGGTGAACTTTTCCATGGCGGATCCTTTGGGGCGGGGTTGGATCTGAAGTGGGGGAATCGATGCAGGTGGATCGATGCTGGTGGTCGGTGCCGGGGCTACGCCAAGGCGGGCTCGCGGTCCAGATCCGACGGCGAACTCAGCGTGCCACGCACTGCCGTCGCCGCCGCGACGACGGGTGAGACGAGGTGCGTGCGGCCGCCCTTGCCCTGGCGGCCTTCGAAGTTGCGGTTGGACGTGGACGCGCAGCGCTCCCCCACCTCCAGCTGGTCCGGGTTCATGCCCAAGCACATCGAGCAGCCGGCGAACCGCCATTCGGCACCGAAGTCCGTGAAGACCTTGTCCAGGCCCTCGGCCTCGGCTTCGAGCCGGACGCGGGCGGAGCCCGGCACCACCAGCATCCGCACGTTCGGGTCCTTGGTGCGGCCGCGGATGATGTCCGCGGCGGCCCGCAGGTCCTCCATCCGGGAGTTCGTGCAGGAGCCGAGGAACACGGTGTCCACCCGGATCTCCTTCATCGGCGTCCCGGCTTCGAGACCCATGTACTGCAGCGCCCGTTCCGCGGCGGCCTTGGCGTTCTCGTCCCCGAAGTCGGCCGGCGACGGCACCTTGGCGGACAGGGACACGCCCTGGCCGGGGTTGGTTCCCCAGGTCACGAACGGTTCCAGGGTGTCGGCGTCGAGGTCCACTTCGACGTCGAAGGTTGCAGCGTCGTCGGTGCGCAGCGTGTTCCAGTACTCGACGGCGGAGTCCCAGTCCGCGCCCTGCGGCGCGTGCGGGCGGCCCTCCATGTAGTCGTACGTGGTCTGGTCCGGGGCCACCAGGCCGGCGCGGGCGCCTGCTTCGATGGACATGTTGCAGATGGTCATCCGGGCTTCCATAGACAGCGCCCGGATGGCGGAGCCGCGGTATTCCAGCACGTAGCCCTGGCCGCCGCCGGTGCCGATCTTGGCGATCACGGCCAGGATGATGTCCTTGGCCGAAACACCGGGGCGCAGCGTGCCCTCGACATTGATCGCCATGGTCTTGAACGGTTTCAGGGACAGCGTCTGGGTGGCCATGACATGCTCCACTTCGGAGGTGCCGATGCCCATGGCAAGCGCCCCGAAGGCGCCATGGGTGGAGGTGTGCGAGTCACCGCAGACCACCGTCATGCCGGGCTGGGTAAGGCCAAGCTGCGGTCCCACGACGTGCACGATGCCCTGCTCGGCGTCCCCGAGGGAGTGCAGCCGGACGCCGAACTCCGCGCAGTTGTTGCGCAACGTCTGGATCTGGGTACGGCTGGTGAGATCGGCGATTGGCTTGTCGATGTCCAGCGTGGGAGTGTTGTGGTCCTCGGTGGCGATGGTGAGGTCCGGCCGGCGCAGCTTGCGCCCGGCCAGGCGCAGACCCTCGAAGGCCTGCGGGGACGTCACCTCATGGACCAGGTGAAGGTCGATGAAAAGGAGGTCCGGCTGGGCGTTGGCGCCTTCGCCGTCCCCCTTGCGCACCACGTGCGCATCCCAGACTTTCTCGGCCAATGTCTTTGCCACGGCCTGCTCCCTTCACTGCTGTCTTTACTGCGTGATTGTCATCGCTGCTCAGCGACTGTCCCGATTCGACGGGTTGATGATGTCCACTGAATCAGCACCGCCGTCAAATACGCCAGCGCAATGATTTGCATCTCAGATATTGAGACGGCAATATCATTACATGGACAATTCTAGCGGCGTTGGTGTCATCGATAAAGCTGCCCACGTGCTTGACGCACTCGAGGCCGGCCCCACCACCCTGGCGCAGCTCGTGGCCGCCACCGGTCTCGCCCGGCCCACCGTGCACCGCCTAGCACTCGCACTCGTCCACCACCGCCTGGTGAGCCGCGACATCCAAGGCCGCTTTGTGCTCGGCAGCCGCCTGGTGGAGCTGGCCTCCGCCGCCGGCGAGGACCGGCTCATCGCCTCCGCCGGGCCGGTGCTGATGCAGCTCCGCGACGCCACTGGCGAAAGCGCCCAGATCTTCCGCCGCCAAGGCGACTGGCGCGTCTGCGTGGCCTCCGCCGAACGCCCCATCGGCCTCCGGGACACCATCCCGGTGGGCACCCAACTGTCCATGAAGGCAGGCTCCGCAGCTCAGGTGCTGCTGGCCTGGGAGGACCATGACCGCCTGCTGGAAGGCCTCCAGGCCGCCCGCTTCACGCCCACCGTTCTGGCCGGAGTACGACGCCGGGGCTGGGCCCAGAGCCTCGGGGAACGCGAGCCGGGGGTCGCCTCCGTCTCGGCGCCGGTCCGCGGACCCTCCGGCCGGGTGATCGCCGCAGTCTCCATTTCCGGCCCGATCGAACGCCTCACCCGCCAGCCCGGCCGGCTGCACGCCGAAGTGGTCTGCAACGCCGCCCGCGTCCTGACCGAGGCGCTGCGCAAGAACAACGACTAGAGCCCGCCGTTCGTGGGCACCGCTAGGCTGTGCCCAATGAACAGCTATGCGGTCTTCCTGCGCGGGATCAACGTGGGCGGCATCAACATCAAGATGGCCGAGCTCAAGGCGGCCTTGAAGGCTCGCCCGTTTTCCGCCGTGACGACGCTCCTGGCCAGCGGCAACGTCGTGCTGGCCAGCGAGCTTCCGGCGGCGGAAGTGAAATCCGAGTTTGAGTCCTGCCTGCGGGAGGCTTTCGGCTACGACGCCTGGGTGGTGGTGCTGACTGCGGCCCGCGTGGCGGAACTGGTGAAAGCCTGCCCCTACCCCGCCGACGACGCCGCCACGCATAGCTACGTGACGCTGTCCTCGGACGCCGCGGCACTCGCTGAACTGTACGACGCCGGCACGGCCCTCGGCGGGGTGGAGCTGACCCTGCTCGGCCCCGAAGCCATGGCCTGGCTGGCGCCAGCCGGCGGCACCCTTGACAGCCCGTTCAGCAAGATCTCCGCCAAGGCAAAGTACAAGCGCAGCACCACCACCCGGAACCTGCGGACCCTGGTCAAGGTCCGCGACGCCGCCGCCGGGCTGGCCGCCTAGCCCGCCGCGCGGCCGACCTTATCCCGCGGCCGACTTCAGCGCGGCGTTGAAGGACGCCAGCCGGCTGATCTCGAGTTCGACCGGTTCGACCACGAGGTCCTGCGCGACGGCAGCCACCGAGGCATTCAACCGCCGCCGGGCCGCCGACGCACGGGCGCGTGCCGCGGCGCCGGCGATAAATCTCGCCGCTAGGCCCAGCACGATGCCCAGCAGCACGCCGCCGGCCACCAGCACCGTCGGGACCGGCCAGCCCTGCACCCGGGGCACCTCGGGCACGGGCAGCTGGAAGTACCCCAGCCCGGCCAGCACACCGAGCCAGCCCAGGCCGCCGAGCGCAATGAGCAGGCCCAGCCACTGGAGCACATTGAAGGCAGTCCACCACCACGAGCTGCGCCCGGCCTTGAGATCGGTACCGGCAATCGCCTGGTCGAGGGCATCCGGAAGCCGCTCCCGTCCCTCACGGGCCACGCCGCGGATGGCCGCCCGCCAGGGGCCCGGCGCGCCGTCGGACGCGGCGTCGGCAAACTCCCGCACGGCGGCGTCGGTGCGGGCCCGTGCCGGGGCTCCGGCGGGCGGCAGGGAGGTCCGGTTCAGCTCCGGCCGCTCCCCCGCCCGGCGCAGGTTCAGCCGTCGCAGCGGGTCGGCCCGGAACCGGACCATCCAGCGGGTGACCGGCCAGCCGGTGCGCCGCGTGGCTTCCTGCCGGTAGGAGCGCGCCACGGCGTCCACCACCAGCGGAACATTCGCCGCCACGGCCAGTTCCGCGGCCAGCCGGTCCCTGGTGCTGGCCTTGACGCCGTGCGCCTCGCCGGCGCCGGACGCCGCCGCGAGCCGCGCGGCCGCGCGGTCCACATCGGCCGCCAGCCGCTGGGAGAGCGCCAGCCGCTGCAGTGCGGCCTGCCGGATGGCGGCCCGCACCTTGTCCACGCCGGTGCCGACCACGGCCGAGGCGCCCAGTACCTGCACCGTGCCCAGCCCGTCCCGCGCCAGGATGGCCTTCAGTGACTCCAGCACCGGGCCGATCTCGGGTTGCGGCAGCCGGTCCACCTGGTTGAGCACCACCAGGGTGACGGCCGCGTGCGAGGCGAGCGGGGCGAGGAAGTCGTTGTGGACGGCGGCGTCGGCGTATTTCTGCGGGTCCAGCACCCATACGAGCACGTCCACGAGCCCCACCATGCGCTCCACGATCTGCCGGTTTTCCGCGCGGGTCGAGTCGAAATCGGGCAGGTCGAGCAGGATCAGCCCGGTGCCCTCGTCGGCGAAGCCGGGCACGGCGGCTGCGTAGTGCCGGCTGCTGACCTCCAGCCAGTCGAGCAGCGGCTCGCTGCCGGCGGCGCCCCAGATGCCGGCAAGCGGTTCGGACGTCGTCGGGCGGCGCGCGGCCGCCGTCGCGATTTCCGCTCCGCTGACGGCGTTGAAGAGCGACGATTTCCCGCTTCCGGTGGCGCCGAAAAAGCCCACCACGGTGTGATCCGCGGAGAGTGAGCGCCGGGAACTTGCGCGCTCCAGCACTTCGAGCACCTCGTCCAGGGCTTCGTCGGGCAGGGCGCCGGCGCCCAGTTCGCTGGCCTGGTTGAGGGCTTCCAGCCGGCGTTGCAGCTGTGAGGCTTCCCGCGCGGCGCCGTGGCGGTTCATCCGGAGGCCGCCAGCCGGCCAAGCGCCGCGGCCTGTCCGGCCAGGGTGTCCGGCGGAACGGCCTCCGGCACGTCAAGGCGGGCCAGGAACCGCTGGCGTTCGGACTGCAGCAGCCGCTCGCAGCGGGTCTGGAGATCCTCGCGCGCCGTCTTGGCCAGCCGGCGCACGGCATCCTCGCCGAAAACGGCTTCGAGCACACGCTGGCCGACGACGGCGGTCCCGCCGGCCACGCCGATCTCCAGGCCGGTCAGGCCCGCGGTCATCGAGAACACCACGATCATCAGCGCCGCACCCAGGCCGTTGATGCCGAAGGATAGCCAGCGGGCCTGGCTGCGCTTGTCCTGGCCTTCGGTGCGGATCAGTTCCATCAGGCTGCCCTGCCACGCACGGATCTCGGCGGCGACGGCGTCGGCGAAGCCCTCGCTGGTGCCGGAGAGGTCGTCGGTGCCGAGCAGCTGCCGGCCCGCCGGGTCGGAGCGCCAGCGCTGGTCGGCTTCCTCGGCGGCGTTGGCGGCTTCATCGAGGATGACCGCCTGCAGGCCCGTCTCGATCGCGGTCTCCACCCGTACGGCCGGGGTCGGTTCGCCGCGGAAGAAGGCGCCCATCCGGTCCCGCAGCCGCCCGATGTTCTGCTCCATGGCGCGGAAGAACTCCCCGGTTCCTACGAAGGCCTGCCAGCGGGCCAGAACCTCGCCACGGAGCAGGGCGCCGTCCCGGGTCGCGTCCAGGATCCGTCCCACGGCGTCATGGTACGCGCCGCTGACATCCGCGCTCAGCAGGGCGGCGGCGCGGTGCTGGGCGGCGGCGGCCTCCGCCACGGCCTGCACCCGGCCGCCCAGCGCCTTGACCGTGCCGTTGAGCGTCCGGCGGGCAATCCCCGCGCGTCCCGCGGCGTCGGCGGCGAGTTCCTCAAGCCAGCGCCGGAGCGGGTCCAGAGCGTCTGCGGGCAGCATGGCCGCYGCGTCCAGGACCACCTCGGGAATGACGAAGAGCCGGGCGGCGGCCAGTCCCTGCCGGCCCAGCATGGAGCGGAGATCGGCGCTGACCTCCTCCTCGGCGGCCGGGGGCACCCGGTCCAGCACCACGGCCACCATGATGTCGCGCGCGGCGGCGTCCAGCAGCAGGCGCCACGGGACGGCGTCGGCGTAGCGGTTGGCGGTGGTCACGAAGATCCACAGGTCGGCGGCCGCGAGCAGCTGGCCCGCCAATCTGCGGTTGTTTTCGGAGACGGAGTCGACGTCGGGAGCATCCAACAGCGCGATCCCTGGTGGCACGGCCGGGTCGGCGGCGAGCACGAGCGAGGTGACGGCGCCGGTGTCGGCGCCGGGACTGGGCCCGGCCGGGGCGGCCGGCACCGCTGTGGTGACCACGGTTCCGCGGATCCGGCTGAGGCTCGGCAGCACGCGCTGGTCCTCGAACCACGCGGCGTCGTCCGGGTGGTGCAGCAGGATGGGCTGCCGGGTGGTGGGCCGGATCGCGCCGGCGCGGGTGACGGCGTGGCCCACGAGTCCGTTCACAAGGGTGGACTTGCCGGCGCCGGTTGAGCCGCCGACGACGGCCAGCAGGGGCGCGTCAAGGCTGCGGTAACGGGGCAGGATGTAGTCGTCGAGCTGGGCCACGGCGTGGCGGATGTCCAGCCGTGCTGTCTCGGCGCCGGGCAGCGCCAGCGGCAGCGACACCGCGGAGAGCTCCCGTCGGACGGTCTCGAGCAGTTCGACGGCGGCCGCCTGCCGGGCAGCGGGTGACGACTGCCCGGTCCGGTCGGCGCTTTCGCTGGTGCTCACAGCATCATCATGCCAGTTGGACCAGCCGGAGCCCCGGGGTTCTGCGCCTCACAGCTTGCTCCAAGGTCCGCCTGTCAAGGTTTTGCGGTGACAACAGAACTCAGCCCTAGGACGGGCGACAAGCTCCTCGACATCCACAACTACGCGATCGCCCTGAAGGGGTCAGACCTCCGGGAAGAAGCCACCGTAGGCCATAACCTGCTGCTCATCCTCAAGGGCAAGAACCCGTAGTCCGCACCGGCCCGGCTTCGGGCCTCCGGGGGCAGCCCCTGTGGACGGGACGACCGCTCGGCCCACTCCGACCCCTCGGCCCACCCGTTGAACAGTTCTCTCGGGTAACAAAAAGTCCCCCGGAAACCGTGGTTTCCGGGGGACATTCGTGACCCCAGCGGGATTCGAACCCGCGTTACCGCCGTGAGAGGGCAGCGTACTAGGCCGCTATACGATGGGGCCTTGCACTTTTTCCAAACGTGTTCCAAACCGGCTTGACCGATTCAGAACCCCTGAACTGCCGCAGAAATCCGCGGTCTTTCAGAGCTGGGATACCAGGACTCGAACCTAGAATGACGGTACCAGAAACCGTTGTGTTGCCAATTACACCATATCCCAATGGAACTTTCGGGCCGGTTCCGCAGGTCCAAACCCGCGCTCCCAGCGCCTCAGCACGAGTAATTACTTTACCCGAGACTTTTGCCGCGCACAAATCGGACCGCACGCGCCCTCCTCGACACCTTCGCACCCCTCCGGCCGCCGCACTTTTGGAGATTCTTCCCCGGAAACCCTTGCCAACCCGGCCGCGACAAGTTTACTCTCGGTAAGTTACCAATGAGTAACAACCCCCTCCCCCACCCAGTTGAGGGCAGAATAACGACCGCTTCGGAGTGTTAGCTGCATCACATTCCGGGCCGGCAGCAGAGCCGTTGCCGGCGAGATCGTCGAGAGGAACAGTCAGTGTCACAGAGCCGTGCCGCCACCGCCCAAATCCGAACCCGTGCCCAGCAGATCGCCATCGCCATACTGGCCCTGCTCCTGATCGCGCTGCTGGGGTTCTACACCCTGGTCACCGGCCGGATCACGGACGGATCCGCCAAACTCAACGACGGCGCCTCCCAGGCCGCCGCCGGCGCCGACCAGCTCAAGGACGGTGCCGGCAAACTCGCCACCGGCGCGGGCCAGGCGGACACCGGAGCCGGCAAAGTCTCGGAAGGGGCTGAGAAGATCCACGCCGGAATCGCCGGCAAACTCGCCCCGGGCGCGGATCAGCTCCAGGCCGGTGCCAGCGAGCTGGCTACGGGCGCAGTGAAGATTCAAACGGACGTCGAAAACAAGCTGGCCCCGGGCGTGTACCAGGTGGACGACGGCGCCCGGAAGCTGGCCGCCGGCGCCGGGCAGCTCTCCGCGGCGCTGACTCCCACCGCAGCGGGCAACGCCGAAAACAACCTGGCCGACGGTGCTACCCAGCTCGACGCCGGCGCCAGCAAGCTCGAAGCCGGCACCAACCAGCTGGCCGCCGGCACCAACCAGCTGACGGCCGGAACCAACCAGCTGAAGGGCTACCGCGGGGCCAACAACAACCCGGAGGCCGGCACGGGTACCGCGGCGCTGGCCCAGGCCCTTGAGCTGCTGCAGGCTGCCGCCAATGATCCCGTCCAGGGGTTCGTCCCGTTGTCCCTGGTCAAGGACAAGATTGCGAAGATCCTCGCCGGCGCCCACCAGCTGGATGCAGGCGCCTCCCAGCTCCAGGCGGGGGCGTCCCAGCTCCAGGCCGGGGCCGGGCAGCTCCAGGCCGGCGCCGGGCAGCTCCACGCCGGGACCGGCAAGCTCACCGCCGGGTTCGCCACCCTGGCGGGCAAGCTCAACAGCCGCGACCCCAACAACCCGGGCGTGGTGCTGGGGACGGAGTTGCTGGCGGACGGTACCGGCAAGATCAGGGTCGGCATGGACGGGGTCCCCGGAGATCCCGAGCACCCCGGCCTGCTGAAGGCCGCGGCCCGGATGACAGACGGAAGCTCACGGCTGGCCGACGGCACCGTGGCGCTGAACGCCGGCATCAAGGGTGATCCCGCCGACCCGGCCAACCCTGGTCTGTTGACCGGTTCGGGGGCCCTGGCTTCCGGCGCGTCGGAGCTCTCGGCGGGCAACACCAAGCTGGCTTCCGGCTCCACGCAACTGTCCACCGGCGCCGACAAGCTGGCCGACGGCAACGCCAAGATTGCCGCGGGTACCGGCACGCTGTACTCCAGCGCCGCTGCGGTCTCGCCGTCGAACATGATCAACGGCGACGTCGCGGTGGCCGTGGGCCTCGTGACATTGCTGGGCCTGGGCGCCGTCGGTGCTTACCTGATCCTGCGGAACCGCCGGATGGCACAGGACCGAATGGCGGAGGACCGCCTGGCACGTCAAGCAGCCTAGCCGTCCATCTGGTCGGTAACGCAAACGGCCCCGTCGGAGGAAGGATTCCTCCGACGGGGCCGTTGGGTTGGGCCCGACGTGTTGGATGCGGCTGTGCTGGACACTGCTGTGTTGGATCCTGCTGTCTGGGGCTGTCGCGGGGTCAGGCCAGCAGGTCAAGCAGCGAGGCGACCTCGCGGCCGGCGAAGCCGGGAGCAGGCTCTCCGCCGCGATTGAGCCAGACGCCCAGCAGGCCGGCCGCCGTCGATCCTTCGGCGTCGAGGAGGCGGTTGTCGCCCACGTACAGCGTTTCGCCGGGCCCGGTGCCGAGCCGGCGGACGCCTTCGAGGTAGATCGCGGGGTCCGGCTTGGCCACGCCGAGGGTGTCGGTGCCGACCAGGATCCCGATGCGGTCCAGGCCGGCGGCGTCCAGTTTCACCCGCTGGTAGTCGTGGACGTTGTTACTGACGGCGCCGTACGGGACTCCGGCGGCATCCAGCGCATCCAGCAGCGGTGCCACGTCGTCGAAGGCGCGGATGTAGCTGTGCTGGAGGCTGGCGTAGGAGCTGACCCAGTGCTCTGCCCGCTCGCTGTCCTCGAGTTCGACGCCGAAGTGCCCCAGCGCCGCGCGGCCGCGCAGCAGACGTTGTTCGTTGAAGCTGAGTTCGCCAGCCAGGTAGCGGTCGTAGAAATGCGTCGTTTCCCGCGTGAAGATCCGCCCGAACCGCTCCCAGCCGGCCTCGTCGAGGCCCGGCAGGAGGTGTTCGCTGACCCCGCGCAACGCCGTCGTCATGGCGAACTCGAGGTCCACCAGGGTGTCATCGATGTCGAACAGCACACCGCGGATGCCGTCCAGCCCGGCCGCGAGGACCCCGCCGTCGGAGCCTGATCCGCCGTTCATCAGCCGCGGAAGGCGCGCAGGCGCGCCAGGGACGAATCCTTGCCCAGGATGACCATGGATTCGAACAGCGGCGGCGAGATCCGGCGGCCGGAGACGGCCGTACGGACGGGGCCGAAGGCCAGCCGCGGCTTGACCCCCAGGCCCTCTACGAGGGCCTCCCTGAGCGCGGCCTGGATGTTCTCCGCAGTCCACTCGGCAACGGGCTCGAGGGCCGCCAGCGCGGCATCGAGGACCTCGGCGAGGTTCTCCGGGAGACCCTTGCGCGCGTCGTCGGCGACGTCGATCGCGCCGTCGTCCTTGAACAGGAAAGCCAGCATCTCCGGGGCCTCGCCCAGCAGCGAGATGCGCTCCTGGATCAGCGGGGCCGCCTCGGTGAGGATCTCGTCCTCGCGGGCGGTGAGGCTCTCCCCCACCAGGCCGGCGGCCTGCAGGTAGGGAACCAGGCGGCCGCGGAAGTCCTCCGGGTCCAGCATGCGGATGTGCGTACCGTTGATGGCCTCGGCCTTCTTGATGTCGAAGCGCGCCGGGTTGGCCAGCACATCATGGACATCGAAGTTCTCGATCAGCTGGTCCACGGTGAAAATGTCCTCGTCGGCGGATAGGCTCCAGCCGAGCAGAGAGAGGTAATTGAGCAGCCCCTCGGGGATGAACCCGCGGTCCCGGAGCAGGAACAGGTTGGACTCGGGATCCCGCTTGGAGAGCTTCTTGTTGCCCTCGCCCATGACGTACGGCAGGTGCCCAAACACCGGCAGGTAACTGGCGACGCCGATCTCCATCAGCGCGCGGATCAGCACCACCTGGCGGGGTGTGGAGGAGAGCAGGTCCTCGCCGCGCAGCACGTGGGTGATCCCCATCAGCGCGTCGTCCACCGGGTTGACCAGGGTGTAGAGCGGCGAGCCGTCGGCGCGGACGATCACGTAGTCGGGGATGCTGCCGGCCTTGAACGTGATCTCGCCGCGGACCATGTCGGTGAAGGTGACGTCCGTATCCGGCATCCGCACCCGGAGCACCGGCTTCCGGCCCTCGGCCTGGAACGCGGCGACTTGCTCTTCGGAAAGCTCCCGGTCGAAGTTGTCGTAGCCCAGTTTGGGGTCGCGGCCCGCGGCCCGGTGGCGGGCTTCGACTTCCTCCGGCGAGGAATAGCACTCGTAGGCGTAGCCCGCGGCCAGGAGCTTGGCGACGACGTCCTTGTAGAGGTCCAACCGCTGCGACTGGCGGTACGGCTCGTGCGGGCCGCCCACCCCGATGCCCTCGTCCCAGGTGATGCCGAGCCACCTGAGGGCCTCCAGCAGCTGCTGGTAGCTCTCCTCCGAGTCGCGCGCCGCGTCGGTGTCCTCGATCCGGAACACGAAGGTGCCCTTGGTGTGCTTGGCGTGGGCCCAGTTGAAGAGGGCCGTGCGGATCAGGCCGACGTGCGGGGTCCCGGTCGGTGACGGGCAGAACCGGACCCGGACCGGGGTTTCGGCGGTGACTTCGCTGGTCATTTCCGTGGTGGCAGTGCTGGAGACGGCGTCGGGCGCGGTGGGAGTAGTCATAGTGGTACCAACTTTACCGCGCGTCGGGCGTTGCCTTAGCGGCGGACCACCGGGTTCGAGAGGCGTCCGATGCCCTCGATCTCGACTTCGTAGCGGTCGCCGGCCTTGACCAGGCCGACGCCGGCCGGGGTGCCGGTCATGATGACGTCGCCGGGAAGCAGCGTGAAGGCGTGCGAGACGATCGACACGAGCTCACGGACGCCGCGGATCATCTGGCTGGTGCTGCCGTCCTGGCGGAGCTCTCCGTTGAGACGGCCCTGGATCTGCAGGTCCTCGGTGTCCAGTTCGGTCTCGATCCACGGGCCCAGCGGCGCGGAGGTGTCAAAGCCCTTGGCCCGCGCCCACTGCAGGTCAGTCTTCTGCACGTCCCGTGCGGTGAGGTCGTTGCCGCAGGTGTAGCCGAAGACGACGTCGTCGACCCGTTCTTCCGGGACGTCCTTGCAGATCCGGCCGATCACGACGCACAGCTCGGCTTCGAACGAGACCTCATCGGAGAACTCCGGCAGGATGATCGGATCGTTGGGCCCGATCACCGAGGTGTTGGGCTTCAGAAACAGCAGCGGCTGCGCCGGTACCTCGTTGCCGAGCTCGTGGGCGTGCTCGACGAAGTTGCGGCCGACGCCGATGACCTTGCTGCGCGGGATGATGGGCGCGAGGAGGCGGACGTCCTCCAACTGGTGCTTGACGGTGGTCCGTTCCACGCCGTGGAAGAAGGGGTCGCCGTTGATGACGGTGACTTCCTCACTGCCGGGCTGGCCCTCCACAATGCCGTACATGGGATCAGAATCGACTACAAACCGGGCGATACGCATGGGTCCTAGCCTACCGTCCCAACTGACTCGCATTTGTTGTCACTATGAGCGCTGAGAACGACACCTACTGCGAGCTAGTTGGGGGCGGAGCGCAGGTAGTCCAGCTGCGCGGCAACGGACAGTTCCGCGGCCGGCCGCACAGCCGGGTCGACGGCAGCGTACACGGCGTCCGCCACGGCATGGACCCCGGCTCCCTCGCCAAGTTCTTCGAGCGCGCCGCGGATCTGCGCGAGGCGGTCCTGCCGGTGGTCGCGGTAGGCACGGACGATGCTGTCCAACGCCGGGAGCATCGGCCCGTGGGCGGGCAGCACGGTGGCCGGCCCCAGGCGTTCCAGCCGGTCCAGCGAGTGAAGATAATCCCCCAGGGTGCCATCGGGATAGTCCAGGACGGTGGTGCCGACGCCCAAAATGGTGTCCCCGGTCAGGACAGCCCCATGGGCACCGTCCGCCGGAAGGTGGAAGCAGACCGAGTCGGAGGTGTGGCCCGGCGTCGACAGCACCCGGATTTCCACCCCGGCCGCGTGCAGCACCTCGCCTTCCCGGAGCGGCTCGCCGCCGTGGCAGTGCGCGGGGTCGACGGCGCGGACGGGGGCGCCGGTGAGCTCGGCGAAGCGCTTCGCGGCGGCGGTGTGGTCGGCATGGCGGTGCGTGATGAGGATCAGTTCCACCGCACCGTACTGCATCAGCTCGTGCAGGTGCTCCTCGTCGAGAGGGCCAGGGTCCACCACAACGACGCCGGCTGAACCGGGCGCGGCCAGCACATAGGAGTTGGTGCCGTGCAGGCTCATCGGGCCAGGATTCGGGGCAAGCCGGAAGCGCGTCAACTCGGTGCTGCGGACCAGGGCACGGTCATCATCGGGGATCACCCCACCATCATCCCACCGAGGGACCCAAAGAAGCAGGGGACGCAACGACGGCGGCCCGCGCCGTGAGGTGCGGACCGCCGTCGTACTTATGCGGGCAGGGCTAGGCCAGACGGGTCAGCCATCCGTGGGTGTCCTCGACGGTGCCGGTCTGGATGCCGAGCAGCTGTTGGCGGATGGCCATGGTGGTTTCCCCGGCCTTGGCATCCTCGGCGCCGATGAATTCGGTGTCGTCCTTGAGCACGCCGATGGGGGTGATGACGGCGGCGGTACCGCAGGCGAAGACCTCGGTGATGTCGCCGGACGCCACGCCGTCGCGCCATTCCTCAAGGGTGATCTTGCGTTCGGTCACGACGCGGCCCATGTCGCGGGCCACCTGCATCACGGATGAGCGGGTGACCCCCTCCAGGATGGTGCCGGACAGCGCCGGGGTAACCAGCGAGCCGTCCTTCATCACGAAGAAGACGTTCATCCCGCCAAGTTCCTCGACGGCGTTGTCATTGAACGGGTCAAGGAACAGGACCTGCTTGCAGCCGTGGGCCTCGGCTTCCTGCTGCGCGATCAGGGACGCGGCGTAGTTGCCGCCGCACTTGGCAGCGCCGGTGCCGCCGCGGCCGGCGCGGGCGTACTCGCGGGAAATCCAGATGGACACCGGTTTCAGCTCGCCGCCGAAGTAATTGCCGGCCGGGGACGCGATGACGCGGAAGGACACCTCGCGGGCGGCCCGGACGCCCAGGAAGGCCTCGGTGGCGATCATGAAGGGCCGCAGGTAGAGGGCTTCGCCGTCGCCGGAGGGAACCCATTCCCGGTCTGCGGAGACGAGTTCGCGGATGGCCGTCAGGAAGTACTCCTCCGGCAGCTCCGGCAGGGCCAGGCGGCGGGCGGACTTGTTCAGGCGGGCGGCGTTGGCCTCGGGGCGGAAGGTCCAGATCGAGCCGTCGGCATGCCGGTACGCCTTGAGGCCCTCGAAGATCTCCTGGCCGTAGTGGAGCACCGCGGCGGAGGGGTCCAGGGAGATGGGACCGTAGGGTTCGATCCGTGCATCGTGCCAGCCGCCCTTGCCCTCGGCGTCGACGCTGTAATCGACCACGGCGGTGTGGTCGGTGAAATAGTCGCCGAATCCAGGGTTGGCCAGTATGGCTGCACGCTCTTCAGCGGACTTCGGGGTTGCCGAGAGCTGCTGGGTGAATTCGACGCCATGGGCAGTCTGGGTCATGGTTCCTCCACGGTCGGCTGCCTGGTGTGTGAACGTGGTTCATCCTCGGACCACGGCAGCATGTTGGTGATTCGAAACAAGCTTACGCCCGCGCAGGTGTCCGGGCTCCGTGCTCCGGGCTCCAGGAGGGCCCGGCTCCTCCCGGCTCCTAGAGCGCGGCGGCGATGGCGTCGCCGATGGCGGCGGTGCTGCGGAAGCTGCCGTCCCGGCGATCGATGTCAGCGGCGACGGCGGCCTCGATCCTGCGGGCCGCCGCGGCATGGCCCAAGTGGTCCAGCAGCAGCGCGGCCGAGAGGATGGCGGCGCTCGGGTCCGCCTTCTGCTGGCCGGCGATGTCCGGGGCCGAGCCGTGGACCGGCTCGAACATTGACGGCGCGGTGCGGTCCATGTTGATGTTGCCCGAGGCTGCCAGGCCGATGCCGCCGGTGATGGCGGCGGCGAGGTCCGTGAGGATATCGCCGAAGAGGTTGTCCGTGACGATGACGTCGAAGCGCGCCGGATCGGTGACCATGAAGATCGTGGCCGCGTCCACATGCAGGTAGTCGTGACTGACCTCGGGGAACTCCTGGGCGACGGCCTCGACGGTCCGCTTCCAGAGGTGCCCGGCGAAGACCAGGACGTTGTGCTTGTGCACCAGGGTCAGCTTCTTGCGCGGGCGTTCGTTGGCGCGGCGGAAGGCATCGCGGACCACGCGCTCCACGCCGTGGGCGGTGTTCAGCGAGACCTCGGTGGCCACCTCGTGCGGCGTGCCGGCGCGTAGCGTCCCGCCGTTGCCGACGTACGGTCCCTCGGTGCCCTCGCGGACCACAATGAAGTCCACCTCGCCGGGGTTGGCCAGCGGACTGCCGACGCCGGCGTAGAGCCGTGAGGGCCGCAGGTTGACGTAGTGGTCCAGGCTGAAACGGAGCTTGAGCAGTAGTTCACGTTCGATGATGCCGGAGGGAATCCTGGTATCGCCGGGAGCGGCACCCACCGCGCCGAAAAGGATCGCGTCCCGCCCGCGGAGATCCGCAAGGGTATCCTCCGGCAAGGTCTCCCCCGTCGCCAGCCAGTGCTCGGCGCCGAGTTCGTAATGCGTCTGCTGCAGCACGATGCCTTCAGCGGCGGCAGCCTTCTCGAGGACCTTCAGGGCTTCGGCAATAACTTCCGGGCCGATGCCGTCGCCCGGAATTACGGCCAGATCAATGGTGGATGCGCTCATGTTTTCAGCGTAGCCAAAGCATCCACATGGTGGGCAATTCGTCTCAATATACGAACACACTGCGACGCTCCCTCACGTCCCGCCGGTAAACATGGGACGCTCCCTCACGTCCCGCCGGTAAACATGGGACGCTCCCCGGCAAGACCTGAGGGAGCATCAACCCCAGCACGGCAAGACCTGAGGGAGCGTCAACCCCAGCACGGCAAGACCTGAGGGAGCGTGAACCCCAGCACGGCAGGAGCTGAGGGAGCGTCAGGAGGCGGGTTCCTCGTACTTCGGGAATACCGGGGCCGGGGCCGGCAGTGCGGTTCCGGCTTCGATCGGCGTGCCGAGGGCGGCAAAATCGCGGGCTTCACCTTCCGGCTGGCCCAGGCTGTCCAGGATGGCTCCTGCCGCCGTCGGCATGACCGGCTGCGCCAGGATCGCGACGTTGCGGAGCACTTCAAGGGTCACGTACAGGACCGTGTTCATCCGTTCGACGTCGGTCTTCCGCAGCACCCACGGCGCCTGCGCGGCGAAGTAGGCGTTGGTGTCGCCCAGCACGTTCCAGATGGCTTCGAGCGCGCGGCTGAACTCCTGCTTTTCAAACGCTGCGCGGGCGGTCTCCAGCAGTCCCTTGGCCTGCCCCAGCAGCGCGGTGTCCTCGGCGCTGAAACCGGCCGGAACGGGGACCTTGCCCTCACAGTTCTTGGCCACCATGGACAGGGAACGCTGCGCGAGGTTGCCGAAGTTGTTCGCCAGGTCCGCGTTCATGCGGCCGACAATCGCGTCGTGGCTGTAGCTGCCGTCGGCGCCGAACGGCACCTCGCGCAGCAGGAAGAAGCGGACCTGGTCCAGCCCGTACTGCGCCACGAAGTCCGCCGGGGCCACCACGTTGCCCAGCGACTTGGACATCTTGACGCCGTTGTTCTGCAGGAAGCCGTGGATCATGACGCGCTTGGGCAATTCCAGCCCGGCGCTCATCAGGAAAGCCGGCCAGTAGATGGCATGGAACCGCGAAATGTCCTTGCCGATCACATGGACGTCCGCGGGCCAGAACTTCTTGAAGGACGCGGACTCCACGTCCGGGTAGCCGACGCCGGTGAGGTAGTTGGTCAGCGCATCGACCCAGACGTACATCACGTGCTGGTCGTTGCCGGGAACCGGGACGCCCCAGTCGAAACTGGTCCGGCTGATGGACAGGTCCTCCAGGCCACCGCGGACGAAGCTGATGACCTCGTTGAAGCGGTACTGCGGGGCGCCGAACTCGGGGTGGTCCTCGTACATGGCGAGCAGTTTGTCCTGGTAGGCGGAGAGCTTGAAGAAGTAGCTCTCCTCCGCCGTCCAGCTGACCTCGGTGTCCGTTTCGCGCGAGTAGCGGACGCCGTCGTCCTTCACCACTGTCTCGTCCTCGACGTAATACGCCTCGTCGCGGACCGAATACCAGCCTTCGTACTTGGACAGGTAGATGTCGCCGTTGGCTTCCATCTTCTGCCAGATGGCCTGCGAAGCCGCGTAGTGGTCCGCATCCGTGGTCCGGATGAACCGGTCATAGGAGATCCCCAGCGCCGCGTGGGTCGCCTTGTAGATCTCCGCGTTGCGGTTCACCAGCTCCTTGGGCGTGATGCCTTCCTTCTCCGCAGCCTGCGCGACCTTCATGCCGTGCTCGTCGGTACCCGTCAGGAAGAAAACGTCGTAGCCGTCCAGCCGCTTGAAACGGGCCATCGCATCGGTGGCAATGTACTCATAGGCGTGGCCGATGTGCGGCACGCCGTTGGGGTAGGTGATGGCCGTGGTGATGTAGAACGGGGTTTTGGCTGAAGACGACACTCTTGGAATTTACCTTTTTCTGATGCGGTGCAGGCCGGCGGACGGGTACGCTACCCCAAAACCTAGATCAGCTCGGTCACGGTATCGCTCAGGCGGACCAGTTCGTGGTCGTGCGAGGCCACCAGGACGGCGATCCCGTCCGACGTCGTGTCCTTGAGGATGCTGATGATGCGGTTCGCCGAGGTGCGGTCCAGGCTGGCGGTGGGCTCGTCCACCACCAGCACCCGGGTGCCGAGGATGAGGGCGCGGGCAATCGCGACGCGCTGGCGTTCGCCGCCGGAGAGCTGCGCGGGGCGGTGGCGCATGCGCCGGCCCAGGCCGACCAGGTCCAGCAGGTCCTTGGCCATGTCGCGTCGCTGTTCGACCTCGCCGTCAGGGACGGCCGGCAGCAGCACGTTTTCGAGCGCGCTCATCCCGTCGATCAAGGCGCCGCCCTGGTCCACGTAGCCGATCAACGCCCGACGGCGGTCGGCGATTTCGTCGTCGCCCATGGTTTCGAGCGAGTCGCCTTCCCAGAAGACCCGGCCCGACGTCGGCAGGGTCAGGCCCGCGCCGACGGTCAGGATGCTGGTCTTGCCCGAGCCGGAGCGGCCGGCGACACAGTGCATTTCGCCGGCGTGCAGCGTCATGTTGAAGTCATCGACCACGTTCACGGCCTCGGCGCCGCCCTTGCCGCCGCCGTAGTGGATGGTGATGTTGCTCAGTTCCAGCGGCGTGGCGTGGTCCGTGGACTTCACGATCGTGTTGGCGCGCGTCTGGTGGCCGCCGGCCCCGGTGCTTGCCGGCATCCGGTTCCGGGCCGCCCGGGTCTGGTTCAGCTCGTTAGTCATCGGACCACTTTCGTTGCAATCGGAATCCAGCAGAGTACCGCCACAAGTCCGGCGATTCCGGCCCAGAGTGCGGCGTAGGGGGCGAGGAGCAGCCCGATGCCAAGGGCGCCCAGGACACCCAGCGGCAAGGCGATGGTTCCCACCATGGCATTTTCGAAGAAGCGGACCTGGCCCAGCATGTCCGGGTTCCAGCCCATGGCCTGCAGGGTGCCCAGGTACTGGCGCTTGGCCCCCAGCTCGAAGCGGCCGGTGACCATGGTCAGCAGCAGCCCCACCGCGACGCCGGCCAGGGCCAGGATGACGCTGGGTAAGGCGATGCTGGCCGCGGCCAGCCCGCTCAGGGCGCTGGCCCCGGCGGCCCGCGGGATGTCGATCAGCAGCGCGACGAGCCCGCCCACCGCGGCGCCGAAGACGCCGACGGCGATCGCCAGCGAGCCGGTGTTGAACTTGTTCGTGCTCAGCTGCCGGCTGGCGAAGGTCAGCGGCGAGTCGACGGGGATCAGCCGCTCGTCATGCTGCGGCTCCTGGTCGATGATCTCCCGGTGCCGCAGCTGCTGGGCGGCGAAGTAGGCGGCGCCGCAGTAGAGGACCAAAACCGCGGCGGAGACGATCGCGGTGGCGGGGTTCCAGCTGATCAGGCTCAGGGCGATCCCGGCGAACGCCAGCAGCGCCGCGCCGACACCGAACTCGGCCAGCACCCAGGACCGGACCCTGCGCTGCGTCCAGCCCATGGCCCGCAGCGTTCCTGCCTCGCGGCGGCGCTTCCGGACGTAGCTGACGGTGGACGCGCCGGTGAGCAGGGCAGCACCGCACAGGGTCAGGAACAGCAGGGTGAGGTTGGTGCCGGTCAGCGAGCCGGAAACCGCGCTGGCGGCGTCCTGGCGGACCCACGACTGCTGCACGGTGCCCAGCGGCGATTCCTTGCCGGCGTCGTCCTTGGAATAGCCGGGCACGAAGATGCTGGCATCTTCGCGGGCGGAGCCGGCAACCACTGTGGCCTGCAGGCCCATGTCGCGGATCTCATTGGCGAGCTTCTCGACCGCGGGCTGCGCCTGCTTCCAGCTGCCGTCGACGTTGGCGCGCACGCGCACGGCGTCGATCACGGAAGCGTTGCTCTGGTAACCGCGGGCGGCGGCCAGGCCGTAGTAGTCGGTGATGGCCCCGGCCGACTGGCTGACCAGCCCGGTGCCGCTGAGCGAGGGCTTGAGCACGGTTTGCTCGACGTCCTTGCCGGCGGCGTCCTTGGTCAGGGTCAACGGGGTCGGGTCGTAACCGCCGAGCGGGAGGCGGTTGACGTCACCGGCCGCCGCCTGGACCTTGGCGGGGTCAAAGGTGCCGTAGACCATGGCCAGGGGCGTGGCGGGCTTCTTGCCGGTCGCGAGGCTGTCGCGGTAGGAGCGCTCGTCGACCGGCGTGCGTTGCGTCTGGTCGACGGCGGCACCGTCGAGGCCCTTCTCCGGAAGCCGGTTCACGGTGACCCAGTCACCCGGGATCGCCGACTTGTCGACAGCGCCGTTGCCTGCGGTCTTGCCGTCCTGGTACTTGGGCGCGGCGGCGAAGTCGGTGCTCCAGGTCGCGGGGTTGTACAGGCCCTGGCCGAAGCTGCCGGTATCCCCCATCAGCCCGGTGAGGTCCTTGGATCCGGGCCACGCGAGGGCGAACGGCGACTTGGACACGAACGGCAGGTAGTCCTTGTCCAGCGACCGCGAGGCGGTGCCGACGTCCTTGGTGACGTTGCCGGCCGCGTCGATTTCCTCGATCTTGACCGAGTACTTCAAGTCAAGGGAGGTGCCGGACCGGACGATCAGCGGAATCGCCTGCGAGTCAGCGGTGAGCTGCCCGGCCCGTTTGGCCTGCTGGTACTGGGTCATCAGCGGGGCCCAGTACTTGAGTTTGACGCCGAGGAAGTCGGGGCCCTCTTTGAGCTGGTCCATGGTGATGCCGTTGGTGAAGAGGCTTTCGAAGTGGCTCCCGACCGCGCTGGCGCTGCGCGCATCGGCGGGCGGCGCCTTCTCCAGGGGCGCGAGGAAGTCCCCGGCACCGCCCAGCAGCGCGCGCTCCGAGACCGGGTCGACGGCGACGACGGACTCGGTCACCTGCGGGGCGGTGGGCAGCGAGACGGAGAGGTTGAAGAGGTTGTGTTCGGAGCCGC
This sequence comes from Arthrobacter sp. 05N428_2, assembly GCF_056397065.1. Classification (NCBI taxonomy): domain Bacteria; kingdom Bacillati; phylum Actinomycetota; class Actinomycetes; order Micrococcales; family Micrococcaceae; genus Arthrobacter; species Arthrobacter sp. 05N428_2. The sequence goes on along the minus strand of NZ_JBFTMR010000002.1, from coordinate 68,255 downwards.
CGGCCGGGGCCGGGAACTTGATCCCGGTCTCCCCTGCCGGGCCCGCAATCCGGACGTTCTTGCCGCCGGCGACCTGCTCCTCGACGAGCTTGGCCTTGCCGAGGGTGCCCTCGGCGGTCGTCTTGAACAGGGTCTTCTCGGAGGCGCCGTCCGAGCTGACGGCGCTGGCGGTGAGCCGGTACTTCTTGGGCGTGCCGCTCAGGACGGACTCGGCAGCGGGCCACTTGGACGGATCGGTGGCGGTGGGGTCGCCGGAGGTGCCGGCCAGGCCGGCGTTGTAACCGAGGTAGTCAGTGGCGTCGAGCCGCGGTGCCTCGAGGTTCTGGGAGACCCTGGAGACCAGGCTGATCGGCGCCGCCACCGAGGTGCCGGAGAGCTTGCGGATCGCATCCAGCTGCCCGAAACTGATCCCGCCCTGCCCCGAGGCGATGTCCGGCTGCATGAGGCCGCCGTTGTCGTCGGTCTTGGCCTGGACCAGGACGTCGTAGAGCCCGCGGGAGTTCTGGTCGACGGTCCGGTTCAGCGCGGCCTGCGACTGGCCCTGCACCAAAACCGACAGGCACATGGCCGCGATCAAAATGGACGCGGTCAACAAAAGCACTCTGCTTCTGATGAACCTTTGGACGGCGTTCATTGGGCTCCTGAAAGCTGGATTGCGTGCGCACACCGCTGTTCGTTCCGCGCGGAAGTGTCGGCGTCCTCGGCCGGGTGTGCAAAAGTAAAGGCCGGTCTGCCGGCCACATCCGAAATTTCGGACCTAGCCATTGTACCCAGACCGGCCGCCCGTTCGTGCCCGGCCGCGGCGGTGTTGCCGCCGCAGCCGGACCACCCGGGTCTTAGTCCGCGAGGTCGACCTCGCGCACCATGTCTGCGCCAATTCCGGCCTTGATCGCTTCCAGCACCTGCTGCGGCACGGAGCTGTCGATGGTCAGGAGCGCGAGCACCTGGCCGCCCTCATCCTGCCGCGCCACCTGCATGCCGGCGATGTTTATGTTGTTCATGCCGAGGATGTGGCCGATCGTGCCGATCACGCCCGGCCGGTCCGAGTACGCCACCACCACAAGGTGCTCACTGATCGGGATTTCCACCTCGAAGCCGTTGATTCCGACGAGCTTCTGGACCTGCTTGGGGCCGGTCAGGGTGCCGGCCACCGAGATCTGGCTGCCGTCGCTCAGGGCTCCGCGCAGGGTCAGGACGTTCCGGTAGGACTCCGTGTCCGGGGTGGTGATGAGCCGGACGTTGATGCCGCGCTGCTCGGCGATCACGGGCGCGTTGACGTAGGAGACCTGCTCGGTCACGACGTCGGCAAAGATGCCCTTGAGCGCGGCCAGCTCGAGGACCTTGACGTCGAGCGAGGAGATCTCGCCGGCGACTTCCACGTCGAACTGGGTGAGCGAGGCGTGGGTCATCGCGGTGAAGATCCGGCCCAGCTTCTCGATCAGTGCGATGCCGGGGCGCACGTCCGGGGCGATGATGCCGCCGGCGACGTTCACGGCGTCGGGCACCAGCTCGCCGGCCAGGGCCTGGCGGACGGACCTGGCGACGGAGACACCGGCCTTTTCCTGGGCCTCGTCGGTGGAGGCGCCCAGGTGCGGGGTGACCACGACGTTGTCGAGCTTGAAGAACGGCAGGTCCGTGCTGGGCTCCTTGACGAAGACGTCGACGCCGGCGCCGGCAATCTCGCGGGACTCCAGCGCGGCGTAGAGCGCCTCCTCGTCCACCAGGCCGCCGCGGGCGACGTTGACGACGTAGGCGCTGCTCTTCATCTTCTTGAAGGCCTCAGCGCCCAGCATGCCGACGGTCTCGGGGGTCTTGGGCATGTGGATGGTGATGAAGTCCGCCTGGGCCAGGAGATCGTCCAGGGTCACCAGCTGCACGCCGAGCTGCGCGGCGCGGGCGGAGGTGACGTAGGGGTCGTAGGCAAGGATCTTGGTGTCGAAGCCCTTGAGCCGGGCCGCGACGAGGGCACCGATCCGGCCGAGCCCGATAATGCCGATCTTCTTCTCGAAGAGCTCCGTACCGGTGTACTTGGAGCGCTTCCACTCGCCCTCCTTGAGTGCGGCGGATGCCTGCGGGATGTGCCGGGCGAGGCTGAGGATGTGGCCGACGGTGAGTTCGGCGGCGGAGACGATGTTCGACGTCGGGGCGTTGACCACCATGACGCCGGCCTGGGTGGCGGCCTTGATGTCAACGTTGTCCAGGCCCACCCCGGCGCGGGCGATCACCTTGAGGTTCTTGGCGGCCGCGATGGCCTCGGCGTCCACCTGGGTGGCGGACCGGATCAGGATCGCGTCGACGTCGGCTATCGCGGAGAGCAGCTGGGAACGGTCGGCGCCGTCGGTCTGGCGGATTTCAAAGTCCGGGCCGAGGGCCTCGACAGTGGCGGGCGAAAGTTCCTCAGCGAGGAGTACGACAGGTTTGGTGCTTGTCACCGGTGACCTCTTTAGCTCTCTTGTATTCAGGTGGGGACTTTGGAACGTTGGTTGGCAGACGGCGGTGTCCTTTCGGCTGCTGCGCTCGTACCTCACGCAACAACGCAGCCTTCAAGGACACCACCGCCCACCATCACCGTGATCTAGCGGGCTACGGAACCTTCGGTGTAGTCGTCTTCGTTCTTGATCCAGGAGAAGAGCTTGCGCAGTTCGCGGCCGGTGGCCTCGATCGGGTGGTCCTCACCCTTCTTGCGCAGGGCCTTGAACTCGGGAGCTCCGGCGTCCTGGTCGTCGATGAAGCGCTTGGCGAAGGTGCCGTCCTGGATGTCTTTGAGGACGGCCTTCATGTTTTCCTTCACCTCGGGGGTGATCACGCGCGGGCCGGATACGTAGTCGCCGTATTCCGCGGTGTCAGAAACACTCCAGCGCTGCTTGGCGATGCCGCCCTCGACCATCAGGTCGACAATCAGCTTGAGCTCGTGCAGCACTTCGAAGTAGGCGACCTCGGGCTTGTAGCCGGCCTCGGTGAGGGTCTCGAAGCCGTACATGATCAGCTGCGAGGCGCCGCCGCACAGGACGGCCTGCTCACCGAAGAGGTCGGTTTCGGTCTCTTCGGTGAAGGTGGTCTCGATAACGCCGGCGCGGGTGCCGCCGATGGCCTTGGCGTAGGACAGGGCCAGTTCCTTGGCCTTGCCGGACGGGTTCTGCTCGACGGCGATCAGGTCCGGCACGCCGCGGCCGGCCTCGAATTCGCGGCGCACGATGTGGCCGGGTCCCTTGGGGGCGACGAGGGCGACGTCGACGTCGGCCGGCGGCTTGATGTAGCCGTAGCGGATGTTGAAGCCGTGGCCGAAGAAGAGGGCGTCGCCGGCCTGCAGGTTCGGGGCGATCTCGTCGGCGTAGACGTGGCGCTGGACCTGGTCCGGGGTGAGGACCATAATGAGGTCCGCTTCGGCGACGGCGTCGGCGACGTCGAGCACCCGCAGGCCCTCGGCCTCGGCCTTGGCGCGGGACTTGGAGTCTGCCTTCAGGCCGACGCGGACGTCAACACCGGAATCGCGCAGGCTGAGGGCGTGGGCGTGGCCCTGGGAGCCGTAACCGATGACGGCGACGGTGCGGCCCTGGATGATCGACAGGTCGGCGTCGTCGTCGTAGAACATTTCAGTCACTGGGGTGTCTCCTTATGAGTGGATTCTGTGGTGCTGGGGAAATCGGGGAAATTCGAAGGTGGTGCTGGTGGTGGGGCGGCGGGTCCGGCGCGCGGTTTAGGCGGTGCGCAGGGCCCGGTCGCTCATGGAGCGGGACCCGCGGCCGACGGCCAGGGTTCCGGACTGCACGATTTCGCGGACGCCGAACGGCTCGAGCACCGAGAGCAGTGCCGTGAGCTTGTCGGGGTGGCCTGTGGCCTCGATGACCACCGACTCTGTGGAGACGTCGACCACCGAGGCGCGGAAGAGGTCGGCTGCCTGGGTTACCTGCAGCCGGGTTGCGGCGTCCGCCCGTACCTTGACCAGGATGTGGTCGCGCTGTACGGAAGATTCGGGGGTGAGCTCGACGATTTTGATCACGTTGACCAGCTTGTTCAGCTGTTTGGTGACCTGCTCGATCAGCTCGCCGTCGGCGTCGACGACGACGGTCATCCGGGAGATGCCCGGGACCTCGGTCGGGCCGACGGCCAGGGAGTTGATGTTGAAGGCACGGCGGGCGAAGAGGCTGGCGACGCGGGTCAGCACACCGGGCTTGTCTTCGACCAGAACGGAGAGTGTGTGGCGTGTCATGTTCAGTCCTCTTCTTCCCAGTCCGGGGTCAGGTTGCGGGCAACCTGGATCTGGTCGTTGCTGACTCCGGCGGGGACCATCGGCCACACCATGGAGTTGGGGCTCACGACGAAGTCGATGACCACGGGTCGGTCGTTGATCGCCAGGGCCTGCTGGATGGTGGCGTCGATGTCCTCGTCGCGTTCGCAGCGGAACGCGGCGCAGCCGTAGGCGTCCGCAAGCTTGACGAAGTCGGGGATCCGGACGGTGTCGTGGCCGGTATTGAGGTCGGTGTTGGAGTAGCGGCCCTCGTAGAACAGGGTCTGCCACTGCCGCACCATGCCGAGGGAGGAGTTGTTGATAATGGCGACCTTGATCGGGATCTTGTTGATCGCGCAGGTGGCCAGCTCCTGGTTCGTCATCTGGAAGCAGCCGTCGCCGTCGATCGCCCAGACCACCCGGTCCGGCTCCCCTACCTTGGCGCCCATGGCTGCCGGAACGGCGTAACCCATGGTGCCGGCGCCGCCGGAGTTCAGCCAGGCGTGCGGGCGCTCGTACTTGATGAACTGCGAGGCCCACATCTGGTGCTGGCCGACGCCGGCGACATAGATGCCCTCGGGACCGGTCAGGGCTCCGATCCGTTCGATCACCCGCTGCGGTGCGCTGAGTCCGTCCTCGGGTTCGGTCCAGCCGAGCGGGTAGGTCTCCTTGAGGTTGTTCAGGAACGCCCACCAGTTGCTGAGGTCCGGAGTGCCCGCGGTTTCGAACTGCAGGCGCACGGCTTCGCTGAGTTCCGGGATGATCTCCTTGACCGAGCCGACGATCGGCACGTCGGCCGTGCGGTTCTTGGAGATTTCCGCCGGGTCGATGTCCGCGTGGATCACCTTGGCATGCGGGGCGAAGGACTTCAGGATGCCGGTGACCCGGTCATCGAAGCGCGCACCGAGGGTGATCAGCAGATCGGACTGCTGCAGCGCGGTCACGGCGGACACCGCGCCGTGCATGCCGGGCATGCCGACGTGCTGCGGATGGGAGTCCGGGAAGACGCCGCGGGCCATCAGCGTAGTCACCACGGGGGCGCCGGTGAGTTCGGCCAGGGCCCGCAGTTCCGCGGACGCGTGGGCCTTGACCACGCCGCCGCCGACGTAAAGCACCGGCTTGTGCGCCGCCGCGATCAGCCGGGCGGCCTCACGGACCTGCTTGCTGTGGCCGCGGACCACCGGCCGGTAGCCCGGCAGGTCGATTTTGGGCGGCCAGGAAAACGTCATCTGTCCCTGCTGGGCGTCCTTCGCGATGTCCACCAGGACGGGGCCCGGACGGCCGGTCGAGGCGAGGTGAAACGCCTCGGCCATGACATGGGGGATGTCGTTGGGGTCGGTAACCAGGAAGGAGTGCTTGGTGATCGGCATGGTGATGCCGACGATGTCCGCCTCCTGGAAGGCATCGGTGCCGATGACTCCGCTGGAAACCTGTCCGGTGATGGCCACCATCGGCACGGAGTCCATGTGGGCGTCCATGATGGCGGTAACGAGGTTGGTGGCACCGGGACCCGAGGTGGCGATGCAGACGCCAACCCGTCCGGTGACCATGGCATAGCCTTGCGCGGCGTGGCCGGCTCCCTGTTCGTGACGGACCAGAACGTGGTTCATTTTGGAGGCCATCAAGGGGTCATAGGTGGGCAGGATCGCGCCACCGGGCAAACCGAAAATGTCCTGGACGCCGAGTTCTTCGAGCGCGCGGACGATTGCTTGCGAGCCGGTCATCACCGTCGGGGGTACGACGTTGTTCGGCCCAAGGACGGGAGAGGCAGCAGCATGCTCGACGCCGGCATCTGCCGGACGTTCGACGCGTTCCGGAGCCTTGTGGGCTCCAGCGGACTTTGTGGCCATCAGCGAGGGGCTGATCGGCGATCCTTTGCTCATCGGACTCTTCCTTTGGTGGATCTTCTGTGATCGTGGAACTGCGGGTAATAAAAAAACCCCTCAGCCCTGAGGGCTCTTCGAGGGGTTGCGCGTGACGGTCCGTTACCGTGAGGCTATTGAGCCACGCGCTTGGTAAGGACGACGACTGCCTCTGCAGCAGCGCAGCTGGTAACGATTTCGATCATGCGTTCAGTTTTCCCTCTGCGTGAGACGGCTGTCAACGAGCCCGGCCCCCGTCTCACTATCTGGACATCATTGTCCAATTATCGGACCCCTCCCCCAACTGACTAGCAGTAGTTGTCGTTATGAGGGCTCATAACGACAACTACTGCGAGTCAGTTGGGTGGACGGTCCAACGCCGGTTCAGCCGCAGTACGCGCCGGTGGAGGCGCTGTGCACGAGCTTGGCGTACTTGGCGAGCACGCCCTTGGTGAACTTGGCCGGCAGCGGCTCCCAGCCCACCTTGCGGGACTCGAGTTCGGCGTCGTCCACCAGCAGATCGAACGACCGGGCGGCGATGTCCACCCGGATCCGGTCGCCGTCCTTGACGAAGGCGATCGGGCCGCCGTCGGCCGCTTCCGGGGCGACGTGGCCGATGCAGAGGCCCGTGGTGCCGCCGGAGAAGCGACCGTCGGTGAGCAGCAGGACATCCTTGCCCAGGCCGGCGCCCTTGATGGCGCCGGTGATGGCAAGCATCTCGCGCATGCCCGGACCGCCCTTGGGGCCTTCGTAGCGGATGACGACGACGTCGCCGGCCTTGATCTCGCCCTTGTCCAGCGCGTCGAGGGCACCCTGCTCACGCTCGAAGACGCGGGCGCTGCCCTCGAAGACGTCGGCGTCGAAGCCGGCACTCTTGACGACGGCGCCTTCCGGAGCCATTGAGCCGTGCAGGATGGTGATGCCGCCGGTCTTGTGGATCGGGTTGTCCATGGCGCGGAGCACCTTGCCGTCCGGGTCCGGCGGGTTGATCGAGGCGAGGTTCTCGGCCACGGTCTTGCCGGTGACGGTGAGGCAGTCGCCGTGGATCAGGCCGGCGTCGAGCAGTGCCTTCATGATGACCGGGACGCCGCCGATCTTATCGACGTCGTGCATCACGTAGCGGCCGAACGGCTTGAGGTCGCCCAGGTGCGGGATCTTGTCGCCGATCCGGTTGAAGTCATCCAGGGACAGCTCGACCTCGGCTTCGCGGGCGATGGCCAGCAGGTGCAGCACGGCGTTGGTGGAACCGCCGAAGGCCATGGTCACGGCGATCGCGTTCTCGAAGGCCTTCTTGGTCATGATGTCGCGGGCGGTGATGCCGAGGCGGAGCAGGTTGACCACGGCTTCGCCGGACTTGTGTGCGAACACGTCGCGGCGCCGGTCGGCCGAGGGCGGGGCGGCCGAACCCGGGAGGGACATGCCCAGCGCCTCGCCGATGCAGGCCATGGTGTTGGCCGTGTACATGCCGCCGCAGGCGCCTTCGCCCGGGCAGATGGCCTTCTCGATGCGGGTCAGGTCTTCCATGCTCATCTTGCCCGCAGCGCAGGCACCGACGGCTTCGAAGGCGTCAATGAGGGTGACTTCCTTCTCGGAGCCGTCCTCGAGCTTGACCCAGCCGGGCATGATGGAACCGGCATAGAGGAACACGCTGGAGAGGTCCAGGCGGGCGGCTGCCATCAGCATGCCGGGCAGGGACTTGTCGCAGCCGGCCAGCAGTACGGAGCCGTCGATCCGTTCGGCCTGCATCACGGTCTCGACGGAGTCGGCGATGACCTCGCGCGACACCAGGGAGAAGTGCATGCCCTCGTGGCCCATCGAAATGCCGTCGGATACGGAGATGGTGCCGAACTGCATCGGGAAGCCGCCGCCGGCGAAAACGCCTTCCTTGGCACCCTGGGCCAGCCGGTTCAGGGACAGGTTGCAGGGGGTGATCTCGTTCCATGAGCTCGCCACGCCGACCTGGGGCTTGGCGAAGTCGTCGTCGCCCATGCCGACCGCGCGGAACATGCCGCGCGCCGGCGCGGCATGAATTCCGTCGGTAACGACCCGGCTGCGGGGCTTGATGTCCGGCTTGGTGTCTGTCGCTGTCTCGGTGTCCTGGCTCATGGTCCAAAGTCTAGGGCCCCGTCAGCGGCCGCCACGATCCGGCCCGGCTCATTAAGCGTAAATCCGGGAATATTTCGCCCAAATGGTGGACGTTTGTCTCACCTAGTGGACTTTTGATAGGCGATTCAGAATCCGGATTCAGTTGCTGTGAGCCGCATCACGCAGCACGGAAGCTTCGGCCACGGCCCGCGCTTCCGCCTTGAGCATGGCGAGCACCTGCTGGATGGTGGTCCGCGCCGCGACCTCGGGACGGACCAGCACCACGACGCTTCGACTAGCCTTGACCCCGCGGAGCGGGCGCAGCACGAAGCCGCTGCCCTGGTTCTTGAGCGCGGTATAGCGCGGCAGCAGGCTGAGCCCGTGCCCGGCGGTGACCAGTGCCTCCAAAACGCGCAGGTCCGGAAACAGCTGCGCCCGCAGGGCCGGGGCGCCGGCCTGCACTTCGATCTGGCGCAGGACGGTATCGAAGGGGAAGCCATCCGGCACCCCCATCCACGGGAACCCCACCAGGTCCGCGGCGCCAAGCGCCGCCTTGGCCGCCAGTGCGTGGCCCGCCGGGACCGCCACGTCCAGCGGCTCGTCCAGCAGGGGGATCACCATCAGGTCCTGCCGGGCGAAGACGTCGGGCCCGTCGACGCTGTGCGCCAGCACGATGTCGTAGTCTGCGGCCAGGGCAGCAAAGCCGGCGACGCCGGGATCCTCGAAGTGCGCCTGGAAGCGGAGTCCCTCGATGTCCTTTACGCGGTGCAGCAAACCCGGCAGGAACATCTCTGCGGCACTGGGGAAGAAGGCCGCCTTGATCTGGGTCTGCCAGCCAAGCCGGTAGGTGTCGATGGTCGCCTCGGCGCGGGCCATGGCGGTGGACACCTCGGCTGCCGCGCCGGCCATGGCCAGCCCCGCCTCGGTCAGCCGGACTCCCCTGCCCGACTTTTCCACCAGGACCACGCCCAGCTCGTCCTGCAGCGTCTTGAGCTGCTGTGAGACCGCGGACGGCGTCACCCGCAGGGCCTCGGCGGTGGCCCCCACTGTGCCGCGGTCCGCCAGTTCGCGGAGAATCCGGAGTCTCTTGAAATCCATGAAGCGAGGCTACACGGGCCGCGTCCGGAACTATGGACAGCCGCGACGGGCCGGACGTAACGTCAAGCATCGGCAACCCTGCCGCCTGGACGGAAGGATTCGGCCATGGATTGGATTATCTGGCTCATCGTGATCGTGGTGATTGTCGGCGTCGTATGGTGGCTGCTGAACCGCAACAATTCCCGCGGTGCCGCCGGAACGTCGACGTCCGCCGGCTCCGGATCCGCCGCCTCGCCGCAGGCTCCCCCCGGGCCGGAAAAGCACGACGGCGCCCTGTCCGGCGGGAACGCGGCGGCGTCTGCCGTCGCCGCCGCCACCACCGGGATTCCGTCCGCGGCCGGCTTCGGCAACGCCGAGCCGGTCTCGCCGACGACGGCGGACGACCAGGCGGCCGCCGGCGAGTGGGAGACCCAGTGGTCGGAGACGCCGCCTGCCGAGGTCCCGGCCAGCACCCACCACGACGTTCCCCGCGGCGCGCACGCCGCACATGTGGCTGACACGGCCCAGCCCTCCGACGTGGAAACCAAGGCAGGCGCCACAACCGCTTTGCCGGACGAAACCGCCTCGCCCGAGGCGGCGGCACCGGCGCAGCACGCCCCGGTGCACCATCCCGAATATACCGAGCCGCACTCCCCCACCCTTCCCGGCGCGGAATCGGCTGCGGCCGAAGCGGCCGAGGTGGAGACGGCACAGGCCACATCCTCGGCAGCAGCCTCCGAGGGCGCCGCGAGCCACACCGCTGCGCCAGCCGGGCATCTGGCCGTGGAGCAGCCTTACGGTGAAGGATCCGCGGCCCCGGGCCCCGATGGCAGCGGGCCGGAGGGCTTCACCGTGAAGGGGACCGCCTCGTCGATGACTTACCACGATGAGACTAGCCCGTCCTATCAGGAAACCCGGGCCGAGGTCTGGTTCCTTTCCGCGGCGCACGCCGAGGCCGCGGGCTTCCGACCGCCGCGCCGTTCACGGTTGTAGCCGTGCCCCGGCGGTCGCCGCTGCGGGCCGCCCGGGCGGCCGTGGTGGCTGCCGCGCTCCTGGCAGCGGCGGCCTGCACCAGCAACCCCACTCCTTCCCCTTCTGCTGGCAACAGCCTGGCCGCCCCGGAGACGCCCACGATCACCGCCCGCATCGACGCCGGGCTGACGTTGCCATGGTCGACGGTCTTCCTCCCCGACGGCACCGCCCTCATCTCGGAGCGGGACAGCGCGCTGCTGAAGCTCCTGCCGCCGGGCGCCAGCGGACCGGCGGCCACGGTAGCAAAGGTCCCCGACGTCGTCCCTGACGGAGAAGGCGGACTGCTGGGACTGGCGCTGTCCCCGCACTTCGCGACGGACCGCTACCTGTACGCGTATTTCACTGCCCAGACCGACAACCGGATTGCCCGCTTCCGGCTCGACGGCAGTAGCAGGCAGCCTTCCCTTGGGGCACCCGACATCATTTTCACCGGGATCCCGAAGGCCTCTACGCACAACGGGGGCCGCATCCGCTTCGGCCCGGACGGGTACCTCTACGTCGGCACCGGCGATTCCCAGCGCCGCGACCAACCGCAGGACCGAAACGCCCTGGGCGGCAAGATTCTCCGCCTCACCGCCGAGGGGAAGCCCGCCCCCGGCAATCCCTTCGGCAACAACCCCGTTTACAGCCTGGGGCACCGAAACGTCCAGGGCCTCGATTGGGACAGCGCGGGGCGCTTGTGGGCCAGCGAGTTCGGCCCGGACGTGGACGACGAACTGAATCTGATTGTCCCCGGCGGCAACTACGGCTGGCCCGAGGTGACGGGCGCGCCGCACCGGGCAGGGTTCCTCGACGCGAAAGTGGTGTGGCCGTCGACTGCGGAGTCATCGCCCAGCGGCCTCCAGATTGTCGGTAACACCGCCTACCTCGGCGCGCTCCGGGGCCAGCGCGTCTGGGCAGTCCCGCTGAGCGGTGATGTTGCCGGCCTCCCTGTGGCCTATTTCACAGGAGAGTACGGCCGGATCCGCGACGTTTCGCTCGCGCCCGACGGCCGCCTGTGGGCCCTGAGCAACGGCCAGAACCCCGATTTTGTGCTGGTTTTGAGCCTGCGCGGGTAGCCGCCCCGGCGCCCGCCGCGCCGATTTCACACTCCGCCCAAACTCGTGTAGAGTTTCATGTCGTTGCGGAGAACACCACGGGAAACAAAAAGCCCCGGCGGAACCCAAAACAACAGCTGCACCTCTAGCTCAACTGGCAGAGCAATTGACTCTTAATCAATGGGTTCCGGGTTCGAGTCCCGGGGGGTGCACCAACGAAAAACCCCGTCTTTACTGGCCTAACGGTCATAAAGGCGGGGTTTTGTTTTGCCCGGATTTCGCGGGAGAAACAAACCACGAGTCCGCCGGCAGACCGGGGCCTTCCCGCGCACCACACCGAGTGGGACGATGCCATCATGAGTGAGAAACATGACGGGCCAGCGGAGGATCACGGCCAGCACCTCCGCGCCCATTCAGCGCCGACGACGCAGCAGATCCGCACGGTCGGGCAGCGGCGGCGGGAGGCAGAGGAAAAGCTGGAGCACCACCTGGACGAAGCGCGCCACAAAAGCGAACACCACGATGCCCCCGAGCAGGGATCCGCAACGGAGACAGACCGGTAATCAGCCGTGGCTCGCGGTGCCGGCGGATCCCCGCCGGCTGCGGGTCAGCTGCCTAACCGGAGGATGATCACCAGAACGATGAGGGCAACCAGACCGGCCAAAAGCATCGATGCCCTTGGATTGCCGACATTGATCGTCCAGCCGAGACCGAACCGACGTGGAACAAGCAAGGCATGGTCTTGCCTGTTGACGTAGACCAGGCCTCCCCGCCAGTACTTGTCGTCGTCCCGGTGCGTCAAGCCGGTCTCCGCCTCACTGCCGCCGCGCTCTCGGTTGTTCCTGGCCAAAACCACGACGGTGGCAACAACGGCCGCCAGGATCGGCACCGCGACCACCAGGGGTGCCCATGAGGTGATGGTTCCAGTCCACATCAGCAGCGATGACACCATCATTCCCAGGTCGATCGTGGCGACCAGTGCGAGCAAGGCCCGGGCGCTCAGTGACATGTAGTGGCGGGACCAGCGCGCGGATCCCACCGGCTGGGCCGGGTCGATGTCGGGCCTGCTGCGGGTGATGGCCGCCGCCATGCCTGCCAACAGTGCCGTCATACCGATTTGCACGAACACCAGGGAGAAGGCCGAGCCTACCGACTTGGCGACTACCCGGTCAGGCGCACCGTGAGCGCCGTAATGCACCGCAAGCGTTCCGGGCATCGTCGGGTAACTGAGTACTCCGATCACCACGGTGGTGGCGGTGATGAGCAGCGCCGGCGCCAGCCAAAGCCAGGGGAACCGCGGCGGATTGGTCCGCAGCTCGGTGTCGACCGTGATGCCTTGGTGTAGTCCCTGGTACCAGCCCCCGGCGGCCTTAGCGGCGCGGATCTCCTGATTGGCGAGAGAGAAACACCCGTACCAGACGCCGACTAGCACCAGCACCGACACGGGCAGCAGCAGCGGATCGCCGGTGACAGCGAACGTGGCGATTCCGGCCCCGGCGGTGATGACACCGCTGATCAGGACGCGCCAGCGATAGATGCGCTCCTGCCGGAGGACGGTCGGGTCCCCCGCGTGCTGGGCCGGTACCCGGACCCCGAACGGCACGATCGGACTGGTGACCGAGGGCAGCACCAGCGCAAGCAACAGCACCAGGCCCAGCAGCACAACGCTCAATACAATGGCAACGGTCATGGCGTATCCTCTCGCGGCGTGGCGAATTGTTCGAGAACGGAACGGCAGGTCCGAAGAACCTCCTCGGGCGGCAATCCCCTGGCCACAGCCTCCGCCAGGACCGTCCGCACTCTTGCAGTCCATTCGGGGGCGAACGAATGGTCAGCAGTCGCCGTGGTCACCACCGCGCCGGCGCGGCTCAGCCGGATCAGACCCTCCTGTCGCAGGAGGTCATAAGCCTTGTTAACGGTGTGGAAGTTGATCCCGAAATCCGCGGCGAGGGTCCGGGTCGCCGGCAACGGACTGCCGTCGGTCAGCACGCCGGAAGCGATCGCCTCGACAACCTGGTCGCGAAGCTGCTGGTAGAGCGGGACAGTGCCGCCCAGGTCAACGTTCAGGATCATTGCCACAGCCCTCCACTCTTTGTTCTATATATTATAGAACAAAGCTAGCAGGCCTGAGGCAACAACGGCGGACTATTTTGGCCTTCTTATTGCGTCGTCGAGCCTCAGGCGTCAGGCGTCCGGAGCCGTTGCCGCCGCCTGACCGTCGACGGCGTCCCGTCCTGACCAGGTCTTGATCATTGTCCAGCCCACGGCGGTCAGCGGGACGGCCAGGAGGGCGCCGACGATTCCGGCAAGTATGGTGCCGGCCGCCAGCGCGAGCAGGATGGCCAGCCCATGGATCTTGAGCACTTTGCCCATCAGGAGCGGTTGGAGCAAGTGGTGCTCGAGCTGGTTCGCCCCGATCACCACCGCGAGGACCACAATCGCTGTGACGGGCCCGTTGGAAATCAGCGCAACGCCGACGGCAAGTGTGCCGGCCGCCGTCGCGCCGACGATCGGAATGAAGCCGCCGATGAAGACGAAGGCACCCAACGGGAGTGCCAGGGGCACGCCCAGAATGGCCAGCGCGATACCGACAATGAGCCCGTCGGTGGCCGCAATCAAGGCGGTGCCGCGCACGTAGCCGCCCAGGACCACGGTACTGCGCTCGGCGGACAGAAGCGCCTTGGCCCGGTGCCGGGCGGGCAGGAATCCGATGACGAAGGCACGGATCTTGGCGCCGTCCTTGAGGAAGAAGAACAAGGTGACGGCCATGAGGACCATGCCGGCGAGGATTTCGCCGATGGTGCGGGCGCCGGTCAGGGCCTCGGTGCCGAAGGAGCTGGAGGTGAAGAACTTCTGGACGGTTTCGCGGATGCCCGTAATCTGGGTGTCGTTGACCGGGACCGGCCCGCTGTTCAGGAACTCATGAAGCCGGTCGATGCCTACCGTAAACTTCGCAATGAGGTCCTTGGACTGCGCCCGGACGAGGAACACGATGCCGGTAATGACGCCGCCGAAGACGGCCAGGATGGCCACGAAAGCCGCGACGACGGCCAGCGCACGCGGCCAGGAGTGGCCCGTGAGCCAGCGGACCAGGGGCGCGATCGCGGCGGCGAGGATCATGGCGATCAGTACCGGTATCAAGACGAGCGGCACCCTGGTGGCGGCCCAGACAATCGCCCAGCCGAGGGCGGCGACGGTGAGGGCCTGGACGGAGCGGATGCTGGCACGGCCGAGTCCGTCCGCCCAGATGGGCGGCAGTCCCTCGCGGAAGTCAGGCATAGGATTCTCTCTTTCAAGCGGCCGGGTGGTCCTGTAAGCAAACATGTCCGTTTAAGGAAGCGGGTCCCGCCGCCGGAGGCCCAAGAGTGCGGAGCCGGAGACCAGCAATCCGCCCAACGCCAGCAGGACCGCTCCGGCACCTGTTCCCTCCCTGGTGGCAACGGGGGCACCGGTAGGCTCCGCAGCGTCTGCTGCCTGCGGGGCGGGAAGTACCGAGGGGGCCGCTGGCGCCGCCGTCGTGCCAGCAGAGAAGGGAGGCGCGGGGGCGGCGGTTCCGGACAGCGGGCTGGCTGAAGCCGCGGGGACCACGACAGGGACCACTGCAGGGGCGGGAGACGGCCCCGCTGCGCTTGGAACCGGGGCCGGGGGAACTGCCGGCGCCGGTGCCGCGGGGGGCGCCGACGGCGCCGCCGACCCCGTCGGCGAGGGCTTGCGGGTGTTCGACTCCGTCGGGGTAGGCGTGGCTGCGGGCTGGCACCAGCCCAGGGAAACCACTACCACGGGACCGCAGGGCTCGGCGGCGGCCGGAGCCCCGACGGCGGCGGTGATGGCGAGGACAGCCACGGCCGTGGCAGCACCGCCGACACTCCTACGCTTTCTCATCCTCGCCATACTACGTTCCCGCAATCCGGGTGAGGGGATTCTCCGCTGATTTCCGGCCGACCAAGGCGGGCCGCTCCTAGCGTCGGCTGGCCGCGGCCAACTGGAAGTGGATGGGCAGTGCAAGTTGGATCGGCGCGGCGCCGACCGGCTCGTCCAGCAACTCGTTGATCGAGGACTGGCCGTCCAGCTCGGGTGGCGGTGCCGTTTCCATAGGAAAACCCTATGTGAGCACTCGGCCGGACGCCGGGCATGACACGCATGGGCCCGGGTACCGGGTCGCCTAGTTCAGGCTGGTCGCCTCGGCGGGAACGGCCGGGTCCGCCGCGGTGACGATGGCCTTACCCTCCGGCGAGGAAATCCGGTTGGCCAGTTCCCTGACCACGGCTTGCAGCTCGCGCCGGAGTGAGTCCGGGTCGATCGAGGCGGCAGCAAGGACCGACCGTTCCATATCCGCGGCTTCAAGCACGGCTTCGCGTCCGCGATCGGTCAGCTTCACGACGTGGCTGCGGCGGTCGGAAGCGCTTCGCTCCCGGGAGATGTGGCCGTGGGCTTCGAGCCGGCTGAGCGTCTTGCCCATGGTCTGGGCCTGGACCCGGACCAGATGCGCCAACTGCGCTTGGGTCATGGGTCCTTGAACGGAGAGCACTTCCATGGCGATGACCCCGGCATGGGTGAGACCGATGGCCCCAAGCTTCTCGTTCCAGGAGTGTTCTACAAGGCGTGCTGCCGTGGACAATAAGCGGCCCGTGGGCCAGCGATCCATATCAGGCATACCCAAGAGTATAACGACTGTCTGATTGGTGGGCCGCCGCCGCACTCCGTAGACTGGTTTGCGTCAATTTGTCAAGGAGATCAAGATGCCTGAACGACTCGTTCCCGGGGACACCGCACCCGACTTTCGACTGCTCGACTCGGCGGGGCGCGAGGTCAGCCTGAAGGACTTCCGCGGCCGCAACACGGTGGTCTACTTCTACCCCGCCGCCGCCACGCCCGGTTGCACCAAGCAGGCCTGCGACTTCCGCGACTCCCTGGGCGCCCTGCAGGCGGCCGGCTATGACGTGGTCGGCATCTCCCCCGACCCCGTCGAAAAGCTCGCCAAGTTCGCGGACGCCGAAGCACTGAGCTTCCCGCTGCTTTCCGACCCTGATCACACGGTGGCGGCGGACTACGCGGCGTGGGGCGAGAAGAAGAACTACGGCCGCAGCTACGACGGCCTCATCCGTTCCACGGTGGTGGTGGGTCCGGACGGCAAGGTCACCCTGGCTCAATACAACGTCCGCGCCACCGGCCACGTCGCCAAACTGCGCCGCGACCTCAAGGTCGACGCCTAGCCTCCCCTACGTCGACCCGCCCGGCCGCGCCCGGCTTTGCGCTGCGAGGTCGAACTGTAGACTGGTTGCTGGCATCCGCCGTGGGGTCTAAAAACCCACGTACGACGGCGCCGCGCGCGAGTGGTGGAATTGGCAGACACGCAGGATTTAGGTTCCTGTGCCTTCGGGCGTGGGGGTTCAAGTCCCCCCTTGCGCACCATGCGGAACCCCGGTCTTAGGACCGGGGTTCTCCTGTTTTGCGACCGACGCCCGTTTGCAGGGTCCCGCGGGCTCCCCCGCCCCCGGCCCCCTTCTGGGCATCGACTGATGTCGATATGCTAAGGGGCGTGAAGTTTCTCGAGAACAGCCCACGGTTCCTTTTCTTCACCGGCAAGGGCGGCGTCGGTAAGACGTCCGTGGCGTGTGCGACGGCGCTCGCGCTCGCCAAGCGCGGCAAGAACGTCTTGCTGGTCAGCACCGACCCCGCATCAAACGTCGGGCAGGTCTTCGGCGAGACCATCGGCAACACCATCACCCCTCTCCGGGACGTACCGGGCGTCTCCGCACTGGAAATCGACCCGGATCAGGCCGCCGAAGCATATCGGGAACGGATTATCGCGCCGGTGCGCGGGCTCCTGCCCGAGAGTGAACTGGCCGGCATCGCCGAGAGCCTCTCGGGTTCCTGCACCACGGAGATCGCCTCCTTCGACGAGTTCACCAACCTGCTCGCCGACGACGGCTCCTACGTCGAATACGACCACGTCGTCTTCGACACAGCCCCGACCGGCCACACGATCCGGTTGCTGCAGCTGCCCGGTTCGTGGACCGACTTCCTCGCGGCGGGTAAGGGGGAACCGTCCTGCCTTGGCCCGCTGTCCGGACTGGAAAAGCACAAGCAGGTCTACGCCAAGGCGCTCCAGGCGCTCAAAGATCCGACCAAGACCCGGCTCGTCCTGGTCAGCCGCGCACAGACGTCGTCACTGGGTGAGATTGAGCGGACCTACCTCGAACTCAACAACATCGGAATCGAGGGCGGCTTCGTCGTCGTCAATGGAGTCCTGCCGGATGCCGCCGGGGATGAGGCGCTGGCCCGGGCACTGCGGGCTCGGGAGGCGGCGGCCACTGCCGCCATTCCCGACGCCGTCGCCGGCCTGCCCCGGGATGTCCTGGAGCTGAAACCCGTCAACATGGTCGGCGTCGCGGCGCTCGAATCCTTGTTCGCCGCCTCACCCGGCCCCGGAGTTGCGGAGGAAACAGCGCCTGCGCCTTGGGTTAGGGCCGCCGGGCTTGACGACGCACCGTTGGCCGCCTTGGTGAACGAGGTGGAACTCGACGGCCACGGCCTCGTGATGTGCATGGGGAAGGGCGGCGTCGGTAAGACCACCGTCGCGGCTGCCCTCGCCGTCGCCCTGGCGCAACGCGGGCATGCGGTGCACCTCACCACGACCGATCCCGCGGCCCACCTCACGGAGACCCTCCACGGCACCGTCCCGGGCCTGACAGTCTCGCGCATCGATCCGGACGCAGCCATCGCGGAATACCGCGCCCACGTCATGGCAACCAAGGGCCGGGGCCTGGACGACGCCGGACGTGCCGCCCTCGCCGAGGACCTGCTGTCCCCCTGCACCGACGAGGTGGCCGTGTTCCGGCAGTTCTCCAAGGTGGTCCAGGGATCCCGGCGGCAATTCGTGGTGATTGACACAGCACCGACCGGCCACACGCTGCTGCTCCTGGACGC
The DNA here is from genome assembly GCF_056397065.1 of Arthrobacter sp. 05N428_2. Classification (NCBI taxonomy): domain Bacteria; kingdom Bacillati; phylum Actinomycetota; class Actinomycetes; order Micrococcales; family Micrococcaceae; genus Arthrobacter; species Arthrobacter sp. 05N428_2. The sequence continues at coordinate 50,004 of NZ_JBFTMR010000002.1, read as the reverse complement.
CACCGGTTCCTACCACCGGGAGATTTCCCGCCAGGTGGTCGCCACCAGGGGGTTCGTGACGCCCCTCATGCGGCTTCAGGATCCGGCTCAGACCAAAGTCGTCCTGGTCACCTTGGCCGAAACTACCCCCGTGCTGGAAGCCGAAGAATTGAAGGAGGACCTGGAGCGGGCCGGGATCCATCCGTGGGCCTGGGTGATCAACAATTCCATCGCCGCGGCGCATCCAGAGTCAGCCTTCCTGCGGGCCCGCGCGGTAGGAGAACTTGAGCAGATCGCAAAGGTTCGGGCTCTGGCTGACCGGGTCGCGCTCATTCCGCTGCTTCCCGAGGAACCCGTTGGCGTGGACAAATTATTGGCGCTGACCTCACTCAGGTCCCTGCCGGCCTGACAGTCTGGCTACGCCTCCACTCGGCGCGCCAACAAAGCTTCGATGTCCCGCGCGGTGGCATCCAGCCTGGCGATGGTGTCGCGCTGGATCGACATCAGGTACTCGGCATCCGACTCGCCGTCCTGCACCCATTGCTCGTCGCCGGGTGAGTCCATCATCTGGCGGGTGTTAGCGGTTGCCGTCCTGACGTTGTCCAACATCGTGCGCAGCCGGTCCTCGGTGGTGGGAGCCTCGGTTTCCATCGTGTCCTCCTTGGTTGCGGTTCTGCTTCCGGTTGTCGGGGCTATCTTCTCGCTCCGGCGGCCTTGCAGAAAAGAACTAGACGTCCCGAGCGCGCCGCTCGATCAGGACGGTGTCCCGCCACTGTCCTGCGGCGGGACCGTGGCCAACCCTGGCAATCCGCTCCCGCCGGCCCACGACCCTGAAGCCCTGGGCGAGATGCAGCTTCAGGCTCGCCTCGTTCTCCGGAAAGATGCTCGCCTGGATCGTCCAAATGCCGGCGTCCTCGGTCGAGGCGATCAGGGACGTCAGGAGGACTGACCCTATCCGCCTGCCGCGGGCTGCCTCGGAGACGTAAATGGAGTGTTCGACGACACCGGAGTACGCGGCGCGGGCGGATACGGCGGACACGGCCGCCCAGCCGAGAATCCCGCCGTCGGGCGTCTCGGCCACCAGGCGGTGGGAAGCGAGCCGCGAAGCCTCGAAGCGGTGCCAGTCCGGCGCCTCGACCTCGAACGTGGCCTGACCCGTCGCGATCCCCTCGCCATAGATTCGCCGGACCTCGGGCCAATCGGATTCATGCATCGGCCGGACCTTGACGGCAGCCGCAATATCCAGGCTCACAGGGTCGCCAGCAGGCCGGCCGTCTGCTCGATGGCGCCGGGGACGATCGAGTAATAAGCCCAAGTGCCGCGCTTCTCGCGGTGCAGCAGCCCGGCGTCGACCAGGATTTTCAGGTGATGGGAGACGGTGGGCTGGCCCAGGTCCAGCGGCTCGGTGAGGTCGCAGACGCAGGATTCGCCGGACGCCTCGGCCTTGACGATGGAGAGCAGGCGTAGCCGGTTTGGATCGGCCAGGGCCTTGAAGACCAGGGCCTTCTGCTTCGCCTCTTCAGCGCCCAGGGCAGGCGTTCCCGCCGGGGCGCAGCAGGCTTCAGCCGTGGCCGGTTCGAGGATAGAGAGCGGGTTCATATACCCATTATGCCCCGATATTGACAGTCATCAATATAAAGCCGTACCGGGCCATGTTCGGGCGCGGGCGCAGATGGTTGCTCCTCCAGCCGCTGGCTGATGCTACGAGTTGACCGGTTCGGAGCTGTGTGGGATCACGACGTCGTCAGCGGTGCGGGCCGCGGAGGGGAACAGGACGAGGAGGAGGCCCACGCCTACCGCCGCGCCGACCAGCTGCGCTGCTACGAAGCCGGGAACGGAGTCCGGGGCGATACCCGCGAACGTGTCGCTGAAGATGCGCCCCACCGTCACGGCCGGGTTCGCGAACGACGTCGAGGACGTGAACCAGTACGCGGCGCCGATGTAGGCGCCCACCGCCGGAGCCGCGAGGGCGCCCCGGTTGGTGGCGGCCAGGGCGAAAATCAGCAGCACTAGACCTGCTGTGGCGACGACCTCGCCGAGGAGATGCCCGCTGGTGGCACGTTCCTTGGCAGAGTTGGAGGTGCCCACCTCAAACATGGCGTTCGCCACGACGCTGCCGCTGATTGCACCAACTGTCTGCGCAACGATGTACGCCCCAAGGTCCGGCAGGGTCAGCCCGGCGCCGCTGCGCCGGCCCAGGATCCAGTCGACGAGCGAGACCACGGGGTTGAAGTGGGCGCCGCTGACCGGACCGAATACGAGGATCAGGACCGTCAGACCCAGCACCGTGGCGGTGCTGTTTTGGAGCAACTGCAGGCCTACGTCGTTGGGGGAAAGCTGCGCGGCAGCGATCCCGGAGCCGACGACGATCATCACGAGCAAGCTGGTGCCGAGCAGCTCGGCGACGGCACGGCGCCACAGCGGCGGTTGGTTGGAAGTCATGGCAACAGCTTGACCGAAAGAAATAACTCAGTCAAAATTGAATCAATGAAACTTGAGACAGCAGACGCTTTTCGGGTGCGGGTAGCCAAGCACGCAGCCCTGGCCGATCCTGCGCGGCTGCGCATCGTTGACCTGCTGACTCTGGGCGACTTTTCTCCCACGGAGCTGCAGGCCGAGCTGGGAATGGCCTCGAATCTGCTCTCCCATCATCTGCGCGCATTGGAAGAGGCCGGACTGACAGCCCGGCACCGCTCCGAGGCTGACCGGCGCCGCAGCTACCTCCGGCTTGCGGCCGGCGCCCTGGAAGGCCTCGTTCCAGGGGCCGGGCAAAGCGCGCGCCGCGTCCTGTTCGTCTGCACGCGAAACAGTGCAAGGTCACAACTGGCCGCCGCTCTCTGGAAGCAGGTCAGCGACATCCCCACGATTTCGGCGGGAACGCATCCCGCTGACCGGATTGCACGGAGGGCCATCGAGGTCGCCCGCCGTCACGGCCTGGACCTCGCCGACACTCCTCCCCGCCTGCTGGATCCCGCGGCGGAGGGGGATCTGATGGTGACTGTGTGCGATAACGCCCACGAGGAGCTGGCGAGCCTGGGCGGCGTGCACTGGTCCGTGCCGGATCCGCTGCGCCTGGGCACGGATGAAGCTTTCGAGCGGGCCTTCAAGGAGATCGCCGACCGCATCACCGGCCTTGCACCGCGCGTGCTCGCCGCCTGAACCCACCGGCGACGTAAATATTGACAATCATCAATCTATTGACCGACACTCACTGTATCGATCATCTTCAATGGTCAATTGAGCGTTGCAGCGCAGCCACGAAGACCCCAACCAGACCACGACACGCCCCCTAGCTGATTCCAGGAGAACCCCGTGAGCACCGAAACCGCCAAGAAGCCCTCCGTCCTGTTCGTCTGCGTCCACAACGCCGGCCGCTCCCAGATGGCCGCTGCCTTCCTCACCACCCTGGCCGAAGGACGGATCGAGGTGCGTTCCGCCGGCTCGGAGCCGGCCGACAAGGTCAACCCGGCCGCCGTCGAGGCCATGGCCGAGCTCGGCATCGACATGTCCGCCGAGATCCCGAAGGTCCTCACCACCGAGGCGGTGAAACAGTCCGACGTCGTCATCACCATGGGCTGCGGCGACACCTGCCCGATCTTCCCCGGCAAGCGTTACGAGGACTGGGAACTCGAGGACCCCGCCGGCCACGGCGTGGACGCCGTCCGGCCGATCCGGGACGATATCAAGACCCGCATCGAAGGCCTCATCGCTTCGCTGGCCCCCGTCAAGTAACCGCCAAGCCCCCCCGACACCAGGAGTCTTCATGAGCATGCACCAGCTGATCATCATCGGATCCGGCCCCGCCGGTTACACCGCAGCGATCTACGCCGCCCGGGCCGGCCTCGAGCCGCTCGTTCTCGCCGGGGCCGTCACCGCCGGCGGCGCGCTGATGAACACCACCGAGGTGGAGAACTTCCCCGGCTTCCCGGCCGGCGTCCAGGGCCCCGAGCTGATGGACGGGCTGCAGCAGCAGGCGGAGAAGTTCGGTGCGCAGGTTGTGTTCGACGACGTCACCGAAGTGACACTCACCGGCCACCTCAAGCGGGTGGTCACCGGCGCCGGCGAGACCCATGAGGCTCCCGCCGTCATCCTCGCCACCGGGTCCGCCTACAAGGAGCTCGGCCTGCCGGAGGAGAAGAAATTCAGCGGCCACGGCGTCTCCTGGTGCGCCACCTGCGACGGATTCTTCTTCCGCGAGCAGGACATCATCGTGGTCGGCGGCGGCGACTCCGCCATGGAGGAGGCGACATTCCTGACCCGCTTCGGCAAGTCGGTGACGGTGGTCGTGCGCAAGAACGAACTGCGCGCCTCACGGATCATGGCCCAGCGGGCGAAGGACAATCCCAAGATCCGCTTCGCGTGGAACTCGGCCGTCACCGCCATCCACGGCGATGGCAAGGTCTCCGGTGTCACCCTGACGGATACCGTGACCGGTGAGACCCGCGAGCACCCCGCTACCGGCATCTTCGTCGCGATCGGCCACGTGCCGCGCACCGAACTGCTGCACGGCCAGGTGGAGCTCGACGCCGAGGGGTACATCAAGGTCGACTCCCCCACCACCGTCACCAGCCTGACCGGCGTGTTTGCCTGCGGCGACGCCGTGGACCACCGCTACCGCCAGGCCATCACCGCCGCCGGCACCGGCTGCGCGGCCGCCCTCGACGCCGAGCGCTACCTGGCCGCCCTCGAGGATGCCGACAGCATCGCGACCGCCCTGGTCGAGGACCCTACCCACGCCTGAGCCGCGCGCCTAACCCGGCCCCCGGACAAAACAGAGGAAACCATGGATTCAACGCGGAACCTTCCCGTAGCTGTCATTGGGGCCGGGCCTGTGGGCTTGGCCGCGGCCGCCCACCTGCTCGAGCGCGGACTCGAAGCGCTGATCCTGGAGGCCGGTCCCACTGCGGGGGCCGCCATCGAGCAGTGGCGCCACATCCGGCTCTTCTCCCCCTGGCGGTACAACACCGACGCCGCCGCCGCCCGCCTGCTGGCCGGGACCGGCTGGGAATCGCCGGAGCCGACGGCGCTGCCGACCGGCGGGGAACTCGTCGACCAGTACCTCACGCCCCTGGCTTCTCTGCCGGCGATTGCGTCCCGCCTGCACACCGGCGCCCGCGTCGTGGCAGTGACCCGGCAGGGCATGGACAAGACCCACAGCCGGAACCGCGACACCACACCCTTTGTGGTCCGGGTCGAACACGCCGGCGGAGGGGTCCGCGAGTACCAGGCCGCAGGTGTCATCGACGCGTCCGGCACCTGGTCCACCCGCAACCCGCTCGGAACCTCCGGCCTGCCCGCCCTCGGCGAAGCCGCCGCAGCTGAGACGATTTCCTCTCCGCTGCCGGACGTCCTGGGCCGCGAGCGCGCAGCGTTTGGTGGCCGCACCGCCGTCGTGGTCGGCTCGGGGCACGCGGCCGCCAACACCCTGATCAACCTCTCCGAGCTCGCAGTGCAGGTGCCCGGGACCAGGATTGTGTGGGCAATCCGCGGCGCATCCGCAGCCAAGGTCTATGGCGGCGGTGACGCCGATGAGCTGGCGGCCCGCGGCCGGCTGGGCAGCCGGCTCCGCGCCCTGGTTGAGGACGGGACCATTGAACTGCACACCGGCTTCGGCATCGTGGCCCTCGCCGCCGCCGACGGAGCCGTCACCCTGACTTCCACGGACGGCCGCACCCTCGCAGCCGACGTGATCGTTCCGGCCACCGGGTTCCGCCCCGACCTGGACATCCTCCGTGAACTCCGGCTGGACCTGGACGCCGCCGTGGACGCCCCGCGTGAGCTCGGCCCGCTGATCGACCCCGAATTCCACTCCTGCGGCACGGTCGAACCCCACGGCGCCCGGATGCTGGCCCACCCCGAAGACGACTTCTACATCGTGGGCATGAAGTCCTACGGCAGGGCCCCGACCTTCCTGCTCGCCACCGGCTACGAACAGGTCCGTTCCGTCGCGGCCGCCTTGGCCGGGGACCGGGAAGCCGCGGACACCGTCCTGCTCGAATTCCCCGAAACCGGCGTCTGCTCGTCCGATGCCGGCAGCAGCGGCTGCTGTGGAGCGCCCGAACCGGTGCTCGTCGGATTCCCCACCGGCCTGACTCACGGCCGCAGCGGGGGGAACTGAGCATGCAGATTCAATTGCTGACGATTCCGGGGTGCCCGCACGGCGTCTCGGCCCGGGACTTGTTCGCGACCGCGTTGGAGGCGGAAGGCATCGATCCGGCGCTGCTCACGGTCGCCGAAATCAGCACTGACGCCGACGCCGCGGCGCGGTCCTTCCACGGATCACCCTCCTTCATCATTGACGGAGCTGACCTTTTCCCCTCCGACACGGCACCCGCCGTCGCCTGCCGGGTGTACCCCGGTCCGGGCGGCCTGGCTGGGCAACCGGAGCTCGGATCCCTCCGTCAAGAAATCCGGAGGCGGTGCTCCCGCAAGCCCTGAACCGGCCCAACCAAAAAGAATTTCGAATCCCACCCATCCCTGCCCGCCGAGCCCGCGAATATCCATTGAGACACCAACCAAGGGTCGGTGCCCGACAGTCGGATAGGAGCCGCAGCGGCAAAGAGGTCCGCTGCCGGCAATGAATCGGCACAACAAAGGAGATTCGAAATGCAGACCATCAAGCGCACAACTTTCGCCGTTGCAGGTATCGCTGCTGCAGCCATGCTCAGCCTCACTGCCTGCGGCGGTTCCAGCACCGGCGCCAGCAGCTCCTCGGCTCCGGCGTCCACGCCCTCCGCTTCGAGCATGGCGCCGTCGCCGTCCATGAGCTCCTCCGCCGCAGCCATGGACCCGGCAGCAAACCTCGTCGGCCCCGGCTGCGCCGCCTACGCCGCCCAGGTACCCAGCGGTAAGGGCTCCGTCTCCGGCATGGCCCTGGACCCGGTGGCCGTGGCCGCCTCCAACAACCCGATCCTGACCACCCTGACCGCCGCCGTCTCCGGCAAGCTCAACCCCAAGGTGAACCTGGTGGACACCCTGAACGGCAGCGAATTCACGATCTTCGCCCCGACGGATGACGCCTTCAAGAAGATCGACGCCGCCACCATTGACAAGCTCAAGACGGACGATGCCCTGCTGAGCAAGATCCTGACCTACCACGTGGTTCCCGGCAAGATCAGCCCCGACCAGATCGTCGGCACGCACAAGACGGTCGAGGGTGGCTCCGTCACCGTCAGCGGCACCAAGGACGCGCTCAAGGTCGACGGCGCCAACGTAGTCTGCGGCGGCGTCCAGACCGCCAACGCCACGGTCTACATGGTCGACTCCGTCCTGATGCCCAAGTAGGCATACCAAGCCCTCCTGCCCCGGATCCAGCCTGACTCCCTGGATCCACCTGGAGAAACGAAGGCCCGCACCGGATGGTGCGGGCCTTCGCCTGTTGCGGTCAGCTCGCCCCCAGCGGCGAAGGCCCCCCGCAGGGTAGCCGCCGTCCGGTCTACTAGACTGGGGCTGTTCCGCAGCCGGCGGGCTTACAGTTCCCCAGGGGTGATTCCTTCAGTGCCAAGCAGTTCCGCGCCGACCCGTAACCGCCCGAGCAGGACAGCGCGGCGGATCGCAGCCGGCTTCGGCGCGGTCCTGCTCCTGCTGCCCCTTGCAGCGTGTACCGGAACGCCCGGCCCGGCGCCGTCGTCGGCCAGCGCCAGCTCATCCGCTGCGGGCCCCACCGCAACGTTTAATTTCGGCACCGCATCCCGCCCGCTCGGCCTGGATCCGGCCCTCGTTTCCGACACCGATTCCTACCGCATCACCCGCCAGGTACTCGAAGGCCTGGTCGGCGTCGACCAGACCAGCGGCAAGCCCACCCCCCTGCTGGCGACAGAGTGGAACGGCAGTGACGACGGCCGCGCCTACACCTTCAAGCTCCGCGGGAACGTGAAGTTCCAAGACGGTACGGCCTTCGACGCGGCGGCCGTGTGCACCAATTTCAACCGCTGGTTCAACTTCCCCGAGGCACTCCGCAAGCAGGCGCCGGGCACCAGCTTCAAGTCCGCGTTCCGGGCCCACTCGGACCAGGCCTCGCTCTCCGTATACAAGAGCTGCACCGCACTGGCGGCGGACAGCGTCAAGATCGATCTCACCGAGCCGTTCACGGGCTTCATCCAGGCCCTCACCCTGCCGGCCTTCGCCATCTCCTCGCCGCAGGCACTCATCGCCCGGTCCGCCGATGTGCTCAACCAGACCCGCGAAGGCCAGCCCGTGTCCGCCTACGCCCTGCACCCGGTGGGCACCGGTCCTTACGTTTTCGGCTCCTGGGACAACGACACCGTCACGCTGAACAGCAACGCTGGCTACTGGGGCGACAAAGGCCAGATCGGAACCATCAACTTCATCAGCTACGACCACCCGCAGACCCGGTTGCAGGCCCTGCTGGACGGCAAAATCGACGCTTACGACTCCGTCACGGTCGGCAATTTCGACCAGTTGGTCAAGCGCGGCAAGCAGATCGTCCAGCGCGATCCCTTTTCCGTGATGTACCTGGGGATGAACCAGGCTGTGCCGGTGCTGCAGAACCTCAAGGTCCGCCAGGCGATCGAGATGGCCCTGGACAAGGACACCCTGATCCGCAAGTTTTTCATTGACAACACCTCGGCGGCCTCGCAGTTCGTCCCGCCGAAGCTGAGCGGCTTCAACAACAACGCGCCCTCGCTGGGGTACGACCCGGCCAAGGCCAAGGAGCTGCTCGCCGAGGGCGGCTACAAGGGCGAGGAACTGAAGTTCTACTACCCGCTCAACGTCACCCGGCCGTACCTGCCGACCCCGGAAAAGGTCTACGCCGAGATCAGCCGCCAGCTCACCGCCGTCGGACTCAACATCAAACCGGTGCCGGTGGACTGGGCGGACGGCTACCTTCAGAAGGTCACCTCCCCCGGGGACCACGCCCTGCACCTGCTTGGCTGGAACGGCTCCTATTCGGACCCGGACAACTTCGTGGGGCCGCTCTTCGGCCAGAACAACGGCGAATTCGATTACCAGGACCCACAGGTGTTCTCCAAGATCGCCCGCGCCCGGGGCTTGCCGGACGGCAAGGACCGCACCGACCAGTACCAGACCATCAATGCCCAGATCGCCGCGACGGTCCCCGCCGTCCCGATCGCGTACCCGATCTCGGCGCTGGCCCTCTCCGACCGGGTCCTGAAATACCCGGCGTCGCCGGTCCTGAATGAAGTTTTCACTAAGGTCGTGTTAAAGCCTTGACGGCAGTGCCCAATTTCAGTTAGTGGGCCGTGCGGGGATATTCTGTGACAGCCAGAGCCGCTGCTATCGGAGACTGATTGTGACTTTCATTTCCAAGACCCAACACGCCGACGTTGTCCTGATTGGCGGCGGCATCATGAGCGCCACGCTGGGCACCTTCCTCAAGCAGCTTGAGCCGAACTGGACCATTTCGCTGTTCGAACGGCTGGACCAGCCCGGCCTGGAAAGCTCCGGCCCCTGGAACAACGCGGGCACCGGACACGCCGCACTGTGTGAGCTTAACTACTCCCCCGCGGCCAAGGACGGTTCGGTGGACCCGGCCAAGGCCCTGCACATCAACGAGCAGTTCCAGCTGTCCCGCCAGTTCTGGTCCCACCTGGTCACCAACTCGCTGATCGGCTCACCCAAGGGCTTCATCAACACGGTGCCGCACATGAGCTTCGTGGTCGGCGACGCGAACACCAAATTCCTACGCACCCGTTACGAAGCGCTCAAGCCCAACCCGCTGTTCCGCTCGATGGAGTTCTCCGAGGACCACGCCCAGATCGCCAAGTGGGCGCCGCTGATCGTCAAGGGCCGCGACCCGAAACAGCATGTCGCCGCGACCCGCGCCGCGGAGGGCACCGACGTCGACTTTGGCGCGCTCACCCGCGAGCTGACCGGTTACCTCGGCAACAACGGCGTGGAAATCAACTACGGCCACGACGTCACCGGCATTTCCAAGGCCTCCGACGGCGGCTGGGACCTCACGCTCAAGCACCCGCGGTCCGGTGAGCGCGGCTCGATCCACGCCAAGTTCGTCTTCGTTGGCGCCGGCGGCGGGGCGCTGCACCTGCTGCAGGCCTCCGGCATCCCGGAAAGCAAGGGCTACGGCGGCTTCCCGGTCTCCGGCCAGTTCTTCCGTTGCACCGACGAGAGCCTCGCGGCCCAGCACAGCGCCAAGGTCTACGGCCAGGCCTCGGTGGGTGCCCCGCCCATGTCCGTGCCGCACCTGGACACCCGGTACGTCAACGGCAAGCGCTCCCTGCTGTTCGGCCCGTACGCCGGTTTCTCCACGAACTTCCTGAAGAACGGCTCCTATCTGGACCTCCCGCTGTCCATCCGGCCCTCGAACATCATCCCGATGCTGGCCGTGGCCAAGGACAACATGGACCTCACCGCCTACCTGGTCAAGGAGGTCGCGAAGCGGCACGGCGCCAAGGTCGAGGCCCTGCGGGAGTACTACCCGGAGGCCAAGGACGGCGACTGGGAACTGATCACGGCCGGCCAGCGTGTACAGATCATCAAGAAGGACCCGAAGAAGCACGGCGTGCTGCAGTTCGGCACCGAGGTCATCGCCGGCCGCGACGGCACGATCGGGGCCCTGCTCGGTGCGTCCCCGGGCGCGTCCACCGCAGTCCCGATCATGATCGAGCTGCTGCAGAAGTCCTTCCCGAAGGACTTCAAGGGCTGGCACGGCAAGCTCAAGGAGATGATGCCGGGCTACGGCGTCAAGCTCAATGAGAACCCGGAGCTCGCGGCCAAGCTTGAGGCCGAGACGGCAGCAGCCCTCCAGCTGGAGCCGGTCAGCGCCAGCCAGGGCTGACCGCAGCAGCCGCCGCTCGCGGCGGACTCCCGCAGCGGACTCCCGACCGGTGTGCGGCACGTTTTGATCGTTTGACTTTGACGTACGTCCGTCGACCCACCAGGAGACCATGAGATGTTCCGGCTCGCCCAGCTCTCGCTAGCAAACCGGGCGCTGATCGCGCTGATCACCGTCTTCGCGTCGGTCTTCGGCGTGATCACGATGTCCTCACTCAAACAGGAACTCATCCCGTCCATCGAGTTCCCGCAGATCACGGTCATCACCTCGATGCCCGGTGCCTCGCCGGAAGTGGTGGACAAGCAAATCAGCGCCCCGCTGGAAACGGCGCTCAACGGCGTCGAGGGGCTGGAGTCGACGTCGTCGACGTCGCGCAATGGCGTCTCGCAGATCACCCTCGCGTTTACCTACGGCTCCAACCTGGACCGCGCCCGGAACCAGATTGACCGCGCCATCTCCAACGCGAAGCAGGCGCTGCCCAAGGACGTCCAGCCGCAGGCGATCGCCGGCAGCATCAGCGACTTCCCGATCGTCTACCTCGCGGTGTCCTCGGACAAGCCCTTGAGCGAGCTCAACACGGACCTCGCGCGGCTGAGCGTCCCGCGGCTGCAGAAGCTCGACGGCGTGCGCGGCGCCGACGTCACCGGCGGCGCGACCGAGCACATCCAGATCCTGCCCCGGCCCGACGCGATGGCCGCCTCCGGGGTGAGCATCCAGTCCATTTCCGACGCGCTGAAGAACAACGGCTCGCTGGTGCCGGCCGGCAGCATCGAGGAGCAAGGCAAGACGCTCTCGTTGCAGGTCGGCAGCCCGGTGGATTCCCTCGACGCCGTGAAGTCCCTGCCGCTGGGGGGCGCCCGCAATGCCGCGACCATCGGCAGCGTCGCGGATGTCAGCATTGCCGAGGACGCCCGCACCTCGATCACCCGGACCAACGGCAAGGAAACCCTGGCCGTGTCCGTCACCAAGAAGCCCGAGGGCGACACGGTGGCCATCTCCCACGCGGTCAAGGATGCCATTCCGCAGCTCGAAGCCGAGCTGGGCTCCAACGCCAAATTCACCCCGGTGTTCGACCAGGCGCCGTTCATCGAGAAGTCCATCAAGGACCTCACCACTGAGGGCCTGCTGGGCCTTGGCTTCGCCGTCGCCGTCATCCTGGTGTTCCTGCTCTCGGTCCGCTCCACTTTGGTCACGGCGGTGTCCATCCCGCTGTCCCTGCTGATCACCTTCATCGGACTCTCCGCGACCGGCTACTCGCTGAACATCCTCACCCTCGGCGCGCTGACCATTGCGATCGGCCGCGTGGTGGACGACTCGATCGTGGTGATTGAGAACATCAAGCGGCACCTCAGTTACGGCGAGACCAAGATCACCGCCATCCTGACCGCCATCCGGGAGGTCGCCGGCGCGATTACTGCGTCCACGCTCACCACGGTGGCGGTTTTCCTGCCGATTGCATTCGTGGCCGGGCTGGCCGGCGAGCTGTTCCGGCCCTTCGCGCTCACCGTCACCATCGCTTTGGTGTCCTCGCTGCTGGTGTCCCTGACCATCGTCCCGGTGCTGGCGTACTGGTTCCTGCGGACACCGGCGGACAAGGCCGGCGCTTACGTCTCCGAAGCCTCCGCCCGGGAAACCGCGGCAAAAGCGCACGAGGCCGAGCAGCGCGGCCTCCTGCAGCGCGGCTACCTCCCGATCCTCACCAAGACCCAGCGGCACCCCCTAATCACCTTGATCGCTGCCGTCCTGGTCCTTGGCGGGACGGCCGCGATGACCCCGCTGCTCGCCACCGACCTCCTGGGCCGCTCCGGCGAGAACAGCATGACGGTCAAGCAGGCCCTCCCGGCCGGCACTAGCCTGTCCGAGGGCAGTGCCGCCGCCATCAAGGTCGAGAACGTGCTGCGCGGCATCGACGGAATCAAGGACGTCCAGGTCACCACCGGCAACGCCCAGTCCGGCTTCTCCGCGCTGCTGTCCGCCGGGGCAGCGAATTCCAGCTTTACCGTGGTCACCGACGATAAGACGGACCAGGGCAAGCTGCAGGACACCGTGCGCGGCGAACTTGCCAAGATCGGCGACGCCGGCAAGATCACCGTCGGCTCGCAGCAAGGCGGCTTCGGCACGACGTCGACCGTGGACATCACCCTCAAGGCGGCCACGTCCGCCGACCTCCAGACCGCCAGCGACGCCATGGTTAAGGCCATGGACGGCGTTCCCGGTTCCTCCGAGGTCAGCACCAACCTGGCGGCGAGCCAGCCCGTGGTCCAGGTCAAAGTGGACCGTGCCAAGGCCGTCGCGGCCGGCCTGAACGAGCAGCAGGTGGCGGGCGTGCTGGCCTCCACCATCAGTCCTGTCCCGGGCGGTACCGTCCGTATCGGCACCAGTGATTTCCCGGTCCGGATCGGCGAAGGCACCCGCTTCACCAGCATCGACGCCGTCCGCGCCCTCCCGCTGCCGACGGCGCGCGGGCCCGTTCCGCTGTCCTCGATCGCCTCGGTGGAACAGCTGGACGTTCCGGTCTCCATCACGGCCAGCAACGGCCAGCGGACCGCACGAGTCTCCGTCACGCCGTCGGGCGGCAACCTCGGCGCAGTCAGCACCGAGGTGCAGGCACGGCTCAAGTCGGTCCAGCTGCCGCCGGGCGTCACCGCGGAGATCGGCGGAGCCACCACGCAACAGTCCGAGTCCTTCGGCCAGCTGGGACTGGCCCTGCTGGCCGCCATCGCGATTGTGTACGTCATCATGGTCGCCGCGTTCAAGTCGCTCGTGCAGCCGCTGATCCTGCTGGTCTCAATCCCCTTCGCAGCCACCGGCGCCATCGCCCTCCTGCTGGTGACGGGTGTTCCGCTGGGATTGCCCTCCCTGATCGGGATGCTGATGCTGGTGGGCATCGTGGTGACCAACGCGATTGTGCTGATCGACCTGATCAACCAGTACCGCCAGCCACGCAACGGTGAGCCGGGCATGAACGTGGCAGAGGCGATCACGCACGGCGCACGACAGCGTCTGCGGCCGATCCTGATGACCGCGCTGGCCACGGTGTTCGCGCTGACCCCGATGGCGCTGGGCCTCACCGGCGGCGGCGGGTTCATCTCGCAGCCACTGGCCATTGTGGTGATCGGCGGGCTCATCTCCTCCACCGCCCTGACCCTGGTCCTGGTGCCGGTGCTGTACCGGCTGGTGGAGGGCCGCCGCGAACGCCGGGCGCTCCAGAAGGCCAGCGGCAACAAGCCCGCCCACGGCCGCCGGGCCCAGCCCGCTCCTGCTGGCACGGCCGCCGCCCCGAACGAAGCCCACGACCGCCCGCGCGAAAGCGACCCCGACGAGGCCGACGAACCGGACGAGGCCGCGGCGCTCCGCAGCTAACGCCGACCCCGCTCCCCCAACTAGCTCGCAGTAGTTGTCGTTTTGAGCGCTCAAAAGGACAACTACTGCGAGCTAGTTGGGATGGTGGACTCCTGGCCTGTGGATAACCCCATGGGCGCGTCAGAGTTTGCCACGATGGGGCCATGAAGACCCCGCAACCCCTGCCCGACCCGGTGGCCGGCGCCCCATTCACCGTCCTCGAGGCGCTCGACGCCGGGGCCAGCTACCGCCGGCTGCGGCACCGCGGCCTGGTGTCACCGAGCCGCGGCATCCGGATCCCGGTCGGTATCGTATCTGCCCCGGCGCTGGCTCCGATGGTCCGACCATTCACCCGGGTCACGGAGTTCTCCGCGGCGTCACACGCCACAGCGTTCCGGTTCTGGGAAATGCCCGGCTTCTTGCCCGGCTCGGACGGCCCGGAAATACACCTGTCCCGCCCTGACACCATGGCCATCCCCCGGCGGACGGGCGTGATCGGGCATGTCGGCCAGTTCTTCGCCGACGAGATCACGAGCATCGGCGGCCTCCTGGTCACCACGAGGACCAGGACCTGGCTCGATGTCGCCCGGCTCATGGGGGTGGATGAACTCACGGTGGTGGCCGACCACCTGGTCCGGGTCCCGCGCCCCGAACTGGAGGGACGCAGCGATCCCCACGCCAGCATCGCCGAGCTGGCCGAGATGCTGGACCGGCACAAGGGAACGCCCGGCATCCGGAAGGCCCGGCTGGCCTTGGAACAGGCCCGCATTGGCGCCGACTCCGCCCCGGAAACCCGGCTCAGGCTGGCGCTGGCGCGCGCGGGGCTGCCCGAGCCCGGGGTGAACCGGCGCACGGAACTGCGCGCCGGCGTCGTCCGTCAACCCGACCTGGCCTACCCGGACTTTCTCGTGGCAGTTGAGTATGAAGGCGACGGGCACTCCGAGGCCGGCCAGGTGGTCCGTGACATCGCCCGTGAGGAAGACTTCGACCGTGCGGGCTGGACGCTGGTCCGGATATCCAAACGCCACATGGCCAACGACGCCCGCTCCGCGGTGGCGAAGGTCCGCGCCGCCCTGCAGGCCCGCGGTTGGGCTCAGCGCTGAATTCTGTCAACTGGGTCGCAGCAATTGGCGTTTTGAGGACCCAAAGCGACACCTATTGCGAGCTAGTTGGGCCCGGGCGGGGCGGAGCCGGGGGTTGCGACGGGTACGCCTGGGACCGGGGCCGCGGCGGCTGCCGGGGGCGGGTCGGAGAAGGCCAGCCGGGGAACCAGGACCAGCGCTGCCGCAGCCGCCAGGCCGGTGACGCCGCAGATGGTCCACACCGTGAGGTAGCCGGCCAGCGGTGCGGCGGTCTGCCCGGCGTCGAAGGCGGCAGCCCCCGCGTCGCCCAGGACGTGGCTGAGCAACGCGATGCCGAACACCGCGGAAGCGAACGCGCCGCCGATGGTCTTGGTGGTGTTCGTCAGGCCCGTTGCCATCGCCGTCCGGTTCAGCGGGGCCGCCGCCGCCGCCGCGGAAGGCAGCGCCGCCACCAGCGCCCCGGAGCCGACGCCGGCCACCGCCATGTTCACCAGCGCCTCGACCAGGCTGGAATGCAGGGGCAGGAAGAGCAGGTAGCCCAGCCCCACGAGCGCGGCGGCGCCGACGAGCGTCCAGCGCGGCGTCAGGCGCCGCGTCACCACGGGGTACAGCAACGCCCCGACCAGCAGTGCCAGCACGTACACGCCGATGATGATCGAGACCTGGCCCGCGCGCAGCCCCAGGCCGTAGCCATGCAGCGCGGGATCGGTCCGGGCGAAGGTGGAGAGCGGGGCCTGGGCGCCCAGCACGGAGACCCCGAACAGGCCTGCGGTCAGCTGCACCGGCCACATGGACTTGGACCGCAGCATCCGGATGTCCACCAGCGGGTCCTCGCGGCCGAGCTCGACGCGGACGAAGGGAATGAAGACCAGCAGCCCGGCCGCGACCAGCGCCCAGACCCACCAGGCGCCGGGGCCGTTGAGCCGCAGGAAGGTCAGCCCCGAGGTGACCAGCAGGAGCCCGAGAGCAAGCAGTGCGAAGCCGCGGGTGTCCACCCGGGCGCCGCTGCGCCCGATGGACTCCGGCACGCCGAAGCGGATGGCGAACCAGCAGGCGGTCGCGGCCAGGGCCGGCAGCATCAGCACCAGCTGCAGCTGCCCGGCGAACACTTCCACCAGGGCTCCGGCCGCGAGGGCGCCCGCAATGACTCCGAATTCCAGGGCCCCGACCAAGATGCCGGCTGCGCGGCGGGTGCGGGCGGCGCCGTCGGGCAATCCGTGTACGCGGCTGAAGATGAGGGCGATTTCCAGCGGGAGCCAGACCACATAGAACCCCTGCAGCGACCACGCAGCGAGGAACGTCCAAAAATCCGGTGCCAGCGCCACGCCCCAGGACGCGGCGGCGGTAAGCACGGTGGAGACGAGCAGGATCCGGCGGTGGCCGTAAAGGTCGCCAAGCTTCGCGAGAACCGGCACGGCCAGGGCGCTGACCGTCAGCTGGGCGGCCTCGAACCAGTTGACGTCGCCGTCGTGGATCCCAAGGTGCCGGGCAATGTCGGTCAGGATGGGTGTGTAGTAGCCCTGCAGGATTCCGCTGGTCAGTTCGACCAGACAGAGAAACGCGACGACGCGGCGCATGGCGGCCTTCCGGGCGGGCTTGGCACCGGGCGGCCAGCCGATTGATTGCATCCTAGGGCCCGGCCCGCACGGCTCCCCGCAGGACGTGGAATATCCCGGCGTGGCGGACGTTATAGAAGACAATAGATGCAAATGCATATAAATCGTCTACACTGGAAGCAGCAACCGGAAGACTCCGGACCGGAAAGGAATACCATGCAGATCGGCGTATTCAGCGTCAGCGACATCACCACCGACCCCACCACGGGCCGCACCCCGACGGAAAACGAGCGCATCAAAGCCTCGGTGGCGATCGCCAAGAAGGTCGAAGAGATCGGCATGGATGTCTACGCCATCGGCGAGCACCACAACCGGCCGTTCTTCTCCTCCTCCCCGACCACCACGCTGGGCTACATCGCGGCCCAGACGGAGCGGATCATCCTCTCCACCGCCACCACGCTGATCACCACCAATGACCCGGTGAAGATCGCCGAGGACTTCGCGATGCTCCAGCACCTCGCCGACGGCCGGGTGGACCTGGTCCTGGGCCGCGGCAACACCGCCCCGGTCTACCCCTGGTTCGGCAAGAACATCCAGGACGGTGTGGAGCTCGCGATCGAGAACTACAGCCTGCTGCGCCGGCTCTGGGACGAGGACACGGTCAACTGGTCCGGCAAGTTCCGCACCCCGCTGCAGAACTTCACCTCCACGCCGCGCCCGCTCGACGGCGTCGCCCCCTTTGTCTGGCACGGCTCCATCCGCACGCCGCAGATCGCCGAAGTGGCCGCGTACTACGGCGACGGCTTCTTCGCCAACAACATTTTCTGGCCCAAGGAGCACTACCAGCAGCTGATCGGTCTCTACCGCGAACGCTACGAGCACTACGGCCACGGCAAGGCAGACCAGGCTATCGTGGGCCTCGGCGGACAGTTCTACATGAGCAAGAACTCGCAGGACGCCGTCAAGGAGTTCCGCCCGTACTTCGACAACGCCCCCGTCTACGGCCACGGCCCCTCGCTCGAGGACTTCACGTCGCAGACCCCGCTGACGGTCGGGAGCCCGCAGGAAGTCATCGAGAAGACCCTGACGTTCCGCGAGTACTTCGGCGACTACCAGCGCCAGCTCTTCCTGATCGACCACGCCGGCCTGCCGCTGAAGACCGTGCTGGAGCAGCTGGACCTGTTCGGCGAGGAAGTCCTGCCGGTGCTCCGCAAGGAATACGCCGAGAAGACCCCGGCCCACGTGCCGGAACCGCCGACGCACGCCGGACGCGTGGCAGCCTCGCTGGCCGCCCGTGAAGCGGCCCCGCAGGAAGCCTGATGTCTGCCAAAGCGGCCGCGGCTACGGCCGGGGCAGCCGCGCCGGTGCCGGCCGAAGCGCCGGCCGTACCGGCCTCCCCGGTGCGGCTGGCGGCCCAAACCTGGGAGTCGCTGTTCCGGGCGCAGGTCGCCGTGATGCGCCGGCTGCAGGCCGGCCCCGCGTTCAAGGCGCTCGCCCTCAACGAGTACGACGTGCTGTTCACGCTCTCCGGCTGCCCGTCCGGCTGGCTCCGGCAAAACGAACTGAACGACCATGTGCTGCTGAGCCAATCGAGCCTGAGCCGGCTGGTGGAGCGGCTCGAAAAGCGGGGCCTGGTGCAACGGATGCCAGCCCCCGACGACGGCCGCGGCGTCCTGGTCCGGCTCACCGAGGCCGGCCAGGACCTGCAGAAGCAGATCGGCCGCGAGCACGTCCGTGATATCGCGTCGTTGGTGGCTCCGGCGCTGACAGCCGAGGAACAGCGCGAGCTGCTCCGGCTGACGGAGAAGCTTCGGGCCTCGGTCCTGGGACGCTAGCCGATAGCGGCGAGCACGGACGGGTCCTCAACCGGCAGCTCGCCGGTGACGGTGGCGGTGACCTGGAGTTCCCGGAGCGAGAGGCTGCCGCCCACGGTGGACAGGAACGCCGTGTCGGAGGAGTCCCTACCGGCCGTGATCCGGAGCATGCTCTCCCGGGGCGCCAGTCCGGTCGGGTCGATCACGTGCCAGGTGCCGTTGACGTGCGCTTCGGCCACGGCGTGGAAGTCCATCGGGCTCAACCCGGGCGCGTAGACGGCTGCCAGCCGTGCCGGAACGTTTTTGGAACGCAGCAGTGCAATCGCCAGGTGGGCGAAGTCCCGGCAGACGCCGCGCCGGTGCAGCAGCGTCTCGACGGCGCCGTCGGTCCCGCGGGATGACCCGCTGATGTAGCGCAGTTCACTGAAGACCCAGTCGCGCACGGCGTGCAGCAGTTCGGCGCCCTGCAGCCCGCCGAACTCGGCGTACGCCGTCGGGAGCAGCCGGTCGGATTCCGCGTAACGGCTGGGCCGGACGTAACGGACGAGCTCCATCAGCCCGGGTTCCTCCGGAGCCGCGCGGCCGGTGACGGTGGCGCCATATACAACCAGGACCTCGGTGGGCTCGGCGAACTCCATGTAGTGGAACCGTCCGCCGTGGTGGTCCGAGAGTTCGGTCAGGGGCACGTCCTCGCCGGCCGCCGTGACGGAGAGCGATTCCTCGAATCCGCTGTAGCCGGGATTGCGGGCGACGGCCACGGCCATGGCGACCTTGGTGTCGGCCACGGTCTTGAAGGCCAGGCGTGCGGACACGATGCGTTCCATGAATCTCCGGAGGGACTAGTTTTTGATCTTCAGCGACATTAGCATCCGCTGGACGTTGGCAAATTCCGAGCCGTCGTTCACGTATTTGTCCGCCTGAGCCAACGTGTCAAAAGCCTTGGCGGGGGCAACTTTCTGGTCCGCGGCGAAGGCCTTGAGCTCGGCCAGGTCGCCGAAGGAATAGTCGCCCTTCCCCTCGGGGCCGCGCACGAGGTTCTGCAGGGCGCAGGACTTTCCGTCTGCGCCGCCGACCACATTGGTGATGCCGTAGGAGCCGAAATACTTGTAGCCCTGGATCACGCGGAACACTACGTGCGGGTCGATGGTTCCGTCCCCGCCGCGGTGCGGCAGTTCCACCGGAACGCTGCTGACCACCACGTAGGGCTTCGCGGCATCGGCGGCGCACGCACCGGCCGGCTGCGGCGTGAGGCCGGTCTGCAGGGCGGCCAGGTACCGGCCCTCGGCGTCCTTCACCTCGATCCGGAGCGCCCCCGGCAGCGTGCCCTGCGCCGGTGTGACCGACTGGGCAATCCAATCCTGCGGCAGGTCGAAGCTGACACTCTTTCCGGGGTCCGTAAACGTCTTCCAGGCCGCGGCTGTTGCTCCCGCCGTCGCACTCGCCGTGGCCCCGCCACTGGCGCCGTCGGAAGCGACGCCGGATGCACCCGGCGAGGCGGCACCCGGCGAGGCGGCACCCGGCGAGGCGGCGCCCGCCGACGGGTCCGCCGTCGTGCTGCCCTGCGGCGTTCCCGCAGTCCACGCCGGGGTGCCCTTGCCGTCGCTGCTGCAGCCGGCGAGCACCGTGGCTGCGAGCGCGAGCGCGGCGGCAAGCCGGATTCCACGGGAAATAGCCGTCCCAGTCATGGTGCCAGCGTAGCCGGGGGYCCGGTCCGTTCAGAGTTTCCGGAGCAGCGTTTCGTAGAAGCGGACGCCGCGGCCCAGGGTCTCCAGTGAGATCTTTTCGTCGACGGCGTGGATGGAGCCACGGTCCGCGGCGTCCATGGCGAACGGCGCGAACCGGTAGACCGAGTCGCAGATGCCGGTGAAGCGGCGCGAATCGGTGCCGCCCATCATGATGTAGGGCGTGATGATCGCCTCCGGGAACGTCGCGGCGATGCTGTCCTCCAGCAGCTGCCACTGCGGCCCGGCGAAGGCTGAGACCGGCGTGGGCTCGTTGCCCTCCACCACCCGCAGTTCCACCTTCGGGTCGCCGATGACCTTCCGCAGCCGCTCCACGGTGCCGGCCACGGTGTCCCCCACGGCGACCCGGATGTTGGCGTTCGCCTTGGCCGTTGCGGCCAGCACGTTGGCGCCGGCGCTACCCTCCAGGGTGGTGACGGCCACGGTGGTGCGGGTCATCGCGTTGGTTTCGTTCCCCAGCCGCCCGAAAAGCCAGGTCATCGGGACCCGGAGCAGGGCGAGGTTCGCGAAGGCAATCCGCAGCGGGGCCGGGGCGTACGGGGCGAAGCGCCGGAGCATCTCCGCGGTGACGTCCGGGAGGCGCTGCGGGAAGGGGCTGCGCTCGATCCGCGTGATCGCCCGGGCCAGCCGCGCGGTCGCCCCCATCCGGGGCGGCGTCGAGGCGTGTCCGCCGGAATCCCGGGTCAGCAGCTCCACGTCCAGGATTCCCTTTTCAGCCACGCCCACGACGGCGGCCGGCCGGCTCACACCGGGGAACGCCCCACCGGCGACGGCGCCGCCTTCGTCCAGCACGAACCATGGCCGCACTCCCCGCCCGGCAAGGAGCCCCGCGGCGGCCGCGGCGCTGTCGCCGGCGGTTTCCTCGTTGTTGCCGAACGAGAAGTAGATGTCTCGCGCGGGGGTGAACCCCGCGCCAAGCAGCGCCTCCGCGGCCTCCAGGATCGCGACCAGCTGGCCCTTGTCGTCCAGCGTGCCGCGGCCCCACAAGTGCGTCCCGTCACTGTGGCCGGCAAAAGGGGGATGGGTCCACGTCTGCTCGTCGCCGGCCGGCACGACGTCGTAGTGCGCCATGAGCACCACCGGGCGGCCCCCGGCGGCGGCAGCCCCGGTCCAGCCCGGGGTGCTGGCAGTACCGGGCCCGCCGGCTGCACCGGGCCACCGGAACAGCAGGGCCAGCCCATTGACGCGTTCCACTTCGAGTGCGCCGTGGACGGCCGGGTAGAGTCGGGACAGCGCCACCAGGAACTGCTCAAATTCCGCGGTGTCCACCTCGGCGGCAATCCGGGAAGATACGGTGCGGAACCGGACAAGTTCGGCCAGCGAGGCGGCGGCGCGGCCGGCTGACCCGGCGGGGGCGGTGGTGTGCATGCGCGAAAGTCTACGGTCGTCGACGGTGGTCCGCGGGGACGGCCCCGCCGGTCGGCAGGCCAAACAAGGCTAGGCTGGTGGAATGGCGGAACAGCATTTGGAGGCAGCGGACCCTGAGGGCCCGGACGGCGTGGCGGGGATGTCGGCCGTCGACATCGCGGACTGGCGGCTCCGGACCTTTGCGCTCTACGCCACGGTGCGGAAGATCGCCACGGACAGCCCGGCCGAAGCCCACTCCTACTGGCGGCACGAGCGGGACCGGATGTTCGGCACGCATCCCGCCTCGCCGCTGACCGAAGACGCGAAGACACACTTCGGCGGCCTCAAGACCGCCGACTACGACCCGATCTACCGTTTCCACGTCCCCATCACCAAGGAGGGCGCTGGCCGGGAGATGAACGTCGAGACCGGCACCGACGGCGTCGTCCGCTTTGTCCGCCTAGGCACCTTCGACCTGCCGGAAATGGGGCAGTTGGCGGTCTGGAAGCTGAACGGTTACGGCGGCGGCATCTTCGTACCGTTCCGCGACGCGACCGCCGGGCAGCCCGGCGGCAGCTACGGTGCGGGCCGCTATCTGCTGGACACCATCAAGGGCGCCTTCCACGGCGTTGCCGGTTCCGGGCCGGACGCCGAGTTCGTGCTGGACTTCAACTTCGCCTACAGCCCCTCCTGCGCCTACAACGAGGCGTGGGCCTGTCCCCTGGCCGGCCCGTCGAACCGACTCGCCGTGGACATCCCGGTCGGAGAGCTGTACTAGCCGGATGGAGCCACCGCTACAAGACGCGCCGCCGCGCCTGCTTCCGCGTGCGACGCCGGCCGCCCCGGCTGTTTCGACGCGCCGCCGGCCCCGCGGCATCCTCCGTTATCCGGTGGCGCGGCAGCTCCTCCGGTTCACCGGCGTCGGCGTCATCTGTACCGTGACTTCGCTGGCGCTCTTCGCGTTCCTCCGGCCATGGATCGGCCCCCAGCCGGCCAACGCGGCGGCGCTGATCCTGACCTCGCTGATGAACACCGCCCTGAACCGGCGACTGACGTTCAAGATCACCGAGCGGCACCGGATGAAACGCGACCACCTCAACGGCCTGATCGTGATCGCCGTCGCGCTGCTGATCACCGGCGGCAGCCTGGGCATCCTGCACTGGATCAATCCGGACGCGACGGTTGCCGCCGAGCTCTGGACCACCACGCTGTCCGGTTTCTTGGCCACTGCCGTGCGCTTCACCATGCTGCGGCACTGGATCTTCCGCCGCGCCCGGCACCGCTAACTCCCGGCGCCCGGGTACCGTCCCTGTCCCCCAGGTAACTCGCAGTTGTTGGCGTTTTCGGGGCCCAAAACGCCAGCTAGTGCGACCCAGTTGGGCCCAGGGCGCGGACGCTGCCGACGGCGGTGCGCACCGCGGCTGCCGCTTCGGTTAGCTCGGCGCCCGTGACGGCTGCATCGAAGCTGAACCGTACCGCGGTCTGGGCCACCTCGGCGCCGATCCCCATCGCCAGCAGCACCGGGGAGGGCTCGTCCGAGCCAGCGGCGCAGGCCGAGCCGCTGGAGCAAATGATGCCCTGCCGTTCGAGCCCCAACAGCACCGACTCGCCGCTGGTTCCCGGGAAGCAAAACGAAGCGACCGAGGGCAGCCGCTCGCCCGGATGGCCCGTGAGGAATGCCCCGGGCACCCCGGCCAGGACTGCGGCGATGAACTCGTCACGCAGGGCTGCGACCCGGACCGAGGCCTCCCGCTGCGCCGTCCCGGCGAGGGTCAGCGCCGTCGCCAGCGCCACCGCGCCGGCGACGTTTTCGGTGCCGGAGCGGCGGCCGCGTTCCTGTCCGCCGCCGTGGATCAGGGGTTCCAGCCGGGTCCGGCCGCGCACGAACAGCGCCCCGCAGCCCTTGGGGGCGCCGAGCTTGTGGCCGGAAATACTCAGCGCGTCCACGCCCAGCTCCCGCACGTCGAGGGACAGCCAGCCTGCGGCCTGCACGGCGTCGCTGTGCAGCGGGACACCGTGTCCGCGGGCCAGCGCCGCCAGCCGGGCCACCGGCTGGACGGTGCCCACCTCGTTGTTGGCGTACATGACGCTGGCCAGCGCGGTGTCCGGCCGGAGCGCGGCCGCGAGCGCCTCCTCGGTGACCTGCCCGTAGCGGTC
Source organism: Arthrobacter sp. 05N428_2 (assembly GCF_056397065.1). Classification (NCBI taxonomy): domain Bacteria; kingdom Bacillati; phylum Actinomycetota; class Actinomycetes; order Micrococcales; family Micrococcaceae; genus Arthrobacter; species Arthrobacter sp. 05N428_2. The sequence continues at coordinate 26,208 of NZ_JBFTMR010000002.1, read as the reverse complement.
CACCGGGATCACGTCGACGGCGAAGCCATGGACGCGTTCAAGGTACCGCGCCGACTCCTCCACCGCGGGATGTTCGACGGCGCTGATCGCCACGCGGTCCAGACGGGGGTCGGCGGCGCGCCGGGCCAGGGCGATGCCCTTTACCGCGAGGTTGTCCGCTTCCGTGCCGCCGGAGGTGAAGACGATCTCGCCGGGGCGGCAGCCGAGCGTCTTCGCCGTCGTCTCCCGGGCCGCTGCGAGCGCCGTGGCGGCCGCGTCGCCCAGCGAATGGTGGCTTGACGGGTTGCCGAACTCCCCGCTCAGGTACGGCCACATGGCTTCCAGTACCTCCCGCCGGACCGGAGTGGTCGCGGCGGCGTCCAGGAAGATCACGGCGTCCCCGCAGCCGGCCGGGTGCGGGGCGCCGGCCAGGGTCCGCCGACCGGGTCCAGCTCGACGTCGAGTCCCAGGTCCAGGGCGGTGACGCTGTGAGTCAGGGCGCCGACCGAGATGACGTCCACGCCGGTGGCGGCGATGCCGGCCACGGTGGCGAGGTTGACGTTGCCGCTGGCTTCGACGCGGGCCCGCCCGGCAACCAGTTCGACCCCGTCGGCGAGTTCGATCAATGAGAAGTTGTCCAGCATGATGGTGTCCACGCCGGCGGCGAGTACAGGTTCAATCTGCTCCATGCTGTCCACCTCCACCTCGAAGTGGGTGGTGTGCCCCAACCGCGCCTTGGCATCGCGCAGCACCCCGGTGAGCTGCGTCGGGTCTCCCCCGGTGAGCACCGCGAGGTGGTTGTCCTTGGCGAGGACTGCGTCGGAGAGGCTGAAGCGGTGGTTCGCTCCGCCGCCGCAGCGGACCGCGTAGCGTTCCAGCACCCGCAGCCCCGGGGTCGTCTTCCGAGTGTCGGTGATCCGTGCGCGGGTGCCGGCCACCAGCGCGACGAACTCCGCGGTCCGGGACGCGATCGCGCTCATCCGCTGGACCAGGTTCAGCGCCACCCGTTCCGCCAGCAGCACCCCGCGGGCGTTGCCGGTCACCCGGGCCAGCGCAGTGCCGGCGTCGAACGATTCGCCGTCGGCCACGAGGAGTTCGACGGCGGCGGCCGGGTCCGCCAGCTTCATCGCCGCGGCAAAGACGTCGCCGCCGCTGAATACGCCCGGCACCCGGGCCGCCAGCACCGCCGTGGCGCGGGCTCCGGCCGGGATGAGCGTCTGCGAGGTGATGTCGCCGTATGGCACGTCCTCGAGCAGGGCGGCCCGGAGCACGGCGTCGACGGCGGCCGCGGGAAGCGTTCCGGCGAGGGCCTCTACCGGCGGGGCGGCGGGGCGGGCTGAGGCAGTGGCTGTCATGACGGAATCCTTTGTTTCGGACGGGAGGAGCTGGCAAGCCGGTGGCTATACGCTCCAGGCTGCGGGGTGGAGCGGGCCGGGGCGGCGAGCACTCCCTGGACTGTGGCGCCGGAAGAGGCAGTGACGCCGGCGGCTGGGTCGGCCCGGTAGTGGGCGCCGAGCGAGCCGGTGCGGGCCCGGGCGGCCTCCACGAGCAGCCGAGCGGCCAGCAGCAAGTTCCGATCCTCGTGCACCCGAGGATCCCCCGCGTCCCTAACGGTCTCCGGCCGGACGACGGCGGCCCACTCCGCAAGCTGGGCGGCTGCAGCATGGAGTTCATGCTCGGAGCGCAGCACCCCAGCATGCGTAGTCATCAACCGCCCCAGCGCATCCCTGCTGAACGACCCGGGCCCAGGCACAGACTTCATAACAACCTCGGGCGAACCGGCGGGGGAATATTCCCGGGCACCGCCCAGGGCCGACTGCCCACCGTCATTCGACGGCGTTCCGGAAGCGTGCGTCAAGGTGAGGCCGCCCGCGGCCGAGGCAGCACGCGGAGGAACGGCGTCGAACGACGCCCAGCTCGATTGGCCAGCGATAAAGTTTTCCACCGCCCGCCGCCCGAAAACCAACCCTTCGAGCAGCGAATTGCTGGCCAGCCGGTTGGCCCCCTGGACGCCGGTGCACGCAACCTCCCCCGCTGCGTAGAGCCCCGGCACCGAGGTCCGTCCGCTCAAATCCGTGGCGACCCCGCCCATCCAGTAGTGCGCGGCCGGGGACACCGGCAGCGGTTCGGCGGTCCAGTCGTAGCCGGCGGCGCGCGTCCGTGCGGTGATGGTCGGGAACCGCCGGGCGAGGAAGCCTGTCCCCCGGCGCGTTTCGATGCCGCGGGCGTCAAGGTAGACGGGACTGTCCGCCGGTAGCCCGGCAGCCGCCAGATGCAGCGCGATGCTGCGGGAGACGACGTCGCGCGGGGCCAGCTCCGCGTCCGGGTGGTAGCCGGGCATGAACCGGTGGCCGGCGGCGTCCAGCAGCAAGGCGCCCTCGCCGCGGACCGCCTCGGAGATCAGCAGCGCGGGCGGCCCGCCGGGCACTTCGGCCGCGGCGAGCGTGGTGGGGTGGAACTGGAAGAACTCCAGGTCGCGGACGGCTGCCCCGGCGCGCCAGGCCAGGGCAAGGCCGTCGGCGGTCGCGACCGAGGGGTTGCTGGTGCGCGCAAACAGCCGTCCGGCCCCGCCGGTGGCGAGCAGCACGGCGTCGGCGTCCAGGTGGTTCAGTTCTCCGCCGGCGAGGTAGGCGACGCCCGTGACGGCGCCCGAAGTGGCGCGGGAGGAGGGGTTGCGGTTTCCGGTCAGGAGTTCGGTCACGAAGGCGCCCGTCTCGACCCGCAGCCTGCCCTGGCCGGCGCGGTCGAGCACCGCGGCGACCAGCCCGCGCGAAATGCAGGCACCGGTCGCGTCGCCGCCGGCGTGCAGGATGCGGGCCGCGGAATGCGCGGCTTCGAGTCCGAGCGCGGGTTCGCCGTCGGCCCCGACATCGAAGCGCACGCCGAAGCGGCGCAGCCCGGCAATGTCCCGGACGGCCTCGGTACACAGGGTGCGCACCGCTTCGGGGTTGTTGTGCCCGGCCCCGGCGGCGAGGGTGTCCGCGATGTGCGCCGCCACGGAGTCGCCCGGGGCGGCCTCCCCGGGCGACAGCACTGCGGACACCCCGCCCTGGGCGTAGAACGTGTTGCTCTCCTCGAGTGTTCCCTTGGTCAACAGGACCACCTCGGCGGCGGGAGCAGCCTCGGCGGCGAGCAGCGCCGCGTACAGCCCGGCGATCCCGCTGCCGACGACGACGAGGCGCCTGGTCACGGCCGGGCCGCCAGCATGCGTTCCAGTGCGACGCGGGCGGGTGCCGCGACGTCGTTCGCCACCGTGATGCGGTTGACCACCTCGCCGCGCACCAGTGCCTCCAGCACCCAGGCCAGGTAGCCGGGGTGGATGCGGTACATCGTGGAGCAGGGGCAGATCACGGGGTCCAGGCAGAAGATGGTGTGCTGTGGGTATTCCGCCGCCAGACGGTTGACCAGGTTGATCTCCGTACCGACAGCGAAGGTGGTGGGCTCGGCGGCGGCGGCAATGGCTTTCCGGATGAAGTCGGTGGATCCGGCGGAATCGGCGGCGTCCACCACCTCCATGGGGCACTCGGGGTGCACGATCACCTGGACGCCGGGGAACTCGGCGCGGGCCTTTTCGATCTGGGCCACGTTGAAGCGCTTGTGCACCGAGCAGAAGCCGTGCCAGAGGATCACGCGGGAGTCCTGCAGGGTCTGCTCCTTGTTGCCGCCGAAGTCCTTGCGCGGGTTCCACATGGACATCTGTTCCAGCGGCACCCCCATGGCCTTGGCGGTGTTGCGGCCCAGGTGCTGGTCCGGGAAGAACAGCACGCGCTGACCCCGCTCGAAGGCCCACTCCAGCACGGTGGCGGCGTTCGAGGAGGTGCAGACAATGCCGCCTTGCTCGCCGCAGAAACCTTTGAGCGCGGCCGAGGAGTTCATGTAGGTGACCGGAATGACCGGAACCCGGCCGTCGGCGTCGGGCTCCGTGCCGAACAGCTCCGCCAACTGTTCCCAGCATTCGGTGACCGAGTCGATGTCCGCCATGTCCGCCATAGAGCAGCCCGCGGCGAGGTTGGGCAAGATCACGGCCTGTTCCGGACGGGAGAGGATGTCCGCGGTTTCGGCCATGAAGTGCACGCCGCAGAAGATGATGGCCTCGGCGTCCGGCCGGGTCAGTGCGGCGTTGGCGAGCTGGAAGGAGTCGCCCACGAAGTCGGCATATTCGACCACCTCATCACGCTGGTAGAAGTGGCCCAGGATGACGGCCCGGTCGCCCAGCGCCGCTTTGGCGGCCCGGATCCGGGCGTCCAGTTCGGCGTCGCCAGCCACGCGGTATTCCTCCGGGAGCTGGCCCTGCCTGGGGGTCGACGTCGGCGCGATGTCCGCCATGGACGCGCCGGGACCGTACCCGGGGACGCCGGCCCGGGCCTCGTCGGCATCGAAGTCCCAGGGGCCGCGGACCAGGGCCGGGCTACAGGTGGAAGCTGTTGCCCTGCCGTTGGCGCCGCTGTCGGCCTGCTCGCGCGTAATCAGCTGGATCGCCGTGTTGACGCTGCTCATGGTGTGCTCCTGTTATCTGGATCGAGGCCGGGCCGGCCGGTAAAGCGGTAGAGGCGGGGAGGGCGGTGCTTGCCGCCCTGAAGGTAGTCGTCGGTTTCTTCGATTTCCGGGGCGGCCTTGATCTGGCGCCGGAAGTTGGCCGGGTCAAGCTCACGGTCCAGGACCGCCTCGTAGACTTCCCGGACCTGCGCGAGCGTGAAGTACTCGCCTAGCAGGTGGTAGGCGATCGAGCCGTAGGCCATCTTGTTCCGCAGCCGCCAGAGCGCGTAGTCGATGATCGCTTTGTGGTCGAAGGCCAGTTCGCCGAGCCGGTCGGCCCGGAACCAGCGGACGTTTTCGGATTCGTCGGCGAGCGCGGCCTCGGTGGGCTGGACGAGCGCCCAGTAGACGATCGACACCACGCGCTGGGTGGGTGAGCGGTGCAGGCCGCCGAAGGCGTAGAGCTGCTCAAGGTAGCTCGGGGCCAGTCCGGTGGTCTCGCGCAGGTTTCTGGAAGCGGCGTCCTGCAGCGACTCCGAGTGTGTCAGCGGGCCGCCGGGGAGGGCCCACAGACTTTTGAAGGGCTCCCGGATCCGGCGCACCAGCGGGATCCACAGCGTAGGGCGGCCGGAACTTTCGCTCGGGCGCAACGCGAAGATCACGGTGGAAATAGCCAACGACGGCGGCGCGAGCTGGCGCTCCGAGACGTTGCCTGGTGAGGTGTAGACGGTGATCGACCCCCGCGTTCCGGGGTCCGGACCGGCCTTTGCGGACCGCCCGGACGGTTCCGGCCGTACCGCCGGACTAGTTATAGTCAAATTGACTAGAACTAATTCTACGACCCGATCGGCCGGAAGGGAAATATTTCACCCGCCGCGCGCAATTTCCGCCGGAAGGCCCACGGTTGAAAGCCGCGGGCCGCTGCTGTATTAATCGGCGGCATGGACGGAGCAAAGGACAGCGAAACAATCAGGACCTGCTATCTCGAGGCCGCACGTGCCTTCCTGGAACTGGTGGAACAGGTGCCGGACGCCGCCTGGTCGAAGCCGGGGCTGGGCGACTGGGACGTGCGCGGGCTCACCGGGCACGCCAGCCGGGCGCTGAGCACGGTGGGGACCTACCTCTCCGCACCCGCCACCGGGGTCTACGTTGACGGCCCGGTGGCCTACTTCCTGGCCGTCCGCAGCTCGATGGACCCGGACGTGATCGCCCGGCGGGGCCGGGAGACGGGCGAGGCGCTGGGAGCTGAGCCGGCCGCCGCCGTGAAGGACCTGGTAGAGCAGGTCACCACGCTGGTCCGCGATACCCCGGATGACGCGGCCGTGGCCTCGCCCGCGGGAACGATGCGCCTGGTCGACTACCTGCCGACGCGGACCTTCGAACTGGCCGTGCACACCCTGGATCTGGCCCGCGCGCTGGAACGCCCGGCACCGGCGGCACTGGGCCCCGCGGTGGCGGCGTCGCTGGAACTCGCGGCGGCAATCGGCGCGTACCTGCCCGCGGCCGGGGACCTGCTGCTCCTGCTCACCGGCCGCTCCGGCCTTCCCGGGAACCTCAGCGTGCTCTAGTTCGCGGGCCACGGCCGGCCCACTGCCCGGCCTCTCACTTGCTGGCGGCGGCGGCTTCCAGCAGCGGCAGCGTCCGGCCCTGGAAGTGGGTGTTCAGCACGATCACCGACGAGGAACGCAACACCGTCTTCGTTGCGATCATGGCGTCCAGCACGCGCTGCAGATCAGAGTTGGAGCGCGCCGCAATGCGTGCCATCAGGTCCGAACTCCCGGAGACCGTGTGGATCTCGATCAGTTCCGGGATCCGCGCGAGCGCCTCGACGACGGCGTCGTGCCCGAGGTCCTGGTTGATGGTCAGCGAGCAGAACGCCACCACCGGATAGCCGAAGTGGGCCGGGTCCGGCTGCGGGACCCAGGAACCGATGACGCCGCTGTCCTGCATCCGGTCCAGCCGTGACTGCACGGTGGCGCGGGCCACCTTCAGCACCCGGGACGCCTCCAGGACGGAGGCCCGCGGGGAATCCGTGAAGAATCGGACAATCTTCGCGTCCAGCGGATCGACATCCACGTTATTTCCTTGTCATCGGGGTTTCACGGCACAAATCGCCGCGATTTGCGCCAACGGTTCTACAAACTGCCACCATGCTCTCACGCCGCCGGTGCCGAGCTGCCCTCCGGGGGCGGTAAATTCGTAAGGTCCCAAAAGGACGCCGCCACCAGCTAAGAAGGTTCGCCAGCATGACAACGAAGTCCGCCGCGGAGCGCCCGGCCCTGAAACTCGGCCACAGCATGAAGCCCCGCCAGCTCACCATGATGGGACTCGGCAGCGCCATCGGTGCCGGCCTGTTCCTCGGATCGGGGGCTGGCATCCAGGCGGCTGGCCCGGCCGTCCTGATCTCCTACCTGGTCGCCGGAACCCTGATCATCCTGGTCATGTGGGCCCTCGGCGAGATGGCCGCCGCCAACCCGAACAGCGGCGCGTTCTCCGTGTACGCACAAAAGGCCATGGGAAAGACGGCGGGCGCCACCGTGGGCTGGCTCTGGTGGTTGCAGCTGGTGGTGGTCATCGCGGCCGAAGCCCTCGGCGCCTCTGCGCTGCTGTTCACCGTCTGGCCAGTGATCCCGGTCTGGGGGCTGTCGCTGATCTTCATGGCCGCCTTCACGGCCATCAACCTGGCCGGGGTGAAAAACTTCGGTGAGTTCGAATTCTGGTTCGCCATTCTCAAGGTCGCCGCCATCCTGCTGTTCCTGGCCGTCGGCGTCGCGCTGCTGCTCGGCTGGCTCCCCGACGTCGCCTCCCCCGGGCTGGCCAATTTTACGTCGAACTTCGCCCCGGCTGGCCTGGGCGGCATCGCCACCGCGCTCTTCGTGGTGATCTTCGCCTTCGGCGGCACCGAAATCGTCAGCGTGGCCGCCGCCGAGACCGAAAACCCGGAACACAGCGTGGGCCTGGCCATCCGCACTGTCGTCTGGCGGATCCTGGTGTTCTACATCGGCTCCGTGTTCGTCATTGCCGCGATCCTGCCGTCGACGTCGGCGGCGCTCAAGTCTCCGTTCGCCGGCGTCCTGGACGCGGCCCGGATTCCGGGGGCGGGCACCGCCATCACCCTGGTCGCCGTCGTCGCCCTGCTTTCGGCGCTGAACGCGAACCTCTACGGCGCTTCGCGGATGGTCTATTCCCTGTCCGTGCGCGGCGAGGCCCCCCGGATCCTCTCGAAGCTGAACGTGGCGCGGGTTCCCGTGGTCGCCGTCGGCGTCTCGGTGGCCTTCGGCTTCCTGGCCGCCGTGCTGGAAGTGCTTTTCCCGGACCGCGTGCTGCCGGCGCTCTTCCAGCTGGTCGGTTCAACCTGCCTGGTGGTGTGGGGCTCGGCATTGGTGTCCCAGCTGATCCTCCGCCGCCGTGCCGACCGCGACGGCACTCCCCTGCCGTTGCGGATGCGGGGCTTCCCCGGGCTGACCATATTCGGCCTGGTGCTTCTGGCGCTGATCTTCGCCGTCGGCTTCAGCAGCCCGGAGAGCAGCAAGCAGCTCTTCGGCACCCTGGCGCTGATCGCCGGCATCGCCGCCGCCTGCTGGACCGGCGCGCGCCTCACGCGCTCCCGCCGCCCTGCCGACGCCGCCGGGCCCAAGTAGCTCGCAGTTGTTGCCGTTTTCAGGGCTCAAAACGACCACAACTGCGAGTCAGTTGGGCGGCGCCACCAACGCCAGGTGATGTACAGATTGTCACCCTGCAGGGCGATGGAGTGTAGGCAATTGCGCAGCCTGATTACTGATCCTTGAGCTGATTGCCTACCGCCGCTTGGGTGTCTAAGGTCACAGTCATGGACACACTCCCCCTTACCGTCCCCGACGACGACGCCGGGGCACTCACCCCCGCCCAGCTCCGCGAACTGTACTCGCTGATGGTCGCGGTCCGGCACCTCGACCGCTCCGCGATCGCCTGGCAACGGCAGGGCATCATCCCCGGCTATGCCCCGGAACTCGGGCAGGAGGCGGCACAGGTGGGCAGCGGCTACGCCGTGGACACCACCCGGGACTTTGTCTTCCCCACCTACCGGGAAATGGGCGTCGCCCGGACCATGGGCGTGGACATGGTGGGCTACATGGCAACGCACAAGGCCACCTGGCACGGCGGCCTCTACGATCCGCTCAAGTCCAGGCTCGCCCCGATCCAGGCCGTCGTCGCCGGATCCGTGCTGCACGCGGTGGGCTGGGCGCACGGCCAGACCCTGGAACAAAAGGACGGCGTCGCCCTGACGTACTTCGGCGATGGCGCCTCCTCGCAGGGCGATGTCCACGAGGCGATGAACTTCGCCGCCGTGATGAACGCCCCGGTGGTCTTCTTCGTGCAGAACAACGGCTGGGCCATCTCGGTGCCCACCGAACGCCAGGTGGCCGGCGGCTCGGTTGCCGCCCGTGCCGCCGGCTACGGCATGCCGGCGCTGCAGATCGACGGGAACGACGTCGTCGCCGTCGTGGACGCCACCCGCCGCGCCTTCGCGCACGCCCGGGCAGGTAACGGCCCGGTGCTGATCGAGGCCATGACCTACCGCCGCGGCCCGCACTCGACCTCCGATGACCCCGGCCGCTACCGCACGCTCGATGGGGAGCGCGAGGATGCCGGCGAAGATCCGCTGGAGCGCCTCCGGCGGCGGCTGCTGGCGGACGGGACCGCGGACGAGGCCTTCTTCGCCGAGGCCCTCGCCGCCGCCCAGGCCGAAGAGGAACACATCCGGGCCGGCATCCAGGCCCTCGGCTCCCGACCGGGAGCGGAAATGTTTGACCTTGTCTTCCAGGAAACCACCCCTGCCCTGCAGGCCCAGGCCGCCAACTGGCGCGAGGAGTCCGAACATGTCTAACTCTATTCTTGAGGGCGCCAGCGTGGACGCCCCCGCCTCCGTCACCGTGATGTCCATGCAGCAGGCGCTCAACCGGGCCCTCGACGAAGTGCTCGCCGACAACCCCAAGGCTGTCATCTTCGGCGAGGACTGCGGCCGGCTCGGCGGTGTCTTCCGGATCACCGACGGGCTGCAGGCCAAGCACGGCGCGCAGCGGGTCTTCGACACCCCGCTGGCGGAATCCGGCATCCTTGGCATGTCCGTGGGACTGGCCATGGCAGGGTTCCACCCCATCCCCGAAGTCCAGTTCGACGGCTTCGCCTACCCGGCCATCAACCAGATCATCTGCCAGATCGCCCGGATGAACTACCGCAGCCGCGGCGCTCTGCCAATGCCCATTACCCTGCGCGTGCCCAGTTTCGGCGGCATCCGCGCCCCCGAACACCACGGTGAGAGCCTCGAGGCGCTTTTCGCCCACGTGCCGGGCCTTAAAGTGGTGTCGCCGTCGAACCCGCACGAGGCGTACCACCTGCTCAAGTTCGCCGCCACCCGCCCGGACCCGGTCATCTTCATGGAGCCGAAGTCCCGCTACTGGCAGAAAGGCGACGTCGATCCGGGCTCCGCCGATCCGGCCGGCGGCGCCCCCGAAGGCAGCAAGGTCATGCGCGAAGGCAGGCACCTCACCCTCGTCGCCTGGGGCGCCATGGTGGCCCGCTGCCTGCAGGTGGCAGAGCTCGCCGCCGAGGACGGCATCGACATCGAGGTGCTTGACCTGCGTTGGCTCAAGCCGATCGACGCCGCCGGCCTGGCGGCCTCCGTGCGGAAGACGCGCCGCGCCGTCGTCGTCCACGAGGCGCCGCTGACGTCCGGACTGGGCGCCGAGGTGGCGCAGCTGATCACGCAGAGCTGCTTCGACACGCTCAAGGCGCCGGTGGAGCGCGTCACCGGCTTCGACGTCCCCTATCCCTCGGGCGACCTGGAAGACGAATACATCCCGAACATTGACCGGATCCTCTTCGGCATCCAGCGAGTATTGGAGTACAAACGTGGCTGAAATTTCCTTCCCGCTGCCGGACCTCGGCGAGGGCCTGATCGAGGCGACCGTGCTGGAATGGCTCGTCTCGCCCGGCGACCAGGTGGAACGCAACCAGCCCCTCGTGGAAGTCGAAACCACGAAGTCGGCCGTCGAATTGCCCAGCCCGCAGGCGGGTAAGGTAGTGCGTATCCACGGCGGCCCCGGCGACAAAATCAATGTCGGCGAGCCGTTGATCGTGTTCGAAGTGCCGGACAACACCGCCGGCATCGTGGGCACGGTCCCGAAGGAAGAGGCACCGAAGCGCCGGGTCCGCCTGAGCGCCGTACTTGATGAGGACTGACACCATGAGCGGCAGGCATACCGGCGAACAGCATTCCCACACCGTCGAGGGCACCGATCCCCGGCTGTATGTCGGGGTGCACGATCCCGCGGACGACGCCGGCCTGCGCCCGGTGCTGCTGTTGCATGGTTTCTCGTCCTCCGCCAAGCTCAACTGGGAGGACACCGGCTGGATCGCCGCCCTCACCCAGGCCGGCCGCCGCGTCATCACCGTGGACCTGCCCGGCCATGGCCGCAGCGGCGCGCCGGAGGACCGGGACTCCTACTCCCCCAGCCGGATCCGCGCGGACCTGCTGCAAATCGCGTCCGATTCCGGCGCGCGCCCGCTGCGCGCCGGCGACCCGGCGAGCGGGCTGGACGTGATCGGTTACTCGCTGGGGGCCCGGCTGGCCTGGGAATTCGGTGCCACCCAGCACGAACTGGTCCACCGGCTGGTCCTGGGCGGCCCCAACGTGGCGGACCCGCTGGCGGACTTCGACCTGGTCGCCGCGCAACGCTATCTGGCCGACGGCACCCCGATCACGGACGAGTCGACCGCCGGTCTGCTGAAGATGGCGCAACTGCTGCCGAGCAACAACATCTTTGCGCTGCTCTCGCTGGTCGAGGCGATCAAGGACGAGCCGTTCGACCCGGCCGAGGCGGTCCCGCCGATGCCGATGCTGCTGGTGGCCGGGGAGCAGGACGAGCGCGCCGCGTCCATGCCCGAGCTCGCCACGCTGGGTGCCAAGGCCGGCTCGATGGTGGAACAACTCGTCCTGCCCGGCCGGAACCACACCAACGCGGTCACCAGCCGGGCCTTCAAACAGGGCGCCATCAGCTTCCTGGCCGTCTAGGCCCTCCCTGAGGGCACAACGTAGTTAACAAGCAAACGCGGGGTCACTTTCGCGCCGGTCCGGAGTTTCCGGACAAGCGCTAGGTGACCCCGCGTTGCTGTGGTGCCGCGTTGCCGTGTTGCCGTGTTGCCGTGTTGCTTAGTGCTTGCTGAGGCCCAACGGGAGGCCTCGGGTCTCCTTGGCGAGGACGACGCCGACGGCAGAGATGACGCAGAGGATCATGATGTAGATGCCGATGGACCCGGTCCAGTGCGTGCCCTGCAGCAGGGCCTCAGCGATGGTGGCCGCGAAGGCGCCGCCGAGGATGGCACCGAAGGCGTACCCGATCGAGATGCCCGAGTAGCGGACGTTCGCCGGGAACATCTCGGCGTACATGGCGGACATCGGGCCGTAGGACAGGCCCAGGCCGACGGTCAGGACGAACAGCGCCACGCCGTAGAGGACGATGTCTTTGGTGTCGATCAGGGCGAACATCGGGATCATCCAGGCGAAGACGATTGCGTAGCCGATCAGGAAAGTCTTGACCCGGCCGATCTTGTCCGACAGCCAGCCCCCGACCAGGGTGAAGATGAGCCAGCCGAAGGAGGCCAGGGTGGTGGCCAGCAGGATCTGCGGGGTGGGCATCTTCAGCGTCTTCGTGGCGTAGGAGATGAAGAAGGCGATCAGCAGGTAGCCGGCCGCGTTGTTGCCGATGAAGATCATCGTCGAGTAGAGGACGGCCTTCTTGTGCTTGCGGATCAGCTCGCCCAGCGGGGCCTTGCTTTCCTCTTTGCGGTCCTGCATCTCCTTGAAGACCGGGCTTTCGGCCACAGCGCGGCGGATCAGGTAGCCCACCACGATCAGCACAATCGAGAGCAGGAACGGCATCCGCCAGCCCCAGGCAGCGAAGTCCTCCTTGGACATGCCGGTGTTGAGGAAGTAGAGCAGTCCGGTGGCGAGGATCATGCCCACCGGCACGCCGATCTGCGGGTAGGCGCCAAACAGGCCCCGCTTGCTCATCGGAGCGTGCTCGACGGCCATCAGGGCGGCGCCGCCCCATTCACCACCGGCGGAGAAGCCCTGGATGATGCGCAGGGTGATGAGCAGGATCGGGGCCCAGACGCCGATCTGGGCGTAGGTCGGCAGCACGCCGATCAGGGCCGTGGCGGCCCCCATCATCACGAGGGTGAAGACCAGCATGGCCTTGCGGCCGAGCCGGTCGCCCAGGTGCCCGGCGATGATGGCGCCCAGCGGACGGAACAGGAAGCTGATGCCGATCAGCGCGAAGGACAGGATCTGCGCCAGGCCGGGGTTGGAGTCGTTCAGCGGCGCGAGGAACAGCGGGGACAGCAGCGTTGCTGTCAGCTGGGCGAAGATGAAGAAGTCGTACCACTCGATGGTGGTGCCGACCAGGGTCCCGGCGAGGACCTTGCGTTCCTCATGCTTGCTGCTCGGGCCGGCCTCTGAATCGACGGTTGAAGTTGCGGTCATTGAAACTCCATTGCTTGGGGCAGAGGTACTGCCCGGGTGGGTGCGAAGTGAAACTGGATGCCTCGTGATTACTGATCGAACGGTCAGTTGGTATTCGAGATCATACTATGAAACATGTGATAAACCACACATGTGTCGTCAAAGCGTCGACCGGCGGGTCGGAAGGTGCCGGACAGGCCCAACTGGGTCGCAGTTGTTGTCGGTTTGAGGGCTGGGAACGACAACTAGTGCGACTCAGTTGGTCAGGCTGCGGCAGCGGTGCCGGCCCGGCGCCGGAGTACGACGGCGGCTGCCGCACCGAGCAGGAACAGCGCCGACGCGGCGCAGACCGGAACCAGGAACGCCGCCGAATAGCCGCTAGCTTGCGCGAGCTGACCGGCGATGGACGAGCCGATGGCGGTGCCGGCGACGAGGCCGCTGGCCAGCGCCGTCATCACGGTGCCGAGTTTCCCGGCCGGGGCCACGATGCCGCCGATGGCGAACACGGTGACCATCAGCGGACCCACCGGGAGGCCCAGGACCAGCAGCACGAGGATCATCGGCAGCGCGGTCGAGGGCAGCAGCAGGAGGGCTGCGAGTCCGGCCATCAGGGCCGCGCACGCCAACCAGCGGGCCGGGATGCCGAAGCGCCGGGGCCAGTACGCCACCGACAGCGCCGCGGCGGCGGAGCTCAGTCCCATCACCGCGTACAGCAGTCCCGCCACCTCCGGGCTGGCGAAGCCGGCCGAGAAGGCACTCAGCGAGGTCTGGGTCGAGCCGAAGAAGGTTCCCATGCAGACCATGGCCAGGACCGGCAGCCCGACGGCGGCGAAGCCGGCCGCGCGCTGCGGCATCGTCAGGGCTTTCCGGCGCTGCCGCTCGGCGGCCGCGCTCACGCCGGTCCGCGCCGGGGTGCGCGGCACCGCGCGGTGCGTCGGGTGCACGGCGAAGGCCGGGACCAGGGTGAGGGTGAGCGCGGCGGCCACGGCCAGCGGCAGCCACGGCGTGATGAGGCTGGCCAGGATTCCCACCAGCGCGGGACCCAGTACGAAGGTCAGTTCGTCGGCGGTGCTCTCATAGGACAGGGCGGTGTCCAGATCGCCGGGTTGACCGCCGTCGGCGCCGGTGCGGGAGCTCAGCGCCATCCAGCGGACCCGGGCCAGCGGGCCGACCTGGGGGCAACTCGTTCCGGCCACCAACGCGGCAGCGAGCACCGGCACGGCGGCGGTCACTTCCTGGGCACCCGGCACCAGGTACGCGGCGAAGATCAGGGCGGTCACTGCCGCGGTATTGAAGACGGCGGCAAAGAGCAGGACGGGGCGCTGGCCCAGCCGGTCCGCAAGGGCTCCCAGTACGGGGGCGCCGAGGGCCGAGCCGATCCCAACGGAACCGGCTGCGGCGCCGCCCACCGCGTAGGATCCGGTTACGGCGGTCACGAGGGTCAGCGCGCCGACGGTCAGCATGGCCAACGGAAGACGGGCGAAGAGCCCCAGCGGGATAAAGCTCGGGCCGGCCAGCAGTGGCAACYGGGCGAAGCGGCCGCGGCTGCTGGGCGCCTCGGGGGCGTGCGCGGGCTCCGGGGCTGCTGCGGCATCAGTGGCAAGGGACGTCGGGGACGACGGAGAAGGATTCATGGTTCCGGGTTCGTTCGATAGTGCGCATCGTCCCCCCTCCCGATGCGCGCGACCCGGTAACCTCCAATTGTAGCCGAACGTGCAGCCGAACGGCCCGTCTCAGGCCTGCCCGTCATCGGAGATGTGCAGGGTGGATCCGTTGCGGCCCTTGACCACCTGCAATTGAGTGGTGATCCGTTGCTTCATTTCGGCCACGTGGCTGACCAGACCCACCACCCGGCCGCCGTCACGGAGTCCTTCGAGGGCGTCCATGACTTGTTCCAGGGACTGCTCGTCGAGGCTGCCGAAGCCCTCATCCACGAACAGGGTCTCGATGTCCACACCGCCGGATTCCATCTGCACTACGTCGGCGAGGCCCAGGGCCAGGGCAAGCGAGGCCATGAACGACTCCCCGCCGGACAGGGTGGCGGTATCCCGGCGCTGGCCGGTCCACTGGTCCACGACCTCCAGTCCCAGCCCGGACTTCTGGCCGCGGGCTGCCTTGGCGTCGGTGTGTTGCAGGGTGTACCGGCCGTCGCTCATGCCGATCAGCCGCTCCGAGGCCGCTGCCGCGACCTGCTCCAGCCGGGCGGCGAGCACGTAGCTGTTCAGGCTCATGCGGTAAGTGTTGTCGCCGCCGCCGCGTGCCGCGTCGGCCACGGCAGTCCACAGCGCCGCCTGTTCCCGGGGACCTCGGCCGGCGTCGGCTTGTTCGGCGTACTTGGCGGAAATTCCGCCCAGCGTCCGCACCGATTTCCCGGCAAGTCCGGAGGCGAGCACCGCCTCGCGGGCGTTGCGTTCGGCCGCGGCGGAGTCGGTCCGGAGCTGATCGAGTACGCCCGGGTCTGCAGGGCCGTCAGCGGCCAGCTCACGGGCGGCCTGGCCGAGTTCTTCGCCGGCGAAGAGTTCCTCAAGCCGGGCCGCTTCGTCCTGCCCGGCGCGGAGCGCCGCTTCCAAACCGGCCGCGTCGGCGGCCGGAAGCAGCACCGCGCGGGCCGCAGCGGCAGAGTCGAATCCGGAGGCAGGCAGGGCCTGATCCAGCTGCGCGCTGGCTTCCGCGGCCCGTGCCCGGGCCTGTTCGAGGGCGCTGGCGGCCGCATCGGCGCGCTCGAGCAGTGCCGTCGTGCCGTGGACTGCGTCAAGGCGCGCCCCCAGGCTCGCGTGCCCGGAGCGCAGGCCCGCCAAGGCGCCCTCGAGGCCGGTAGCCTGCAGCTGCACCTCACCGAGGGCGGACACCGCGTGGGCGATCCCCGCAGCGGCGACGGTTTGGGCTTGTTCAGCAGCAGATATCTCCTGGTCCAGCTCGGCCCGCCGAGCCCGGTTGGCCGCCAGGTCGGTGGCGGCGCGGGCGGCTTCGGCGGCCCGCGTCTTCGCCAGCGCTGCGTCGGCGCTGGCAACGCCGGGGTCGGTGTCGCCGCCCTGCGCGGCCAGCACGGCGAGGTCTTGCTGGGCTTCGCCGAGCTCGCGTTCCAACGCCGAGAGCACGGTCTCTGCGGCTTCGGCAGCATCCTGGGCGGTCTTTTCGGCCTCGGCGATGGCCAGGGCGGACGCCGCAGCCGGAGCGGGGGCAGGATGCTCGGGGCTGCCGCAGACCGGGCACGGCTGGTCTTGAAGCAGTTGGGCCGCGAGTTCCGCGGCGGCATTGGCCAGCCGCTCCTCCCTCAGGTCAAGCCAGCGCTGCCGGCGGTCCTGGTGCTGGTCGCGGGCGTGGCGGTGCCGCTCGGCGATGCGCGCACAGCCTTCCGCGGCCGAGGTGTGCCTGCGAACGATGCCGACCAGCTCGTCCGCGGCGGCGGCCTCCTTGGTCCGCAGCTGGAGCTCCGCGGCAAGCTCCTCGAGCGGGGCCAAGGCGGTAAGGAGCGCCGCCGATTCTGCGCGCAGGGTCGCCAGGACGGCGGCTCCGGAGCGGCTTGCCGTGTGCAGCCCGTCCAGGCTGCGCTGCAATTCGGTGCCGCGGGTGAGCAGCGCAGCAAGCCGTTCCTCGTCCGGCAGCCGTTCTTCCAGTACGGCCTGGAGCGAGCGCAGCCGGGCGAGCCCGTTCCGGAGCACGGATCCGTCAAGCGGCGCACCGCGGCCCGGAAGCGCGGCCCCTGCGCCCGGCGGGGCGCCCGGCAACAGGTCCGGGAGCGCGGCGAGCTCGGGGTCGCTCAGCGCCGCTGCCCGCAGCTCAGCGGCCGCCGCCTCGGCGGCCAAGTCAGCCCGTTCCTCCGCGGCCCGGGCGCTGTCCACGGCCTGCAGCTGGCCACCGAGCACCTCGGCTTTGCGGTGTTGTTCCAGCCGCATGGCTTTGTTCCGCAGCTCCGGGGCGCCCGCCTCGGCGTCGGCCTTGCGGTGTTCGGCGGCCCCCAGTTTCGCCTGCCGGGCGGCGCGCGCCGCCGCCGCCTCCAGCCGGGCGGCCAGGTCCGCGGCCACGCGCTCGGCCTCGGCCGCCGCGGCCTGCCGGTCGCCGGCTGTCGAGGCAGCAGCGGCCTCAAGCCAGGCCAGCAGCCGGTCGGCGTCCTCGCGGCCCGGCGCCGCGTCGAGTTCCAGGCCGAGGCCCGCGGTTTCCGCCTCGGCCTGGGCCAGCAGCAGCTCCAGCTGGCCGTTGAGGGTTTCCACCTCGGTGCGGGCGGCAGCGGCCCGCCGGCCCAGTTCCAGTTCCACAGCTTCGAAGCGTTGGGTGCCGAACAGGCTTTGGAGCAGCACCAGCCGGTCGGAGGCCTTGGAGCACAGGAAGGCCGCAAAGTCGCCCTGCGGCAACATCACCACGCGGGTGAACTGCTCCCGGTCCATGCCCAGCAGGGCCGTGATCTCCGCGCCTGCCTCGTCGTTGCGGCCGGACTTCTCCACCCAGTCGCCGTCCACCCGCTCACGCAGCAGCGTGTTGGCCTTCTGCTCGGTGAAGCCGTTTTTGCCCCGCGCGCTGGGCTTGTTCCAGGCCGGCGTCCGGGTCACTTCGAAGTGCCTGCCCTTGGCGGAGAACTCGCAACTCACACGCGGCTCGGCTGCGGCGTCGGCGTGGTCACTGCGCAGCCGCTTCCCCTCCTGGCGGGCGCCGGGCACCGAGCCATAGAGGGCGAAGCAGATGGCATCGAGGACGCTGGTCTTTCCCGCCCCGGTGGCACCGTTGAGCAGGAAGAGTCCGTGCGCGCTGAGCCGGTCGAAGTCGATGCACTCCGTGCCGGCAAAGGGGCCGAACGCGGAGATTTCCAGGCGGTGGATCCTCACCGGGACACCCCTTCCAGCCGCACGGTCTCGAGCGCTTCGGCCAGGACGGCGGATTCGGCCGCGTCGGCGCCGCGGCCCCTGACATGCTCGAGAAAGCCGCAGCAGATCGAGAGGTCGTCCACGGCCTGGGCCAGCCGGCTGCTGTAGCTGGTCCTGGCCGAGGCCGAGGCCCCTTCGGGGTCGAAGCCCAGGACGAGGGTGTCAGGAAAGCGTGCGCGCAGCCGTTCCATGGCCTGGGACGGGCGCTGCGGGTCGGTCAGCGTGATCTGGCAATAGGCGCCCTCCGCCCAGCCGAACTCCTCGCCGGTGAGCAGCTCGTCCAGTTTGCCGCGGAGCACGGCAAGTGCGCGCGGGGCTTCCCACAGCACTTCGCTGACGGCAGTGACGCCGCTGGCATCCACGTCGATCAGCCAGCCGCCCTTTCGGTGCTTCGCCTCGGAGAACGAGTAGGCCAGCGGCGAACCGGAATAACGCACGGCAGGCGAGAGGGATTGCCGGCCGTGCAGGTGGCCCAGGGCGGTGTAGCTGAAGCCGTCGAAGAGATCCAGCGGCACGGCGCCGACCCCGCCGATGCTCAGGTCCCGTTCGCTGTCGGAACTGATCCCGCCGCTGGCGAAGGTGTGGGCCAGCACGACGGAGTGGACGGTTCGGGACGTGGACCGGACCGCGATGTCGGCACGGATCAGCTCCGTGGCGGCGCGGGTCACCTCAAAATGGCTGGCGGTTTCGACGCCCAGTTGCCCGGCGACCAGCCGGGGTTCCAGCCAAGGGATGCCGTAGATCGCGAGCACCGGCCCGCTGTCCTGGTCGGTGTCTTCGGTGTCATCGGAGAGCGGCAGCAGCAGGGGCGTGTCCAGCTCGGCGAGCCGGGTGCGCAGGTGCACTCCCCCGCGTTCCAGCAGCCGGGACGCGAAGCCGAGCCGGATGGCCGAATCGTGGTTGCCGCTGGTCAGYACCACCTTCGCCCCGGCGCCGGTCAACCGCACCAGGGCGTCGTCGAGCAGGCCGACGACGTCGACGCCGGGCAGTGCGCGGTCGTAGACGTCGCCGGCGATCAGCACCACATCGACTGCCTGCCCGCGGACGACGCCGACCAACTGGTCGACGAAGGCGCGCTGGGCGTCGAGCATCCCGACGCCGTGGAACGACCGGCCCAAATGCCAGTCCGAGGTGTGCAATAACCGCATACGTCTACGCTAGCGGCTGCCACCGACAGGAATGCGCAGCGGCCCGGCGAGGACGGCCAGGAACCTTACGGGGTGCGCTTGTCGAAGAAGTCGCGGGCCTCATCGGAGCGGGCCGGAGCCGTCTCCCTGACTGCTGCGACGGCCGGTGCGGCCGGCGCGCTGTCGACGTCGTCGACGTGATCAAGGTCATCGAGGCCGCCAAGGTCGTCGTCGTCAGCGTCGGCGGACCCCGCATCCTCCAACTGCTGGTCGGCGGAACCCGCGCGGGCCCGCACCGGGGTCTGGGCAAAGCCACGGAATACCAGCCCGGCAACGGCCGCGCCGACCAGCGGCGCCACCCAGAAGAGCCACAGCTGGCCCAGCGCGTCCGGGTTACTGAACAGCGCGGAGGCCGTGGCGCGGGCCGGGTTGAACGGGGCGTTCCCGATGCTCTGGCCCAACTGCAGCAGCACGGCCATGGTCAGGCCCACGGCGAACGGCGCCGCCGCCCTGGCCGGATTGCGTCCCGCGGTGGTGCCAAGGTACACAGCGACCAGCAGGGCCGTCCCAAGCACCTCGACCAGCAGGACGCCGGCCAGCGGGGCCTGGATGACCGAGCGCGCGTCGAAGCCGGCCGCCACCGTGTCGAAGGCCGCCTGCGTGCCGTTGAGCTTGGGCACGGTGCGCAGCACGCCAAACAGCGCCAGGGCCCCGAGCAGGGCGCCCACCAGTTGCGCGCCGAGGTAGGCGGCGGCCTCGACCGGCCTGATCCGGCCGGCGATCGCGTTGCCCACCGTCACCGCCGGGTTGAAGTGGCCGCCGGACAAATAGCCGAAGGCGAGCATGGCCGCGGTGAGGGCCAGGCCGGCCGCCAGCGAGGAGGGAATAGGGTTGTATTGCGGAATGGCGAACAGCGCCACGCCCAGGCCGACGACCACGACGAACAGGGTCCCGAGGGCCTCGGCGGAGAGCCGGGCGATGAAGCCGGGCTGCCTGTCGTCGAGGACGGTGGACGGCTGGGCACCGCGCGGCTCGGAGGCCGGCACTGGCATCGTCATGTTCTTGGAGTTCCTTCGCTTGGGGGTCTGCTGCCGGGAAAAGTCTCCCAGCGGAGTCTGGACGTCGGCTGGGTCTGAGCTTAGCGGCCGAGCGCCAGCGCGGCGACCGTGCTCCCGGCGAGGGCCATCACGGCGGCCGCGGCGCACCGCATCAGGACCGCCGGGGGCGCCCCGAATCCACGGCGCAGCTCGCGGCCCCGCACGAGTCCGCAGCCGGCCAGCACGACGGTGGCCGCCATTGCAGTCAGGGCGCTCAAGCCCCGGAGGTCGACGCCGGACGCCGGTCCGCCGTCGTGCGCCCAGCTCCGCCAGATCAGCAGGTCGACGACGACGAGGGCCAGCAGGGTGCGCCGCCAGGCGAGGGAGGTCCGCTCTGGCTGGAGGCCGGGGTCCCGGGGCGCCGGGGTGCTCAACCGGCCAGCAGGATCAGTCCGGCCACGACGAACGCCGCGGCGGCCACACCCACCGTCATCACCAGGAGCACGCCGGAGAACGGCAGTTCGCGGTGGTTCCGCATTGCCGCCTCCATCCGCCCCCAGCGCCGGTAGGAAAGCGCCGCGAGCCCGGCGCCGATCATGGCCAGTACGACGCACAGCACCACCCGGACCGGGCCGGGCGCGATTCCCGGCGCCAGTTGGTCAACGGCGAGCGCGCCCGCGATCAGGGCCAGCGAGGTCCTGATCCAGGCCAGAAACGTCCGCTCATTGGCCAATGAAAACCTGTAGTCGGGCGTGCTGCCGGTCTTCCGCCACGCTGGTTCGCGCATCCGTCTCCTGCCGTATCCCTTGTCCGCGATCAGGGCGCCCTGCCGAAGACGGCGCCAACAGCACCCTACCGGCAGCGGCCGGCGCCTGCCGGACCGCTTTCCGCTTCGGGCGCAGCACCGGGGTAAATTTGACCGCATGAGCATTGACCCCGGCAGCACCACGGCAGCGTCCGCCGCACCGTCCCCTCGGTCCCGTATCCACGGCTGCCTGCTGGGCGGTGCGCTGGGCGACTCGCTGGGCTACGCGGTGGAGTTCGATGGCATCGACCAGATCCGGGCTGCCTTCGGGCCGGACGGGCTGCGGGACTTCGAGGAGCTCGGCGGCGGCAGCCACTTCTCCGACGACACGCAGATGACGCTGTACACGGTGGACGGCCTACTGGAGGCGCTCGAGTGGGCCAACTCCGGGGTAGCGGCTGACACGAACGCCTGCCTCTGGCTCGCGTACCTGCGCTGGCTCGGCAGCCAAGGCGAGGCCCTCCCGGACTCCRCACCGTTCCAGCCGCCGCGCTGGATTGACGGCCATGAGGTACTCCGGCACCGCCGCGCGCCGGGCAACGCCTGCCTCAGCGGTCTCGCCACCGGGGAGATGGGCACGGTCTACCGGCCGGTCAACCCGGACTCCAAGGGCTGCGGCACCGTGATGCGCTCGGCCCCGTTCGGACTGATTCCGAACATCCCGGCCGAGGCGGTCTACAAGATGAGCGCGGACGCGGCCTCGCTGACCCACGGACACCCCTCGGCCCGACAGAGCGCCGGAGTGTTCAGCCTGCTGATCCATTCCCTGGCCAACGGCGGCGGCCTGCACGAGGCGGCCGCCGTCGCACTTGCGCAGCTGCAGGAGGGCCGGCTGCCGAGAGCCGAGGAACCCGATCCGGCGCTGGTCGGACGGCTGACGGCGTCCGTTCGGCTCGCCGCTGCCAGCGCAACGGACGACGGCGGCCTGCTGGGCGCCGAGGACCTGGTGCGGCAGCTGGGTGAGGGGTGGGTAGCCGAGGAGGCACTCGCCGTCGGACTCTACGCCGTGCTGGCCACCGCCCCGGAGACGACGGCGGCTGCCGGCCCGGATGACCACTTTCGGGCCGCGATTGCGGTGGCGGTGAACCACAGCGGTGACAGCGACTCCACCGCGTCGATCGCGGGCAACATCCTGGGGGCCCACTACGGCGAGCAGTGCCTGCCCGCGGACTGGCTGGCCGCGCTCGAGGCCCCCGAGCTGATCCGGGGCATGGCGGCACGGCTGGCGGCGGTTACGGGCGCCTGAGCGAGATGTTGTTGCAGGCTTCGCAGACATCTTCCGGGATGAGGCCGCGGCGCTGCAGCAGTCCGAAGACCGCGCAGCCGAGGCAGAAACCGGCGAAGGCCTCCAGGGACGCGGCCACAATCAGGACCGCCAGCATAATCCAGGCAGCCGGTGCCAGGCCGGCGGCGAAGAGGGCAGCGGCGGCCGTGGACATGGCCGCGCCGATACCCTGCGCGAAGCGCTTCGGCGGCCCGGGAACGAGCCGCTTCTTGCCCAGCAGCGGCGTCAGGACTTTGACCGAGAGCACGCCGAACGGCGAGATCCGCGGGCCGAACAGCACCCGCAGCCAGAAGCCGCCCGCGATGACCGCCAGTCCCCAGCCCACGCCGGTCAGCAGGGTCACGAGTGCCAACAGCACCACCAGGGCCGCGGTGATCCGCGCGGAGTACTCGTTCACCGGGTTGGGGAAGGCGAAGACCTTGCGCCAGTCGATGCCGACCTGCGGCCCGGCAGCCGGAACCTGAGCCGCGCGGGCCGGTGAAGAGATCAGTTTGCTCACCGTCCAAGGCTAGGAGCGGCGGGACTGGGACGAAACGATTGTTGCGCCGTGTGACCGAAATGTCCTAGCCGGCCAGCGCGGACGGTGCTGCGGCCACGTGGCCGCCCACCATCTGCAGGAATTCCCCCTCGGAGAGGACCTCGATCTGCTGGCCGCGTTCATGCAGTTCCAGGACCCGCCGCGCCTTGCCGGTCAGGCGGCCCGAGCGCAGGTCCGCGGCGACAAAGCCGTCCCCCACCACCAGGACCGTGGTACGGGCGGTGACCCGGCTTTCCGGCCGGGCGCCGAGTTCGGCGGAGCGCAGCTTCGCGTCAGGCCGCGGAATCGCCAGTTCGCCGGTGAACACCACGGTCTGGCCGAACAGGGGGTGGTCTGGTTCGGCCCCGGCGTTGGGCTCCGGGTTGGCTCCCTCCTCCGGCCAGCCCGGCCGGAACGCCCGGTTCGCGGAAGCCGGGCCCTGGCCGGCGGCGAGCGCCTCGACGGCCGACCTGGTGGCCTTGGAGAGCGGGTCGCGGCGCGGGTCGAAGGCCGGCTGCCGGGATACGGCCAGTCCCAGCGAAAGGTACAGCTCCCCGATGCTGGCGGCGCCGTTGCGGGCCGCGATGTCAATCAGGATCCCGGCGCAGGCCCGGGCGTCCTCGGCGGCGTCGTGGTGGTTGAGCAGCGGGACGCCAGCCTCCTCGGCGGCATACGGCAGCGAGTTGGACACCAACGAATAGCAGCGCCGGGACAGCATCACCGTGCACACATAGTCGTAGGCGGGGCCGGGCAGTCCGGAAACCTCCAGGCCGGACCGGATCACGCCGAGGTCGAAGGCGGCGTTGTGGGCGGCCAGCACGTCGTCGCCGATGAAGGCGCCGATCTCGGGGAACAGCTCGCCAAACCGGGGCAGGCCGGCCACCTGCTCGGGCCGGATGCCGTGGATGCGGACGTTGTGGTGGTCGAACACGTCGTGGTTCGCCGGCGGCCGCATCAGCCAGGAGGCCTCCTCGACGACGACGCCGTCGCGCACCTTGCTCAGGCCGACGGCGCACGGCGAGCCGCGGAAGCCGTTAGCGGTCTCGAAGTCAATCGCCGTAAAGTCCAAACCCACGCAGCCACCTTACCGCCGGAACCGGCCCAGGCCCGTCAAGTACCCTTGATGGGTGAACCCTTTTAGCCTGCACGAATTCGCCGTGACCACCTTCGGAGGCGCCGGTCCGGTCCAGCCGCACCTGGCCTCCTTCCTCCCCGACTGGCTCAACCCCCAGATCTTCCTGGCCGACCCGGCCCTGGCGCCGTGGGTCGTCGTGCTGGTCTGCGGCATCATCTTCGCGGAGACCGGGCTGCTGATCGGGTTCTTCCTGCCCGGCGACTCGATGCTGTTCACGGCGGGCCTGCTCGTTGCGACGGGCACGATCAAGTTCAACATCTGGGCGTTCGCGGCGCTGATTGTCGTTTCCGCGATCATCGGCAACCAGGCCGGCTACCTGATTGGGTCCAAAGCCGGTCCGGCCATCTTCAATAAGCCGAATTCCCGGCTCTTCAAGCGAGAGAACGTTGAAAGCGCCCACGCCTTCTTCGAAAAGCACGGCGGCAAGGCGCTCATCCTGGCCCGCTTCGTCCCGATCATCCGGACGTTTGTCCCGGTGATCGTCGGCGTGGCGCAGATGAGCAAGCGGAAGTTCTTCGTCTACAACGTGATCGGTGCGACGCTCTGGGGCGGCGGCGTTACACTGCTGGGCTACCTGCTGGGCGACAAGGTGCCGTGGGTCCGCGACAACCTGGACATCATCTTCATCGTGATCGTGCTGCTCTCCGTGATTCCGATCGGCATCGAACTGCTCCGCGGCCTGATCGCCAAGCGCCAGGCAGCAAAGTACGGCACCGACGTCGTCGAGGAATTCATCGAGGAGCACGAGCCGGAGGAAGAGCGCAAGACGCCGTAGCGCAGGCTCCCCCCGGCCGGCATGCCGGCCCGTCGGGGGCGGTTACTCCCCCGCCAGCGCCGCGACGATCGCGGGCAGCAATGCGCGGAAGGCGTGGCCGCGGTGGCTGATGGCGTTCTTCTCCTCCGGGCTGAGCTCGGCGCAGCTGCGGTCCAGGCCGCTCGGCTGGAGCACCGGGTCGTAGCCGAAGCCGCCGGTCCCACGCGGCTCGCGCAACAGCGTTCCCTCCAGCTGGCCGTACTCCACCACTTCCCGGGCTTCCTCGCCGGCCACGGCCGGGACGGCCAGCGCCGCGGCGCAGACAAACGCCGCGCCGCGGAAGTCGTCCGGCACGTCCGAGAGCTGGTCCAGCAGCAGCCGCAGGTTCGCGGCGTCGTCCCCGTGCCGCCCGGCCCAGCGCGCCGAGAAGATCCCCGGCGCCCCGCCCAGGACGTCCACGGCCAGGCCGGAATCGTCAGCGATCGCGACCAGGCCGGTGGCAGCCGCCACGGCCCGCGCCTTGAGCAGCGAGTTCTCGGCAAAGGTCACACCGGTCTCGGCGACGTCGGGAGCTCCGACAGCGCCGGCGTCCACCACTTGGGTGTCGACGTCGACGCCGGGCAGCTGCCCGCGCAGCAGCTCGCGCAGTTCCCTGAGCTTGCCCTGGTTGTGGGTGGCCAGGACCAACACGGGAGCCGGCGCGGGCCTCTTTTCCGTTTGGCCTGCCGTCACGGGGCTTCGGCCAGGGTTTCGCGCTGGATGGCGGCGAGCTGCTCCGTGCCGAGCAGGGCCAGGTCCAGCAGCTTGTTGAGCTCGTCGCGGTCGAACGGGGCGCCCTCGGCGGTGCCCTGGACCTCGACGAACTTGCCCGATCCGGTCACCACCACGTTCATGTCCGTCTCGGCGCGGACGTCCTCCACGTACGGCAGGTCCAGCATCGGGACGCCGTCGATGATGCCCACCGAGACGGCGGCGATCGTGTCGACCAGCGGCTGGGCGTTGCGCGCGATCAGCTTGTTCTCCCGGGCGAAGCGGATGGCCTCGGCCAGGGCCACGTAGGCGCCGGTGATCGCCGCGGTGCGGGTGCCGCCGTCGGCCTGCAGCACATCACAGTCCAGCACGATGGTGTTTTCGCCCAGCGCCTTGGTATCGATGATGGAGCGCAGCGAGCGGCCGATCAGGCGGGAAATCTCGTGCGTGCGGCCGCCGATCTTGCCTTTCACGGACTCGCGGGCGGAGCGGGTGTTGGTGGCGCGCGGCAGCATGGCGTACTCGGCGGTCACCCAGCCGCGGCCTTCGCCCTTGAGCCAGCGCGGCACGCCTTCGGTCAGCGACGCCGTGCAGAGCACCCGGGTGTTGCCGAACTCGATCAGGGCCGAGCCTTCGGCCTGCTTGGACCAGCCGCGGGTGATGCTGATCGGGCGGAGCTGGTCCGGGGTGCGGCCATCGGCGCGGATGACG
The DNA here is from genome assembly GCF_056397065.1 of Arthrobacter sp. 05N428_2. Taxonomy (NCBI): domain Bacteria; kingdom Bacillati; phylum Actinomycetota; class Actinomycetes; order Micrococcales; family Micrococcaceae; genus Arthrobacter; species Arthrobacter sp. 05N428_2. The sequence goes on along the minus strand of NZ_JBFTMR010000002.1, from coordinate 270 downwards.
GGGGCAGTGAGGGCTTCGGAAGTCATGCCTTCTAGCTTATCGACTCGGCGCGGGAGTGTTTCCGCAACCCTCCCGCAGATCCTGCCGCCCCCAACCCGACCCTCCCGCAGATCCTGCCTCCCCGCAGATTGTCAAGCTGTGTGGAGTCATTGGGTTTGCTGTGTGGGTGTTTTTGTTGCGGGAAGGTTGATCCCTGCGTGGCGGGCGGGGGCTGGTGTGATGGGTCGTTGGCGGAATCGTTCGGGGTTTTCGTCGTAGTAGCGCTGTAGT